>NZ_JBNPVW010000010.1:0-368784 GCF_050434125.1 Nocardia sp. GP40 | reverse complement strand
TCGGCCGCAAGGTTGTTCAAAGCCCTGGCGAGGCCGGGACGGAACCTGTCAGGATGTTGTCTGGTCAGCTGGCGGTAGTGGTCCACTGCCTCGGTTGCCGTCACAAGCGCCTCCTCGTGCCGACCGGCGTCCGCCAGATCGGCCGCAAGGTTGTTCAAAGCCCTGGCGAGGCCGGGACGGAACCTGTCAGGATGTTGTCTGGTCAGCTGGCGGTAGTGGTCCACTGCCTCGGTAGCAGCGGCCAACGCCTCTTCCAATCGACCTCCGTCCGCGAGTTGAGCTGCGAGGGTGCTCGTCGCCGTTGCGAAGCCGGGAAGGTGGGCGTCCGGAGTCTGCGTAGCCAGTCGGCGATAGAGATCGACTGCTTCGAAGGCAGCGGCCAACGCCTCCTCTCGCCGGCCCACATCCGCCAACCGGTTGCAGAGATTGTTCATGCTTATTGCTAGGTCGCGACGTGCTAGGTCGAGTAGGCGGCCGTTACGGTGAAATGCGACCAGCCGACGGTTGAGATCTACGGCTTCGCGAGCAGCGGCCAGCGCGGGCTCTCGCCGACCCATATCCGCAAGTTGGTTTGAGAGGTTATTCGTACTAGTCGCAAGGCTGGTCAAGTACCGGTCATCGTGCGGCGTGGCCGCAGCCAGCTGCCGGGTAAGCTCGACGGCTTCGGCAGCTACAGTCAGAGCTTCTTCCTGCTTGCCGATATCGGCGAGTCGGATCGCCAGATTGTTTAGGCTCATCACGAGGTTTGGCGGGGATGAGACACCCTGTTGCCCGGCCAATTGCCAATAGAGGTCGACCGCTTCCATAGCGGCACCCAGAGCCAGTCTCTGCTGGCCCACATCAGCTAACCGGATAGAGAGGTTATGCAGGCTCTCAGCAGATAGATTCTTATCGTCGATGGTCAGATTAGCGTGATTTTGACGGCGTCTGGCGAGGACTAGGGCCACGGATAATGCAGCCTCGGCGAGCACCCGTGTTTCATTGGGAAGGCTGTCGTGCAGACAGACGAGAATGTCGGTGCTCGTGGTGGGGCTACCGGTGAGGTGGTTAACGGCAGCGACTAGGGGGGTTGGTTCCTCGATTCGGGTAGCGATATGGATCGCTGCAGGCATCAAGCGATATGGATGGGTCTCGCACCATGCGGTAATACGGTTGCCGATCGCGACGAGAGAGGGGTGGGTTGCGGCGCGCGTGCATACGGTGAGCAGGTGTTGAGCTTCGGTGTTGGTGATGGTGCTCGCAGTGGCGAGAGTGTCGATGATGCAGGGTCGGGTGTGATCGAGCATGAGCCGCCCGATGAGCCGTTCAGCGACACGGTCGGGTCCCAGCCCCCCGAACACGTCTGGTGTTTGCCCCTGGTAGAGACTCATCAACCAGTCCCGCGTTTTACCGTGCAGGACCTTTGACTGATCTTTCAGATCAGGAATACGGGTCAGAACTCTGTCGAGATCATGAGGGGTGACGGGGGCAAGCACAATGGTGGCGGCGATAATGTCCTTAAGGGTGGCCGGGCCGAGAATGTTGACGCCATGGATCGCGGCGGTCGTTGCCCAGTAGCGGCGCTCATGCCCGAGCAACCGATCCTCCAAGCCCGTATCGCTAGGTGCGACGTCCTGTGTCACAGTGTCAAGCAGCTCAACCAATGCCGACATCTGCACACCCAATGCTGTTGTGCCTGGCTCGAAGACCGGCGCCAATCGGACCGCCGACGCTGCGGCCGTCCAGTCGGTACCGGTGGCATGGGCGGAGCCAGCGTTGTCATGATCGGATAGAGCGCTAGCGAAGGCGTCCACCGCGGCCCTGAAGGACTGCTCTTGTGCTGGAGGGGACTCCTCTAGCGGTGCCAGCATTGTGACTCGCGCCTGCTCCAATGCGCCGGCGGCAGACTCGCTGCCCGCAACTGCCTGTTCCCACCAATCGCCGACCACACGGGCGAGAAGCAGTACTTTCACAGGCCTACTCGCTCTTCGGCTGGCAAGCTCGTTCAGTAGCGCGACAAGTTGATCACCCCGAGTCTCTGAGTAGTCCACGACCACGAGTAGCGGCAGAGTCATCTGCCCGAGAAGTACCAACTGGTCGCCGGTGGCCTGATGATTGAGCCATAGAACGGCCCATCCGTCGTCAGCCAGCTGCTCTCCGAAGTAGTGTGCGAGGCGGGTCTTCCCCTGCCCGCCGGATCCATGTAACAGCCATACCCCCAGGCCGAGTTGCGAGGCCCATTCACGCAGTTCGGCCAGCAGGCGTTGTCGGCCACGGAACGGGACGATCGCGCGCCGCGCGGCCAGCAAACTTCCCGGTGTCATCGCGGTTGTGGATCGTATCGGCGATTGATGGTCCATCAGCGTTTGTAGTTCGATGGACTCGCACCGCAAACTACCGCTACCTGCGAAGTGTTCGACTGTGCTCCGAAATTCGGGGTCGCGCAAGAGCATGTAGGCAGGTACTGCAGTCAGTGCCGCATGGCCTCGATGGGCTGGATCAGCGGCGACAACTCCCGCAAGTAAATTCTCGCAGTACAGGGCTGCACCAGAGATCCCGCGCCAGGGGGACGCGGTGCCGTCGTCGGGCGGGGTACCTGCAAGTTTTACAACATACCGGTCACTGATGTACCCGTCACCGGGATTGAGTGTGCCGGTCGGCTGCTCGACTTCGTCGGAGCCATCAGGCAACTGCACAAACCCGGGCAGGCCCCACATGACACATGGGATACCCGGCCGATGTGTGACAGTGCGTCCCCACAGAACAGGTTCCAGCACCGGGATTGGCCAGTCCGGAGCGGTGACGTGCACGAGGGCAGCGTCGGTGCGGCCGTCCGGCGCGCCGCACCACACAACCGTTCCTTTGAATTGCTCCGTCCGACCAGGCCGGAACACAACGACATCACGGGCACCCGGACCGACGACGTGCGCTGAAGTCAAAACCAGCCGCGAGGCGACCAAATACCCCGACCCACCCGCCAAGCCCGATACTCCCAAGACCCGATCCCAGCGCACCCCGTAGCTTCCCTTCCCCGCAGATGCAATCGCTGACCTGGTAGATCTGATCAGCGACCTATGTGCGCGGAGGTATCGCCCGGTCGGTGAACCTGGATATCGTTGCCAACGAGAACATCGCCGCCTCCACGCTTCTTCGGGGTCAGCGTGATCGAGACCCGCTGTTTGCGCGTCCGCGAGCCGCCCGCCTCTACGTCACCGGTGACCACCCATGCCTTGAATCCGGTTTTGGCTTTTGCATCCGCTCGCAGCTCCACCTCAAACGACAGCTCGATCGGCCCCACCACGAAGCGCATGTCCTCGTCAGCGCCCCGCGCCGTCGCAGCCAGCAGCTCGTCCCTCAACGCGGTGACCGCGTCCCCCAACTCGATATCCATAACCACCTCTTCGCCGCTTGGAACCGACACGCTACACGACCATATGGAGGACGAAAACTGTTAGGACAATGCATGATTCGCTATGCAGTCATGGGCTGGGTTGGTCCCTGGCCCGAGTGGGAGCGCGTCTGGGTGTGGACGCCACTACTGTGCAGGCCAGACTCCGTGAGCGGGGAATCGCCATGAGGGACACTCAGGGGGCGGCCGCGCAAGTAGACCAGCTGTCGCAGGTTGGTGCCTCTGGCAGGACACACAAAACATGGGCAACCGGAAAACGCCTGGTCATCGTGGGTGAGTACCCGATCTGAAAGCGAGTGGTGGACATCCGCGCGACCTTTCCTGGACTGCTCCACCTGGGCGGCCCCCCTGCTGATCGTCGACACCAGCCGTTGTGTCGCCGCAGATCCCGTGCTGCTGCCCCGGCTGCTCGGGGTGGTGGGGGATGCGCCGCTGGTACAGCGAATCTGACGGCTTGGACATCTCTTCGCCGTCACCACGTGATTCGGCAGCCGGTTGGCCGGTCGCACTCAGCCTCGAGGTGTGGTGATGATCCTGTGGCGTATTTCGCGGTCCGTTGTGCTGCATCGCGGTGGTTGATGCACGATAGGGACCCATGGGAGCCTCTGACACTGCCGCCGAGTATGACGCCACGGAAGGAACCCTTGTCAGCATCGGCTACGAGGGAAAGACCGTCGGTGCTCTTGTCGCCCAGCTCGTCGAACAAGACGTCCGGGTGCTTGTCGATGTGCGCTTGACGCCGCTGAGCCGTAAACCTGGGTTGTCGAAGACGAAGCTTGCCGAGGCTCTCGCTGCGGTGGGCATCGGTTATGTTCACCACCGTGCACTCGGCAATCCGAAGAGCAACCGGGAAGGGTTCCGTGCTGGTGAGCCGGAGTCTCACGCCCGGTATCACGAGTTGCTCGACAGTGCCGCTGCGACCGAGGCTCTCGCGCACGTCTGCGAGCTCCTCGACGGTGGCGTGGTGGCGTTGCTGTGTTTCGAGCATGATCACGCCGAGTGTCATCGGGACATCGTTGTGCATAGGCTTCTGGAAGCCCGGCCCAATGCCGCTGTGGTGCACGTCTAGAACAAGGCGAGCTCGGTCTTGGGGTACCAGACGCCGAGGACGGAGAACGATCGGCGGTGTTGGTTCTGGTTGCCGACGTAGAAGTGGACGTCGCGGCTGGGTGAGAGCATGGTGTCGCGCCACTTTGCCAGGAGCATCTCGCGCGCTCGGGGGGCACCGTAGGACTTCAGCCACCGTCGGCCGGCTTGTCCTGCCTCCCAGTCGAGCACTTTCTGGTCATGGCCGCGGCACTTCGGCGCTTGGCAGCGGTACTTGTACCGCACAGCGAATGGCGCCGGTTCCAGCGGCTCGAGTGAGGTCCCGAACAGATCGGGAGCAGACGACTTTTCGATCTTCGCCTGCTCTGCGGCGGACCAAGGATCTCCCGGGACGACGCTGACCTCGACATCGCTCGGTTGTATCAATCCGAGTGACGGTGACGGGGTGCCCATGCCACCGACAGGGTTCTGTGTGAGGAGCCCGCACATCGTGGTTGCACCGATAAGGCCGTCGAGGTTCATCCGGCGCCGGTGCCAGTTGCTACCCGTGTCCAACAGCTCTAGATGTTCCATCTCGTCCTGGCGCGGCCGGAATGATTCAGGGCGGTTGTCGTTGGGTTGCCTGTAGGTGCCGTTGAGACGCAGGACCTCGTACTTCTTGAATTGCTTGTCGAAGTCCTCATTGCGGAACTTCACCGGATACAGACGGATCCACTCGGGATGTTTTCGATCGAGCCTGACGCCCGCGACGCAGACGGTCTCGCCGTAGGTGTCGCTCGGGTTCGGGTAGGTCTTGACGGTGATCATGACCTCTACCGTCTCGTCCCCGGGGCGGGGTTGCCTGAGCTTCATTCGGCTTGTGGCGCCTGATAATTCGCTGTCCCCCATCTACATAGCGTAACGGTCGAGAACTCGACTCGGAACGGCTTTGCGGGGGCGAGTGATTGAACCGTTGTGGTGGAGTAGGGCGTTGTCACAACAAGTTCGGTGAAGTCATGTGTCAGAAGAGAGAAGCACTAGCGACTCCTGTTAGGCAGGATCAGCGGGTCAGCAACGAGCAAGCCTCCGGCATCGACGACAGGAGTCCAAGATGGTTATGGCTCCTTCTGGGGTGGGGTGATCTCCTGCTCTGCAGTGGTTCCCGTTACTGTCGGCGGAACTCGACACGCCGCGACACTATGCGCCGGTGATGGGGATCATAATCTGGATTTTTACACCGATTGACCAGCGGCGGAACATGTCGCACCCCCCTTTACTCAGAGCCGTTGCGTGGGAGCTTGTCCACCACAACGGCATAGATTCAATGTGTCATCCATGAAAGACGCTCTTGCAACTGGTCTCCTCTCCCTCCTCGTAGTCGTTCCGGTGTCCGTCGCGGTGTTGCTGGCCACCGTCGGTGCCGTCTTTCATCGTGATCGCGAACGGCGCAAGATGGCGGTGGAAGTTCTTCGCGTGCTCTTGGGACGGAAGCGCTGATGGAACAGGGAGTTCGTCGAGGCCGGAGTATTACCGCTCTTCTGAGGCGCCGTGAGCGGCTGCACTGGCTCTTGTCTCTGGTTGCCGGATGCAAGCAGGTTGAGGTACCCCGGTTGCTCCGTGGGGCAGCACCCTCGGAGGCGCCGAGTACGCTTGCGCGTTACGAGGGCTACCTTATGGAACTGGTCAGGCTCGATCTGGTGTGGATCCATCGCGGTCCGCGGGGGATCCGGATTGCCAGCGCGACAACACGAGGTCGAAGAGTCCTTGCACGCATTCAGTCGATGGAACCACGGGCTAATATACGTGATTGACTGTGTCTCTTGGTTTTTCGGATGGAGCACCGTCCGCGGCAAGATCGAATTCCGCGGTCTGCGACTGAGGTCTCGACCGAGGCGGCCTGGTGATCTGGGTGTAGACGAGCGGGATTGCTGAACCATAGCAGATCGAGATCCATGAGGTGGCAACAGCTTTCATCGTGTCAACCACAGCCCAGGACGAGGTGGGTGGTGAGACCGCGATAGCGATGCTGCGGGTCGGAGCAGCCGAAGTATGTATCGGATGTAGTTGCGGCACTGGCGTTTCGCTGGGCCCTGGTGCATTTTCGATTGTGGCTCGGTGATCTTGCCCCAGAGCGATAGTATGGCTGCGCTTATCAGTCCTTGGGAGGGGTGGGATCGAACAAGTCGCTGGCACACCGGGCCCGGCCGGAGACATTCTGCTTCATCATCCTGACTCCCGAGGATGTCCACAAGATCAGAACCGGCGATATCTCCGGCGATCCCAGCATCTCCGGCCTGCTCAGACCGTCTCGCCGGAAGCCGGATCCCGATCTGCATTTCAATTTCAGCGAGAAGGCTTGGAAGACAGGGGTTCAGCCGCCAGCGCTGCTGTTGCGGCGGGATCCCGCCTATCGGGGTCCTGAGAATCCGGAGCGGGACCTCGGCATCATCGGCATGGCCCGCGTACGTGGTCACACAAGCAACCCTGAAGGCGGCCGACCGATCACCGTAGACGAGTGGACGCACGTCGATCCGGTCCCCCTGTATGAGGTGCTCGACGAGATCGCCGACGCTCGAATCGCTACCGAGATCTGGAAATCGTTGGGCGGCATTACCCGGCCGATGACAGAACGCCAGTCCGCAGCGATCGAACCGATTCTGCGCCGGCGCATCTCCGACTTCGATTCGAAGCTACGAAGCAAACGAGAGTCCGACAGCCAGGCAAGACAGCCGCTTGACGAGGAGCGCTTGGCCCTTGCCGAGCGACGCGATCGAATGGCGACGGCCTTGAGAATATTCGGATTCCAGAACTGGTCAATGGCCCAGCCCGTAGACCCGGCTAGGTCGGCGAATGAGGTGCCGACACGACTCGAGCGGTTTGAACGGGCTCTCTACGAGCAGGACATGTTGACAGAGGATTCGACGGTTGTTCCTGGATTGACGAGCCAACGACGCGCGAGCGCAGGATGGTTCGAGTTCGAGGACCACGGAAGGCGCCTGTTGATCAAGAACATCGACCGCCTCCCTGATGGAGAGGGGGTGTCGGGAGGCGATCTGCTCTACATCCGAGAGCGCCCTGCCACCATCGTCCTCGTTCAGTACAGGCGCCTCAAGGGGAGAAAGAACCGAAAGAAGGAGCGAGACAAAGACATAGACCGCACGGCACAGCTCACCTTCGTCGGCGGTCGGCGGCTTCACAACCAGCTGCGTCGCATGGTCGACCTGACTGCAGACTTCGCCGCCGATCCTTCGGTCTCGGGCATCGGCGACGTCTATCGGCTTTCCGACACTGCAGGGTTCGTCAAGTTCGTAGAGACCATCCCGTTGAAGCCCGAAGACGACGAGTTGCTGCCAGGGTTGTACATCCCGGCGGACCACTGTCTCGACCTTCTCAAAAGCCAATACCCGAGCGGTCCGCCTACATCGTCGACCAAATTCGCCGTGCCACGGTACATCGACTCCCAGACGTTCATTCGACTCGTGAGGGACGGTTGGGTCGGCTCGCGATCACCTGCGAGCATCGAATTCGCGCGGCGTCTCAGACCTGATTTGATCGGCGACGGCGAGACTGTTGCAGAGCTGACGTTGGCATTCGAGCCCGACCTCAACGACGACGTGCAGCCCGAGAACGAAGGAGAGTAACTGGGTTAGTTGAATTTTCGGGGAGCTTATCCGGCTTCATCAGCGTCGATGACTCGCCTACCACCTTTCTCGCTGGAGGCCCATTCGAGAAGGTCTTTGACAACGTCCACGAGTTCATTCCGCAGTCGTCTTGATTCAGGGCCGTGAACCCGGGTTGCATGCCCAGTATAATGGCGGTCATTGCCACGCTTGCGTGGCTGAATGTATACCCAGCCCGTAACTTCTACCGAATTTTTCCGGAGGGATCCGACGTCCAAATTGGAAGATGTACCCTCCTTGAAACTGCCGTTTGTATCGGCGTCTGCTGGTTCGTCACAGGTGCTCATAATTTCCCTTGCGATCGGCGATGACTATTTCTATGGTCGGCGGAATTTCGCGTCACAATGACAAGCCAGTTGGTCCGGCATCGTCAAAATATTTCGGTCCATGCGGCACGGGATCGGGCGCGGGCGCTGGTTCAGGACCACTGGTTGGTGTGCTCCAGGCCACCTTCATCGCCGATAGAGTACTGCGGCTCATCTGATATTGAGCCGATGGCCCGAACCTGATGGATCGGCAGGGGATTGCACGGTTGCTGGTGTGGGTGTGTGCTGTGGGCTATGCGTCGATGGGATCCGCTCAACGCGCGAATGCTGGAAGTGCTGCGGGTGATCGCTGCTGGCGGTCGTGGAGATGATGCAGAGTCTGCTCTGAAGGTGTCCGCGAGAGCGCTGGAGGCTCGCGGGTTGGTTCTCGTCACGAGGCGGGGTGGGTGGTCGGCGGAGGTTACGGATGCGGGCCGTTTCTACCTCGAGCATGGGCATCATCCTGATCGCCCAGCTGACGATGGCCAGCCCCGGGCTGTCGATGCGAAAGTGCGTGTGCGAAAGCCCAAGCAGGCGATGCCCGAACCGAAGCGGCGGTCGGCACCGGCGGCTACGGTTCGGGTGGCCAAAGATCGGCGGGCAGCGGCGGCGAAGCTGGTTGCGGACTTGGTGAATGGCGGCCGGTTGGTGGTCGAGCGGCCGAGCGATGAATCGGTTGCCGAGTGGCGCAAGATCGTCGATTTCGCCAAGCGTCACGGCATGGTGCCGACCGGCCATACCCTGGTGAGACGCCGAACGTATCTCGGTGCCCTGGAGATAGTGCTGGTGGCTGGAACTCACCCGAACTCCAATCCGGCCAAGAGTGACCAGGCCCGTCGGGTGTTGGTTCCTGAGCGGGTCGATGAGCTGCATCCGCTGCTTGTGGGTTTGCCCGATCTCGCGGCGGTTTTTCACATCTCAGCGTCGCTGGTGCCGCGGTCGCAGAGGATCATGCACACGATTCTGGTCGAGGCCGCAGCGCGGGGATACGCGGTCGACTGGGCGCAGAACCGTTCCGATGGCGCCGAAATCACGGCCTGCAACCTGGTGTTCTGTGTGTCTCTTGCCGAGGAGAGTGAGGAACGCGAGGTCTTGCCTGATCCAGATGAATCGAATGGTCGGAAAGTGTATGAATGGCAGCGGTTTCGGCCGGTTAAGCGTGTGGTGCCCTCTGGACGGCTGGTGCTGTCGCTCACTCAGGTGGGCGATACGAACTACCCGTATAGCAGGTGGTGGGCGGATCGAAAACGATGGTGTGTCGAGGATCGCGTCTCGTCGTTGTTGGACGCTGTGCCGCTTCGCGTGCGCGAGGTAGAGGATCGGCACGCCGCCGCCGAGGAGGCTGCGGCTCGACGTCGGCGCGATTGGGAGGCGGCGATGGATCGCGCGCGTGCTCAGTTGGCCGAGGACACTCGAATCTCGGCTCTCGACAAGCAGTTGGCCGATTGGCAACGGGCTCAGGCGATCCGCGCCTTCTGCGCGGCCTGCGAACAGCAGACCGGCGCCGAGGTTGCGGTAGACGGGTGGCTGCAGTGGTGTCGTGAGTATGCCGACCGCCTCGACCCGGCGTTGAACGGTACGGCCACATCGCCCGAGATCGACATGAAGTCAGAGAACCTTCGGCCGTATCTGCGGCATTGGAGTCCGTACGGGCCGGATGAGCGGACCTACTGGTGAGCCGAGTCGCGTTGATGCGCTTGGCGTACAGCTTCCAGCGGGATGCCGAGATCACGTTCGATCGCCTCGGCGTCGCGGTCATTTCCCGACGAACGTAGAGCGGTGACTGCTCGCTCGATCAGTGCGCCCAACCTGTACACCTCGGCTCGCAGGGCAAGCAGCTCGTCGTAGCGATCACGAGCGTCCGCGCCGCACCACTGCCGCACCAACTCCCGAGCGGGCGCAAACTCTTGGTCCACCTCTGCGCAGATTTCGGCGCTGATCCAGCCCGTGCTCGATGCGTACCCCCACTGGTTGTGGCGTCGGGCTTCCTCTTCGCGCTGCTCGATCTGCGCCACGACGACATCGGCGAACTTACGAGCGAGGCTTTTCGCGATGACCTGGGTCACGCGCCAGGGCACGAGCAGGCTACCGTCGTCGTCGACGACGAACGACGCCGGGTCGCCGACGATGAACTCGCGGTCGAGCCCGAGATCTTCGGCGAGCGCATCGACATCGTGGATCCGCAGGATGCCGGCGTTGCTGTTGTACAGGAATTCGACGAGGTCATAGCCAGGGAGATCGTCTTCGAGCATGTCGAGGGCATGGTGTTCGGTAGTGCCGCGAATATATTCAGAGCCGTCACGAAGGGTCGCCCAGCGCTCTTCGCGGGCCAACCACTCTTCGGCCTGGTCCCACGGTACTTTGAGTCGTGCCGGCGGCACCCATTCCGATCGTCCCTCGAATCGGTTGTCGGTGAACTTGACCAGCACACGCGGTGGCTTGGCAGTGCCGAGCCGAAGTACTTCCACACAGGTGACTGGGTCGGTTCCTCGCTGCCGATACGCCCACAGCTCGCCGACCGCCACATCGGCCAGATCACGCGGCATGTCCGTCTCCCTCGAAGATGCAGCGCTCCTCGTGTCGGAGCAAACCAGAATACGTGCCCTCGATCCTCGCGGATCGACATTGCCTTGAACCTACGCGATCGATGTAGCCGAGCTGGTCGGCGTAGACGCTCAGCTTCTATAGTTGCTCTTCGAGTGCCTCACCTCGTGGAATGTGTCTCTTCGCCTCTACCGCAAGGAGATTGACGGTATTGCTTCCTCGGGTGCACTACCAAGTCCGGGGTGACAGTTTGTCCTGGTGGCGTCGCTGCGGGGCGGGTGCATATGCTGCCCGTCCGGCAGTGCGGTGGGGTCGGGAAGCTTCCGCAGCAGCCCGGCAGAGTATTGGGCTACAAGCAGGTACCCAGACACCTCGTCGGCAGCCAGTTCATCCAGCTGGTCCAGCACGGACTCGTTGGAACAGTTGGCGTCAGCAGAGACCAACTTCGCGGGATAGTAGACGACAGTCTCGAAAATGAGCGTAGCGCCGTCATCGGCAGGGAACTCAGTCAAGAATCTCCGAAAGAGCGGCAGAACCGACTCCGATCAAGAGGTGCGAAACCGCGACCAAAGAACCCAAAACCGAAGAAGGCCAACAACTCGACCGGAGATTAAGAGCACCTTCCCGCCCAATCTGTCTTCATGCACCGGGCCGCGGATCACGGCCCAAGTGGCCCGTCACCTGAAGGAGGTCAGTTCATTGCGACCGGGTCATCGCCGCCGAGGTGTTGGCGGAGCGGGCACAGCCCCCCAACCGGCCCGCGGGGTGCCCGTATCCGGTCAGCGTAGAGGTCAAGGTGCCGATGGTCTTCTGACAGCTGGCGGTCTTCTGTAGCGGATCGCGGCCGTGCTGCGCCCAAGGTAAGGATGCCGGCCGGTCAGTTCGGCCGCGAAGAAAATCGAGGCCGATTTCAGAATTGCGCGCTTGAGTTCTGCGTTCTCACGCCGCAGCCGCTTCAGCTCCGCAGACTCCTCGCTGGCGATACCCGGCCGAGCACCGAAATCGACCTGGCCTTGACGGATCCATTTACGGGACCGTCTCCGGCGTCCCCACCCCAAGCAGGTCGGCGACCGCTTTCATCGCGGCCCACTCCGACTCGTGCTGATCACGGATCTCGGCGAACATCCGCACGACCCGCTCACGCAGCTCGACCGGGTATTTCATCCTCGACGACACAACTCCATCCTTCACAGAAGATGAAGTCCCCGGACTCACCGGGGGACTCACACCGCCTCTTGACCGGCCCCGCTCCTTCAGGAATGAGCTGCGTGTTCAGGTGAACAGTGACCTGTTAACGGCAGCCTGCCGGGTTTTGGTCTGTCGGGCTGCCGAATCCTCGGCTGACCGCAATCTGGCCGACGGTATGGGGGAGCTTATACATTGACTTCTATTGAGTATTAATCGCGGGAAATTAGAGTCGGCTGTTCCAGGAGTCCTGCCTCTAGCGCCTTTTGGCGAATTTCTCCCAACGTGATCTCGGTGTCACCTTGTTCTGCCCTCCAGAATGACCATCCCTGACAGGATTTGGCACCGAGAACAAATTGTCCTGCGGCGGATAGGGAGCCGAATGTCTCGCCAGTTGGTAACTGCACTCTGCCATCGGGAAATAGTTTTGCTTCGTAGACTTCTCGGCGACGACGTCCGATAAGCTTCTGCGTGGGTTCGAGTGCTCCGATATCTATAAGGTCGCTAACTGTTACTGAGTAATGAGCTCTTGTCCGCCGTGTTGCCGGATCCGATTTCTGCGGGAAGGAAGTGGCTTTGACGCCAAAAATTTCTGGGGCCCAGATCAGCTCGCAGAGCTTGCGGTAGAGCTCTTGTCTTTCTGATATCGCCTTAGTGTCGAATCGATTATAACCTCGGAAGTATTTATCGAGCTTATTTGCTCGGACAAAACTATTGAACGGTGCGTTATTCTTCCTGTGGTCGCGATGCAGTGAAGCGGCGAGATCATTCTGACGCTGGTACCAGGCAACCTTCTGGTCGAAGGGCTGATCGTTGTAGCTAGCATTGTCTGATTTAGGAAGTAGTACCAGGGCGCCGAGTCGGTTGCGGAGGGCATCGAAAGCCTGGCGGGTTCCAACCTCTTGCTGATAGCGGTCGAACTTGTTTGCCCATATGTGTTCGATTTCGAAGGGTACCTCCTGTGCGAGGTAACGACTGGACTCGTCGTATTCATTGCATCCAACGGCAACAAATGCTGTCAGTCGACTCAGGATGTACCGAATCTGGCGCTTGTTGCTCGCTTGCAGGCCTAGAGTGCTCATGCTGGAAAATCCGTATTCCAAGGAGCGGACGTGCCGGGCCAATACCTCCCTGACATCACGAACAGAGATTGCTGGGACAGCGCGTAGATGAGGAACGACCTCCCATGTGACCTCGGCGAGATCATCTTCTGCTATGGATCTGCCGGTCAAGAAACGCCAGACGAAGACGAGGTCTAAATACTTTCCTATCAGCTCTGCCTTCTGTTTGACATCGGCAGGGTCCTCCTTTCTGTTCACGGCCGCAAGCATCGCTCCGAACTGGCCTCCGATACGATTATAGCGATTGAAGAATATATGTGAAAGTTCCGGTGAATAGGACTGCGCTGCACGCTCGAGCATGCAGTAATGTTTTGCATACTCGGTCATACTGGTGATAAGATCGCGGTATTGGTCGGTTCGTACGATTCCGAGTCTTCCTACATTATTTCGGAACCAGCTGTAGAAATCTCCTGCCTGCACGGAGGACTCTGGTAGCTGAGCATATAGTTCATCAATTCTTGCGGCATCCTCATCGGTCTCGGCATAGCGACCGAGGAAGAATGCTTTGAGGAACCGCGTGGGGGCATTGGGGTCGACAGCAGCCAGATCTGTAATCATGACACGCCACTGGTTATCGATGCCGGAGGTTTCGCCGACAACGCTGCGCAGCAACAGGCTCTTCAGTAGGTCCAGTGGCCCCAAGCGTACGCCACGATCATTGACCCCTTCATAGATCTCCCAACCCTGTTCGCGGCTTGAGGCTTTGATTCCCACCATGCATACTCTGCGGAGAAGCCAGTCCACAAAGTATGGCAACGTCTCGTCCCGAAGTTCTGCAGGAAATATCGCATCCAGCTCATCGGCGGCCTCCCAAAGCCGCCTCGATCCGGCTGGGGCGTTGGCGGGTAGCGTGTATTCATCGTCTTGGAATACATGCTGTAGAAGATCGGTACGTTCGGTGATGTCAATCGTAAATGTCGACTCGCCATAGGATGTTGATTTTATTAGCGGGTTCAGATTGTCGGCGTCATTATCAAGGGCTGCATCTCGTA
The DNA here is from genome assembly GCF_050434125.1 of Nocardia sp. GP40. Classification (NCBI taxonomy): domain Bacteria; kingdom Bacillati; phylum Actinomycetota; class Actinomycetes; order Mycobacteriales; family Nocardiaceae; genus Nocardia; species Nocardia sp. GP40. The sequence goes on along the minus strand of NZ_JBNPVW010000010.1, from coordinate 354,543 downwards.
GTAAGCACTGGAGAAATATCAGGAACAGGTGCAGGGTTGAGATTCGTTGCTGACCGTCGACTATAAAAGTCAGACCTTCATCTTCATGATAAACAAACGAGCCGAGGAAGTATGGCTGGTAATCGGCCACCTTCCGACGCTCATGGGCAGGCCGGTAGTTGTCCATGAAACGATGACGAAGGTCGTCGACCAAGCGCCTGACTTCTGATCGAGTCCAGGAGTAGTCACGTTGGTATGTATCCAACTGGTACCTGCGTGCAGAAAAGACTCCCTCCACAGTCATCCCGATGCCGGTAATCGGACTGTCAGTCACGAGACCCCCAGAGCTGGTGCCACCTTCAACAAGAGTTTGCTATGCACCTGCGACCGTACGGCAGCTATGCCTCAGACATCGAGCGTTTCGCCAACTCGCGCAGTGGATTCGGCACGGAGGCTCGGCCGCCAGCATCCGCGAGCCTCTTCCATACCCGGTCAGGATGCGAAGGGGCGGTTGATAATTCATGATGTCGCGGGTGCTCTGATCTTGGAGCGATGAGGGTCTGTTCCCGCACTTGGACGGGCTGCGGATCGAGGTGATCCGCGCGGCGGTTCGACAGGGCGGATCGAGGCTGCTACCGGTGAGGATCCCGTCGGCTGTTCCGGCTGCGGAACGATGTCCGGCCGGGTACCAGCTATGAACCGACCGAACCGTTCTGGATCTCTCCTTGTGCCGATTCCATGAGGGAGCGATAACCGCGGTCAACGCCCTCGCGATCACCTTCACCGAGCGTTGGCTCGCCGCGCGAACCTACTGAGAGACACGCCGGAACACTGTTAGAGAGATAGGCCCTCTGGGCCTGTACCGGGCGCCGGATCTCGGCAATACGGGCGGGTGCGGTCATCCAGCCTCGTCGTCGTATCACAGTACGTCAGGGATCCACCAGCAGCGGATCGTCCAGAAGTAGTCACGTCAAGAACCCTCCTTGGCAGTACCAGTCGCTGTCTGCGAGAGCTTCGTACACAACTGCACGGCGGTCGTTGACATCGGGACCTGCTTCATCGAGCGCTTGTTCGCGCAGATGCGCGCGGACGGTCTCGTGATCCTCACTGCCCCATCGCCGCGACAGTGTTCTGTTGGTAGTAGAGATTTGTTCGGCGGCAACGATGGCGTAGCGCTCGCCCAGGTGTAGCGCCTCGAACTCATTGAGGATGCGTTGCTGCAGAATTTCGGTAAGTCCCGCCTCAGGTTCGGCGGTGAATTGAAGCACAACCGGTACTTGTTCGATGACGCGGGCTCTCAGCCAGCGTCCCAGCGCCGGCATCGCATATGGGTGCAGCAGCTGCTTCTCGGGTTTGTCGGAGTGAAAGTCGAGAAGGGTGTGGTTGCATTTCCCGCAACAGGGCATCAGGTTCCAGCCGTCGATCGCGAGAGCGGGAACATGGGTTTTGGGGATGAAATGATCGATCGTATTCGCCTCCCCGTACTGGCAATAGCAGCACAGACCGTAGGGCGCAGCTAGGATGATCTTGTCGTAATGAGCTCGCGCAGGTGTATCACGTCGGACCAATTGCCCGGTATAGAGAGAGCGCATCTCCGACGCAGATAGTTCGTTGCCCACTGGGTACGATTTATCGTCGACAAGATGGGTTGTGTCATTATTGATGGCCCTGCGCAGTCGGTTGCTGTTGGCGGAGAGGGTGGCCCGTGCTGTTAGGACACGTTTAGCGAGTGATTTGTCGCGGATGCTCTGAGCACATAGTGTCGCAGTCTCTGAGACGGTGAAGGCCGGGGGTTCAACGCTCCACACGTGCTGCACCTGCCGCGTTGATCATGGCTCGCAGCATCGCGCGGCCCTCAGTGCCGACTTGTCGGTTGAATGCGGCCAGTGCGGTGTCATAGTCACTGTAATCTGCCGCCGCGTCGGCGAGGATTTTGTGAAATCCGGTCGCGTCAACCTCAAGGCCGAATACTTCGTCTGTAAGGGTGCCAACGTTCTCGGCAAAGGTTTCTAGCCGCAGCCGGTCCGTAGCCACCTCGTTCCCAGACCGGCTCAGTCGCCATACACATGAGCGTGGCACTTCTTGCAGTACGACTGGTGAGTGGGTGGCGATGAGGGCGATCCCGTTGCGGTGGGCAAGCAAGTCGCTCAGCGCTCGAACGAAAGCCGACAGTAACGGCGGATGAAGGTGCGCTTCAGGCTCGTCGAGCAGGACCAGGCTCTTTTCTTCGACGGCCTCCACCAGCCGCGTCACGGTCAGCAGTACGATCTTGTGCCCGGAGCTGAAATTTCCAAAGATCTCCGGCATCATCTGCAGGACTTCGGCCTGGTCTGCGTGGACGGAGATGGAATCAATACGTTCCGACAACCCGGCCGCGGCAAAGATTGGGTCAGATTCGAGCAGTTTCAACGCGCGGCTCCACCGTTCGCGCCGTGCCCCTTCAAGGCAGGAGCGTGCCGTGCGAGTCATTTCATGGGACAGCGCGCGATGGTCTTTGGTCTGGCCCGGTTCGTCATTGCGTGGCCGGGGCTTTTTCAGACCTACGTAGTGGTACGTCAGTCCCATGGTCCGGTCTCGGGGAACGGTGATCGGCTCGAACGAGTCAAACGCGCTGAACGACACCGATACCACGTTCGACAGTTGGTCTCGTACGATGGCCGTCGAGTCGTTCCCCGCTTGGTCCGAGCCATGCACGAGGGCTGTGGTTAGGTTGTTGAGGTAGGTGCTTTTTCCGACGCCATTGCGTCCGATGAGCACTTGGATATTGGTCGGAGGGCGGGAATCGGGCACCACGGTGATGTCGAGGGTGATCGGTTCGACCGTGCTGGTCTCAACCGTGCTCGCCTGCAGCGAGAGCTGGTAGGCAGTCAGCCGTGCACCGCCTCGTGCAAGCCGCGAGAACTGGCCTCGTACCGTCGGCAGGGGCACAGAACGCAACAGTGAAACGCGTGTGACCTCCTCGGCTTCCGCACGCGCCCCTAGCGCGGTGTTGTATGCAATGTCATGCAACGCGGTGAGGACCTCCTCACGAAATCTGTACCCTATGGCGGTTAGCGCCTCATAGAATGAGGGGTCCTGGCCCAGCGAGAAATACTGGTCACCGAGGGCACTGAACTCCTGAGGCAGATTCGGGTGACGGTATCCGTCCCGGCGCTTGTTGGCAGCGCCGGGCCGCAGCCCAAACTGTCCGATCTTGGTGCCGCCGATCGAGATCGTCTTGCCGGCCTCATTGATGTAATAGATGTTGAATAGCGTCTCGTACTGGGACCGGTCATCCCAGTCCGAGCTGACAAGGTACACAGTCCCGGGCCGCCGCTCCAAAGTCCGGTCTGCTTGCTGCACAACGAATCTCATGGTATCACCACGTCCGGCTGCAACGTGATGCCAATGACTCTGAGGTAGGGCTGCCTCGTGCGCGTTGCTAGTTGAGTCAACACCACGAACTGTTGATGGTCCGCTGACCTGTGCGCAAGGGACTCAGTAAGTGGCGATAAATACAAGACCGTTCCCCTAATCTCATAAATAGAATTCTCACGAATACCTCAACCGGTCAGTCAATCAGGTAATGCGCTTCGATGTAGGCAACGGTGGAGTCGTACGGCTCACCCACCGGCTTCAACATGTACCGGCGGAAGACTGCGGCAGTGACGCGGCGGGCTCCTCGGTTTCGGGCGTCGGCGTTGTCCCATGACCTGGCGAGGGTTGTGGTGACCACCCGGTCAATCTCCTCCGCGAGGTTCCTCTCCGTGACCGTGAGGCCGGAGGGCGCGTGGTCGTGGATGATCCTCGTGAGGACTCCCACACGGTCATCGTCCAACACGACAGCTTCATCGGGGTGCCTCTGGGCGTTGACGATGGCGCGAGCGATCCGAAGTGCGTCGGCCAAGAACTCCAGGGCATCTTGGGAGTTCTGAACGATCCGGTCCCGCAGCAACCTAATCCGCTCAGCGAGGGCGGTGTACTTCGCAGACCCTGGTTCGACGCCTTCATCGAGAGCAGCCTTGATCTGGCGCAGAATCTCCGCTGCGGACAGTGGCGTCTGGCGCTCACGGTCGTTGCGGCGGACCATCGCCAGCAGTTCTTTGAGAATGGCGATGCCTTGGGCATCCAGGACGAGGGGTTCCTCCTGAGTGGCAGCTACAGAGAACGAGTGGACGTGGGCATTAATGATCTCCAAAACCATCGGCCCCAGCTCGTTCAGTCGTTCCTTTCGTTCATCATCGGAGGATTTCTTGAACAGGGTCGTATACACAGCCCCAAACAACCCGAAGCCGTCCTGAAACTTGGCGATCCGCGTGTCCGTGTTGATGAACGGATACAGGCGGGCCAAAAGTTGGTAGTCCTTCGTAAACACCTCGGCCGCACCAGGATTGGCGTCCAGGAAGCTGTTGATAGCTCGTACGGACTCGTATCCGTGGACCGCGAAATCCAGGCCGTCCACGTCTGCGAAAGAGTCTTCGATTCGAGCGAAAGTGGTACGGAACTCGGCGACCAGCTCGGACATGTCGTTGACGAAACCACCGCCCTGGTCGGCTTCCGCCGCAGCAGGTTCCGCGACGGCCTGCCGGACCTGTGTGGCCAGGCCGATGTAGTCCACGACAACACCAGAGGTCTTCACATACCCGGTCGGGGATACCCAGGTGCGGTTCGGGCGAGTGATCGTCTGGAACAAGTTATGGGCCTTCAGCGGCTTGTCCAGATAGAGAACCCCCTCATTGGGGGCGTCGAACCCGGTCATCAGTTTCGCGGTCACCACCAAGAAGCACAGCGGGTCGTCCGGGGTCAGGAAGTGCCGCTTCTGTTCCTCCTCCTCAGTCTCCGTGAGCTTGAACGCTCGCATGGCGGGATCTTCGTCCTTGGCGTCCTTGACATAAATGTTCACCTCGGCAGAGATCCACTCATGCTTGCCGACTGCGGCGAGCACCTGTGAGGTCTCAAAGCTAGCGAGTAGCTCGTTGATCTCGCGCGTATATGCCACGGCTAGCTCACGATTGTAGGCAACGACCTGGGCTTTGAGGCCATTGCGGTAGGTGCTGGCCAGATAATGGTCCACGATGTTCTGGCAGACCGCACGGATACGGTCAGGATTCGAAAAAACCGAGGTGAGCCGCCCGAACTTGCGGGACAAGGCCTCCCGATCGGGGTCGTCGAGGTCGAATTCGTCGGCGAACTGGTCGAACTCGGCCTGCAATTCCTCGTCGTTAATTTCGAAGGAAATCGGGTGTGGGTCCAGCATAACTGGGACGGTGGCCTCGTCCGACAAAGACCGGGACACCGAGTACCGGTGCAGCACCTTGCCCGGGTCGGTCTCATTGCCAAAGAGGGCGAAGGTGTCGGTGGCAAGGTTCCTGACGGGGGTGCCGGTCATACCGAAGAACTTCGCGTGCGGCAATGCTGCACGCATCTGCCCGGCCAAGGACTCCGACCTTCTGGACTGGGTGCGATGTGCTTCGTCGACCATCACGATGACGTTGCTGCGAGTCGACAGATTCTTGCCGGCGTCCGCGAACTTGTGCACAGTCGTGGAAATGACGCCACGCACGTCGTCAGCCAGTAGCGAACGCAATTCCGCACTGGTGGTGGGCTGATGGAAATACGCGTCCCCCATCGCCGACGTGAACACCCCGGAGGTTTGCCGGACGAGCTGGGTCCGGTCCGACAACAGAATGATCGTCGGCGACTCAGTGCGAGTATCGGCCAACAGCAACGAAGCAGCGAATACCATCAGCAGCGTCTTCCCGCTGCCTTGATGGTGCCAGATCAGGCCTTTCGACCCGCCGTTCAGGACCCGTTTGTGGATCAAGTGCGCGGCTTCCATCTGCGGGTAGCGAGGCAAGTACTTCATGTCCACCCCGCCCCCGGATGTGTCGAACAAGGCGAAGTTTGCCAGCATGTCCAGGACGGTGGCCGGGCTCATCAGCAGCTCGACCGAACGCTGCACATCGGCCTGCCCAGTCAAGTTCTCGTCGTCGGCGGTGGACCGGAACGGCTGCCAGAGGTTCGTCGGTGCGCCAGCGGCACCGAACCGCAGCTTCAGCCCGTCGGAGGCAACGGCAAAGACGTTAGGCGTGAAGAACCACGGGTACTCGGTGACATACACGTTGTTGATCTCCCGAGCTGCGTCTGCCCACCCGGACTTCGCGGTCGGGGATTTCAACTCGACCACGACCACAGGCAGCCCGTTGACCCAGTACACAAGGTCGAATCGGCGGGAAGTCTTGCCCGGCACGGTGATTGTCACCTCATTCGACAGCACCAGCGTGTTGCGGTTCGGGTCAGCTGGGCGTTCGAAGTCGATGATCTTCAGCGCGTGCCACATACCGGCCTCGTCCCGGAATTCCTTGTGCCCGCGCAGGATGTGCAGCACCTGCTCGTTGGCCTGTACTAGCCCGCCTTCGACAGCGTTGACAGTGGCAGCAATCTCTTCAACCACAGCGTCCACGTCGAACCCGTCGATCACGCCAGGGTTGAGCCGGACGATGGCGGCACGCAGCTGAGGGGTGACCAACGTCTGCGTCGATTTACGTGGCAACTCTGCCCCCGCTGTGAATTCCCAGCCCAAAGGTAGAGACCACCGGATCATCAGGTTCTGAAACTCGCGCTCTCTAATACCCATAGCCACTGCTCAGATCTCCAACTCCCCGGTCTTGATATCGATGGTGCGGTCCAGCAGCCGTGAAAGGAGCGTCACTCGCGCCTGACGCAGACACTCAGCCTCAGCACGAAGAGCGGCAACTTGAACGTCAATCGCGTCAGCCGTCCTCGAGATGCGCTCCTGCTCATCACGAGGTGGCACGGGCATGTCGATTTTTTTGAGATTCCCGGCGGAGATCCGAACCACCTTGGTCTCGCTTGTGAACCGACGCTTCCGGTACTGAAACAGGGGCGAGGCGAAGAAATATGAGACAAACTTTGGGTCGAGATCATGCTGGAATATGAAACAGTCGTCGTGAACAGCCACATCGTCATCACCCAGCCAAGCAACAGCCTTACCAACGTCCTCGACGTTCTCGCTCGTCCCGGCGATTACTACATCACCAGGCTTCGCCAGGCGCATCGAGCTGCGGAAACTCTCGGGCAGATGCGTCACCGTACTCGTAGCCGACGCCCCAAAGTCCGTGTAGATCTGGCCGTAATGGATGCACCCCAGGCCTGACTCCACGTAGTCGCTTTTCACGAAACGGCGGCCGCGGCAGAGTGTTCCAACTTTTGACAACGGAGCAGACATCCATCCATTACCACCGCGGGAAAGTACGTCTCCCAAGATAGCGCCACGGACTTGAAGGAGGCTGCCCGCCTCAGCCTCAAGTGCCGCAACCTGTTCGTCTACCGCGCGGATGACCTCGACAACCCGTTCTTGCACGAGCAACGGCGGAATGTCCATGACGATATTGAGGAAGTCGGCGGGCTTCACCCGCTCACGCCTGCCGCCCATTCCCTTCGACGCGCCTTGGAGCGCGTCCCACATGATCTGGGTTGTAGTTAGGATGCGGAAGAAATCGGGGTCCATCCCTGTCGCGAAGCCGAAGGTAGGAAACTCCTGAGATGCAAACGATTCCGGCAGATCTCCGGGGGTAACCGTGATTGCGCCTTCGAACGCCTTGAGTCTGCTATAGACGAGGACGCCGGGACCAATCCGGTTCAGCTTCTTGTATGCCGTGGAGCTTCCTGCGACGGGATCGCGGTAGAGCAGTCCTCTGCCCCGGTTGAGAACCCCCACGGTCGGATAGGTCTGAGCCGGGTCCACATCAATGACCTCAACATTTGGCATGAGGAACCGTGATAGAGGTGCCCGAACCCATTCTTGCTTCATCGGGTCACTCATCGAATCCCTCAATCCCAGCGTCCGCGAGGACACCGAGCATGTTCTGTTCGGTCTTCTGACGCTCAGCTCGGGCAAGGTTGTAAGCCTCGATCAAAGTGGGAAGATCCGCTTGCTCCGCCGTAACCTGCTTGATGTAAAGACCAATGTTGAGGTCGTAATTGTTCTCGGCGATCTCCACCATAGGAACAAGCCGGGCAGCCAATCCATCCTCTCCGTCGGGGTCGACGGTGGCATCATCGATATCGAAGCTCGCATGGTAGGCGCTCACTATGTTTGCGATGTCAGCGTCCGCAAGGACGTTTCGGTTCTTGCCCTTGGTGAACCGCTTGGAGGCATCTACGAACAGAACTCTGCCCTTGCGCTTGTCTGCCTTGGTGCCGAGGGCTCGAAATATGAGGACGCAAGTCGGAATCGTCGTGTTGTAGAAGAGATTTGGTGGCAGTCCGATCACGGCTTCAAGGAGGTCGTCATCAATGACTCGCCGACGGATCAGACTCTCTTGACCGCTGCGGAAGAGAACACCATTAGGCAGGACGACGCCAGCGCGCCCCTTCTCCGGGTCCATGCTGGCAATCATGTGCTGCACGAAGGCCCAGTCCGCCGACGACTGCGGAGCAACGCCGCCAATGGCGCGGGAGTCGTTTTTCCAAGGCTTCCACTTCAGAGAGTAGGGCGGGTTGGCGAGGATTACGTCGAACTGTGCGAGAGACCCATCCGGCTTCTTGAAGCGCGGTTCCTTCAGGGTGTCGCCAACCTCGACCTTGAACTGGGTTAGGTTGTGCATGAAGAGGTTCATCCGTGCCACGCCCGCAGTGTCCAGGACGGACTCCTGCCCGTACAGACGGAGTGTGTAGCGCCGCCCGCCGTGAGTCTTCAGAAGGTTCGCAGATGCGATCAGCATGCCGCCCGACCCGCAGGTCGGGTCGTACACCGATTCGAACGCCTGAGGGTCCAAGAGCTCGACAATCAGCTCCACGACTTCACGCGGGGTGAAGAACTGGCCGGCACGGGTGCCGGACCCGTCTGAGAACCGCTTTAGCAGGTATTCGTACGCTCCACCGAGCACGTCGTGGGACATGTTGCCCTCGTGCATCTTCGGTGTGCGGTCCATCGCACGCATGACCGCCGCCAACACCTCGTTCGGCAGTACCTCTTCAGAGGTCCAAGTCATGGATCCGAACAGACGGGAGAACTTGTCAGGGTTGGCCGTCTCGATGGCTTGCAAGGATGCGCGGACCCGCTGGCCGAGACCTGCCTGGGTAATCGTGGCCAGGATGGACGACCACGAGGCGCGACGCTCTTGGACAGTGCCCGACTGGATATTCGGGATCTCGAACGACTGATAGTCGCGGTACTCGATCTCACGGGCCTCTTCGGCGGACAGATCGTTCAGATCCCGGTTCTCGGCGAGGAATTCCTGATGGTGATGCTCCCAGGTATCCGACAGGTACTTCCAGAACATCAGCGGGAAGACGACTGAAGAGTACTGCGCTTCTGGAATCGCCACGCGCAACTCATCGGCGGCGTCCCACAACCGAGTCTCAATTTCCTGCTGAGTCACTGCCATCAGTCGGGGTGTCCTTGCTTCTTAGTAGGCGATGGCCGGGAGGCCCTGGCGATAGGACAGCGCACTCACGATCTGCAACATCCTCTCAGGAGGCTACAACGAAAGCGACTGCTGACTGACAGACGCCGACTTGTGAGGTTCCCCCAAGGCCGGGTAGTTAGTGTTTTCGCTGGTGGCGCAAGCGGTTTGAGGATTTCGGGCATAGGGCAACGGAGCTCGTTGGTTCAGGTAGTCGACCAAGACAGCCTGTTGCCGAGGAGCTCCGTTGCCGTTTCATTCTCCCCTGCCTCACGCGTTGGCGGCGATCACCCGGTCGGTGACCGTGGCCGCGGGCCGGTTCGCTGCCGGTCATCTGGGCGAGTTGACCGTGGTGGTGCCGTTCGAGCTTGTCGATGCGGTCCTCGAGGAGACCCGGTCGGTGCAGAGCCGGTTGCGTGATCTCCCGTCTCGGGTCGAGGTCTATTTCGTGTTGGCGATGTGCTTGTTCCCCGAGATGGGTTATCGGGCGGTCTGGGACAAACTCACGGCCTCGCTGACCGGGATACCCTTGCCCGCCCCGAGCGCGAAAGCGTTGCGGGACTTGCGCCGTCGGGTGGGGGTCGCGCCGATGCGGATGTAGTTCGATGTGCTGGCCGGGCCGTTGGCGCAGCCGTCGACTCCGGGGGTTCGGTTCGGGCGGTATCGGATGGTGTCCTTCGATGGCTGCACCTCCCGGAAAGTGCCCGCCACCGCCCGGAACCGGGCCTGGCTGCGTGCCACCGCCCATTACGCCTACCCGATGCTGGAATTGATCACGCTGGTGGAGACCGGAACTCGCGCGGTGATCGGGGCAGTGTTCGGACCCACCGAGCTGGGCGAGACCGGCTACGCCTGCAAGCTGCTGCATCTACTGCGCCCGGACATGCTGGTGTTGTGGGACAGGGGCTTCGACAGCAACGACTTCCTCGTCAAAGTCTGCGCGACCGGCGCCCAGCCATTGGAGTGAAGCATCGGAGCTACTATCGCTGCGGATCACGCTCACATGGCTGACGTTGGACTGAAATCGATCAGATTCGGTCGGATTTGGTGAGGTTGCAGCGGCGGCAGAGTAGTTGGATGTTGCCGACTGTGCTGGCCCCTCCTTTCGACCAAGGGATGATGTGGTCGAACTCGAGGTAGGCGTCTGCGTTGCATTGGATGCATCGGCCCCGGTCTCGTTGCCAGACAGCAGTTTTCACGTGGTGGGGTATCGCCCGCGATCCGTTGGAGCTGGCCCCCGGCAGGATGACGCGGCGGTCGATTCGCAGCGCGGTGTCGATGACCGCGGCCGCCCATTCGGGGTCGTCGGTCGAGTAATGCCCGCTCAACGTGCGAGTTGTCGCTTCCAACGAGATCATGTGCTGGTTGAGCCAGGTCACCCGCAGCACCTTGCCCAGGGCGACTTCGCCACCGTGCTGAAGTGCACTGAATCGGATCTTCCGGTTCGTCACGACCAGTAGTCCTGGGGCAGGTTGGGGCCCGGATTTGAGGGGCCGCCAGCGAGTCGCCGGGACGCACAGGTGGCAGTGTTCGTCGGAGGGTAGATGCAGGTCTAGGACTTCCACAACGGGCAGTTGTCCGGTGTGCACGACGCCGAGTGCGTGAACCCGCTGGAGCCATGAACCGAGTTGCTGCACCAATGTTGGCTGCGCGGCAAGAGCTCTGGCGGCCTGATTGAATGTCGTCCACTCCGAGTCGGACACTACGCCGTCGCTGGCGGCGAAGGCCGCATAGCGGCGGAGCCAATCGCTGGCCAGATGCGCCGCGCCCGAACGAGCATCGCTGCTCGGGAGTCCGACGGATTCGCGCCACCGTTCGAGGTCGCCCCACGCGGTGCTCAACGGACCCGTTGTCGCCAGGATCTGCGCGGCCGACTGTACGTATTGCCGCTTGAACTCGGTGATCGTCTTTCGGCACTCAGTACAGTACTGGCGCAGTAGTGCTGGCTTACCGCAGCGCTCGCACTGCCCCCTGTTCGATGCGGCCATCGCCACATGCTACAGACAAGACGATCAACATATCTCGATGGTCCAATTTTCCTGTGCCACAGCGACTACCACTACTTTGACGCTCCCAGCTCTATCGAGAGGCAGGTCGCCGGCACCCTCTGTGAAGGTCGCATCCGCACTGCGAAAGGCGCCAGCGTGCCCAACGTCCCGTTTCAGAGTTTCGTCGCCAACCGGACCTGGCTGGCCGTCGTCGCGCGGGCCCTGGACTTGACTACCTGGCTGCGGTACAGAGGAGCTGGCGGCATACCTCATCGATCTGCTGCCTGGCGAACTCGATCGGCGTATATGCGTCGCGTTCCGCAGGTCATCCCTTCACACTACGACTATGACGGAGCCATGCCGGAACTCGAGTCACCTTAAGCCCCGGGAGGGAGAATGGGAAGTACCTTGTCTGCGAAATTAATCAAATTCTGACACGGGTCACCCTTTGGTGTCAGGGTGTCGAATTTCAGCCCGCCGCCTTTGATAGATATGAATAGGGTGCATGTTTTATCGGCCTCGGGGCCGTGGGTAATCGAAGGTCGTTGATTAATGCTTATTTCCTTGACCGGCCCATTCCCGAAGCGTTTTACGTACACATCGCGGAAGTAGTCGTAGGTCATGTTCGTAACCATCACGTCCAGATCGGAGCCGTCGCCGTCGTTGGACATCGTGTAATCGCAACCCTGAGATTTTACTTTGGTACCGTTATCCGATATGGGATGAGGATGGCTGAGCAGTTTGCTCCCGCTCAGTATTTCGTCTGGTATTCCGTGACATGGGTCGAATGATTGAGGTACGCCCGCAGCTAACTTGTCCTCTGGTGTCTGACTGTGCTTATTGTCGCCACACCCGGCAATCAGGGTGAGCAATATCATTGCACCGCAGAGAATCGTAGGTCGCCTGTTCGCGTCCTTCGTTCGATATTTCACTCGCGTGTCCAATTCTTGCACCGCATTCGTCACGAGCCCTTCTTTGTAGCATCCGGGGCCTGTGCCCCACCTGTCACCAGTTGGTCTAGCGAGCTGTTGTCGTGGACCTGATCGGATTGGACGATGGAATCGTACTGCTGGTTGTAGGCGTCACGATATTTTTCAAGCTGATCTTTAACTAGCGGATCATTGCTTCCGCCCGAGAGGGAATTCAGTTGATCGCGGAAATCCTGATGACTATCTTTTTCGAGCTGAATAACTGAAGGATACTGGACGGTTCCAGGTATCGGATCCGGGTTTATCCCCTTCATCAGATCCTTGTATGCCTGATCTTCAACTATGTCTTTCACGGTGCTTACTGCTTTGCCGCCGGGTATCGGAACGGCATCCACGACCTTCTTGACGGTGTCACCGATCTGCTGCTTGTCATCGTGTGAATGCTGCGCCTGATCATTCTTTTGGGCGACGTCATTGTGATCCTGGTAAATCAGTGCGTTGCGTTCCGAGTCCCCAACGAGAGCGTCGATGGCTGCAACCTTGCGGACAGCGTCATGGGCACTGACATCGTCGCCGGTCCCTCCATGGGTTACGGAATACAGCGTCGCGTTGTCATATGTCTGGCGGGCCAGGTCCACTGTCTGTCGCCCGTCCTCGGTCTGGCTCGACAGAAACAGCATGCGCTGTGCATCCCGGACCTCCATTGGAGAAGCGGGCTTCGGAGCATTGTGATCGTTGTCCACTTGAGCAAACGCGTCGATATTCGAGCTGTTCACCCGGCCCAATGCATTAGCGAGCTCTGGATTCTTGTTGAAGTTCTCGATCGTGTGTTCGTATAGGGTCTTTCCGTCCTTATCGGTAATCAACTTATCGCCGTCATGCGGCGCGAATAGGCCTGGAAGCGCATCCATGGTCTTGCGAGCGACAACGCCTTCGTTGCTTTGATCGTGCGCATGATCACTGGTCCAGTTGTATAGGTCGGAAGCGGCCTTGCCCTGGTCGGTCCAGGTGTGGTTGCGGAAAACGGTGTCCGCGAACTTCTGCGGATCGTAGTCACCCTTGGAGAGGTATTGACCTTTGTCGGCACCGAACGACAAGTCATTAGGAATCGAGGAACCATCGAGACCGTGACCAGTAAGTAGCTGATAGCTGGCGTCATGGTTCTTTGTGGCCGTGTCGAGCAGTTTCGTTGCCGCACCATCGAGCGATTTGGTCTCATCGTCGGTGAATGCCATCGGGCGACCATCGCTGCTGTCGACGTACTGGGCGATGCTCTGAGCTTGACGACCAACCTCGGTGCTGAAGGTAGTGCCGCCGGTCATCTCTGGATCAGCGCTCCCCAAGAGGTTCGCCAAACCTACGCGATCCTGCATACGGCGGAACGTGTCGCCGGGCCCACTCTTGTCGCCGACATACTCCTGTTCGCGCCCTGAGATGAGCTGACGGATGTCAGGCGGCAGATTGGTGTAGGCACCGGGTGAGATGAGCTTGCCGTCCGGACCTGTGCCGGTGCCCAGGTGCTCATTGCTGACAGCCATCATCCCGTCGGCTAGCGCCCTCTGTTGCGCCGCAGCGACTGTGCTGGCGGGGTGGTCCGAGGTCGCGGTGGCTTCCTGCTGCAACTGGTTTTGCAAGGCGAGAAGGCCGTCTTTACCGGAGTGCTGGAAGAACGACTTGTAGTAATCCTGCACATCGGCTGGCAGCGAAGGCACGTCTTTGCCGTTGGCTAGGTCCTGCATCTGCTGGGGTGTGAGCGCGTTGGTGGGCAGGTGTGAGGCGATCTCGTCCAGTTTGGCGGTGTCGCCGTTGCGGGCGGCGTCGGCGGCGGCCTGGCCGTCCTCGGCGCCGAGGCGACTGCCTGCGGCCGGCGCGGCGGTGACGTCGATGTCCGAGCCGTAGAGGTCGCCGGCGGCGCGGATGAGCTCGGCGGCTTCGCTGATCTTCGTCGCCGCGGTGGATACGGCGTCGCGGAACGGGTAGAACGCCTGGTTGATGGCGTCCTGTAGCGAGTTGATGGTGGCGACGGGGACGCCGTCCTTGTCGGGGATCACCCAGTTGTCGGCAACGGTCAGGCCGTGAGCCCGAGCGTCGCTCACCTTGTTCATCAGCGTCGTGCGGTGGGATTCGATGTCACCGGCGACCTGCTTGATCGCGGTGACCAGGTCATCAACGTAGGTCCAGACCTTTCGGGCCTGGTCGTGGTCTTGGCCTACGCGGTCGTAAGCGGCGGTGTAGGCCGCGCCCTTCCACGAGGTGCCCAGACTGGCGAAGTAGTTCTTCGGCTGATCGATGTTGACCTGAAAGGTCTGGTTGTTGGCCTGTGCCAGCGCGGTGGCAAGGTCGGTGAGCGCGGAGGTGCGCCAGGCTTCGACGTTCGAGCGCAGCAACGAGGTGGATCCAGCGGCAACCATCACTGCCCTCCGAGGTGGGTGACGTCGAACTTCCGCATCGCTGCAGCGAAGTCCTCGTCGGTCTCCAAATACCACTGGGAGGCGGTCTCCACCTTGCCCGACACATCCGAGAGCTTCTTCGCGACCCGCTGATAGGCGCCGTCGACGAACTGGCCGGCCTGCGTGCACACGCCGTCCAGGCCACTGCCCGGCAGGGCGGAGGCGATCTGCGCGGCCATCGTCGTCGCGTTGACTTTGGTGATGTTCGTTCCCGCCGCGGCCAGGACTCCAGCCAGCTTGTGCAGCTCGTCGAGGTCGGCTTGAAGTAAAGGCGCCATTGGCTAAACCCCCTGATGTTTCGGGCCATGCGTCCTGCAGGCCATTAGATCATGCGGTACTTCGCCCAGCGACCGCGTCATCGGCGATCAATCCGAGCCAGTCCGGACAGGTGATGTATCAATAGATCTGGCCCGGCCGGTGCGAGGGTCAGCTCGTGCCCGACGGCCAGCAGGTAACGACCATCGCCGGTGAAGTCCATCCAGGTACGGTGCACCGGCGGCGGCGACATCACCTCGTCAGGCAGCACCGTCACGGTGATATAGCCGCGTGCGTCGATCGGGCGCCGTAGCGCCTGCCGCAGCTGAGTGGCGCGGCGGATCTCTGCGGTCTCCTGCCACTGGTCGGCTGGCGGGAACAACACCGCTTGCCGTGGCTCGCGCATCCGCTCCAGCCCGCCCGCCGGTACCGGGCCCATCGCGGTCACCAGATGCCGAATTGTGTTGCGGGCCTTACAGGATACGACTGTCACCTTCTCGGAGGTCGCGATCGCCGCCGCGCCCCAGTCGCCGAATGTGACCCCCAATGCCAGGATCGGGTCCGGTTGTGGATGTCCGTCGAGGAATCGGTCACCGAACAGCGAGACCGTGGTGACATCGGTGCGAGCGAGGAACCGCAGCGTGCTGGTCAGCTCCGGGGCGCCGTTGAACGGAAACCGGTCCGCGAGCCCTAACGCGGCTTGTTCGCTCTCGGTGACCGTGGTGCCGCGAGGCGCGAGGTCCAGCGGATACGGTCTACGATCGTGACCGGTCTCCACCTCCCATACGTGGGTGAACTCATCGCTGGTGAAGGACCACTGCGGCACTAACCATCCTCCATCGGGCCCTTGCCCACGTATCCCTCACGATTCTTCGGTGGCTCGGGTGCTCTCGGCGGCGCAGTCGGCGCTTGCGGTGGCGGCGCCGAGGCGACGTGCGGCTGTGGTACTGGAGCCGGGGCACTGTGCGGTTGAGGTGCCGGAGTCGGCGAGGCCTGCGCCGGTAGTGGTGACGTCGGCCTGGTGGCTGCCTGCGGCGGCGGACCAGCCGGAACACGTGGAGGAAACGGTGCAGGCGGTGGAGGCGCCGTAGGCGGCAGTTCCTCCTCGGCCGGGTTGATGCCGATCACGCCCGGTCCCGCCGGAGCCAGCTCCATCAGCTCCTCGTACTGCCGACGCAAATATTCCGGACTGGTCTTGGAGCGCTCTTCGTCAGACTCCTTGCCACCGTGACCTGCATGTGGCATCCCGCTCGATGTAGCCCGCTGTGCTGCCGTTGCCACAGTTGGAGTTGTTCGCACCGTATTCGCTTGCGCTGCAGATGAAACGGGCGCGCCTGGCACCGAGGCGCCTCGCCCGCCACCCGTCGGTGACCCCGTGCCCGGCGTTCCTGGCGTCCCCGTTCCAACCGGTCCGATACTGGTCGCACCCGGTGCAGCTGACCCGCCCAGACCACCTGGGCCAGCGCCAGCTGGAGAAGCAGCATTCGACGGCATCGTCGAAGTCGCCGCCGTGCTGGTTGGCAGGCCGGAGAATGAGGACGGCGTCGTGGCTGTCGATGTGCCTGCCGACGCGGTCTGCGTCTGATCCTGCGCGGCACTGGGGGAAGTACCGTTTCCCTGAGTCTGATCACCAGGCTTACCGGTGCTCGGCTGAGCGTCCTTTCCGGTCGCACTGGGCTGAGTCCCCGGCTTGGGCTGGCTATTCGTCGCGGAGGGGCCGGGTGTTGCCGGACCAGGCTGTACCGCTGGGCCTGGCGCGGGAGGTACGAATCGGGGTACCGCGTCACCGGAAGCTGGAATCGTGGGGTTGTACACGAAATTCATCGTGTCCTGAACCTCCGCCTGCGCCGAGGATGCCGCGCTCTGATACGTCCGCAGCCGAGCTCCGCCGTCGGCGGCTTCCTTGGCCGGATCCGGATCCGGCTTGTATGGAGGTGGCGGGGGTGGGATCGCTGCCCGAACGGTCTGCGCGGCACTGGAATTCAACTCCATCAACCGCTGCACCGTCAGCGCGGAACCATGCGCTTCGGAACTGGCAGTCAGGAACGTATTCGCAGAGTGCTGCGCAGATTCGGCGAACGCGCCTGACCACTCCGCGAACTCGCGCTTCACCCC
The DNA here is from genome assembly GCF_050434125.1 of Nocardia sp. GP40. NCBI lineage: Bacteria > Bacillati > Actinomycetota > Actinomycetes > Mycobacteriales > Nocardiaceae > Nocardia > Nocardia sp. GP40. The sequence continues at coordinate 337,417 of NZ_JBNPVW010000010.1, read as the reverse complement.
CTGCCCGAACGTATCGAACAGGTCATGGAGCTTCTGAGCACGGTCTCCCCAGTGAGAAGCGATCTGCCCCAACAGATCCGGACTGATCTTCTCGTGGACCTGATCCCAGATCTGCTGATGGCTGTAGCCGTTGAACTGCTCCCGATCAGCCACAAACGCCGAATCCGTACCAGCCGAGCCGAACCCGCTCGTCCGTGCGAGCTGCGCCTCCTGCATCCGGATGTCATCAGCGATCTCGGCCTTCGTCCGTCTCCCCACAACACCCCTGCTTAGTTGTCCCCGATGCGCGGAATGATCCCCTGCACCAAATCTGTCATGCCCGAACATCTTTCAGGCGTCGGGCCATCGAGTTTGAAGCTGAAGATTCTCCGGTCGAAATCGACGTAGCCCGCTTTGGTCTGCAACAGGACATCACACGTGTCCGGATCGCTTCCACGCACTATCAGCGCTGATCGGCCGCCGATCGTGGTGTCCTGGATCTGGGCACCTTCAGCAGCTTCCTTCGCGCGGCCCTCGTCCATCGTCCGGTTTCCCGACAGAATTCCTAACGCGTACGCCTTGTTCGGATACTGGAACTCACAGGTCAAGAACGTGTATTCAGCGTTGATGTCCGTCGACCGCTTGCGAGTTGCAGGAGCGTATCCAAGACGGGTCATCGTGGCGTCATCGATCCAGGTACAGGGATCGAAGACGACGTCCGGCCGGTTCTGATTGTGCTGTGCCGGGGGCTGCAGGCTCGGCGCAGTCAGCGTCGGAAACGGCGGGCTGCCAGCCGACTTCGGCGCCGTAGTCGATGCCGCCGCGGAAGTGGAGGTCGTGGTCCCGTGTTGAGATGAGCTACACGCAGCCAGGGCGAGTGCGGCTGTGACCACGATCGAGGCGGCCGTGAGGCGCGAGTAACGGATGTCGCTGCTCATGCGTTGCCTTGAAGCTGTTCGGTCGCATACTTGATGGCCGCCTGGTTTGCCGCATCGGCCTCGGTGAACTGCTTCCCGGCGGCCAGGTAGGCCGCCTTATATTGCAGTGCCGTCTGCACGAACGCCTTCAACGTGTCGATGTACTCCTGCCCTTTGGCACTGAACCCCTTAGTCAGCGCCTTCCCCGAGGGAAGGTTCGGGAAGCCTGTCACTTTCGTGAGATGGTCCGCAGCCTCGATCTCATCGATCAAACCGTCGACCAGCGTGTCGCACTGAGCGGCGAGTCGTTTGGCACCGTCTTCCGGCATCACGAACGTCCCAGCTTTCGCGGCCGAATATGCCGCCTGCGCGTCTCTCTGCCCCTTGTCCGGTAACTGTGCCGCCACAGTCGACGCCCCCTCGGTTTTGCTGGATTCCACCGGCCCGGTTTCAGTCCGTAGGAGCTTACCAGCGCGAACCACCCGGCGTTCGTTGTCACCCTGCCCTTCTCGCCTTGAGACTCGCACGGTGGATTGGCTACCGGTCCGGCAACAGCGGGACCATGACCTGGGCGACCTCGAGTATTCGGTCGACGGGCGAAGTGTGGGTTCGCTGGTCCAGCCGCAGCACGTCGATGAGATATGCGCCGTCAGCTGCGGGAAAGATCAGGTCGCACTGGTCCCCGGTGTGGTCGGACCGCGGCCGATATCGCACGCCGTCACGGCCGCAAATGGTGATGGGTACGAATTCGGTGCCGATTTCCTTGTGCCGTACGTCGTCGATGGTGTGAAGCTGGGACCACACGCTGACGGCGTAGCGGTGGTCGGAGTCGATTCCGCCGCACCGTTTGAATCCGTGCACTCGGCTGCGTCCGGCGATATCGCAGGTCAGCGATTCAGGGGCGACGCCGATCTGATGCCAGGCATCGTGTTCGATTCCCTTTGGATCCCAAAGCTTTTCGTGTCGAAGGTAGGTTTCGATCTCGTCGAGTGAACCGTAGAGGAGTTCCTGGTCTCCGGTGCACAGGTGCCATCCGTATGGCGGCTGTGGTCTCGGCCGGAACGAGAGTTCGAGGGATTCGGCGACACGGCGCACGTATTCCACGTGGTCCTGGCAGGTGGTGAAACGGCGGTGCTGCGCGGATGTGCGGTCGTCTGGCGGGTTGGTCATGCAACACCGCCTGGGGCGCGCTTTCGGCGTGCTGCGCTGAGTAGTTCCCGGGTTTGTGCTGTGCTCAACGCTGTCTGGCGGATTCGGCGTATCGCGTCCTGGTAGGACGCGACGTGGTCGTCTTGTTCGAGGTACCGATCTCCGGTGAGACCCTTGATGTATACCAGCGGCGGTTCGATGTGTTCGGCTGCCAGGAGCCTGGGAAAGTCCAGCAAGGCGAGCGTGCCGGTGTGTGGCCCGAGCGGGGTGGCGGCTTGGAACGGCATGATGCGGATGATCACGTTCGGCAGCTTCATGAGTTCGAGGAGTCTGAGCAGCTGTTCGGCGGTGAGGTCATCATTTCCGACCAGGGCGCACTGGGCCATCTCGGACAAATACACCTCGAGGGTGAAATCTTGGTCTGCCAGGAGTCGTTGGCGTGCAGCCGTCACCTCCACTTGCCGATCCACCTGTGCGAGCGTCTGGCTCGGGTTTTCGGTCCGGAGCAGTGCGCGCTGATAGTCCGGGGTCTGCAACAGGTCGGGGATGAGGCTGGTGCAGAGGGTCAGCCGGGTCGCCGATGCCTCCAGCGCGAGGTAGCGTTCGAAGCCGGGAGGGATCGCGTCAGGGTATGCGAACCACCAGCCCTTGGGGATCGGGCGCATCTCGGCGGCCAGGTCGAGCAGTTCCTTGCGCTCGTCGTCGGTGCATTCGAAGGCGTCGGACCAGGCATGGATCCATAGGTCGGAGACGCGTACCTTTACCCCGTTCTCGAGGCGCCAGAAGGTCTGTGGCGAGGTTTGGACTATCGCGGCGGTGGTCTGTTTGGTCATTCCGATGCGTGTGCGGTACTGGGTGATTCGTCGTCCGAGCGCTCGCCCGACAAGTGTGTAGTGCTCCATCGGCTTCATCGACGGTCACCTCGATTCCGCACGAACCCCGCCCACGCGGCAGGGCTGTCGTTGTAGGTCACCTTCGGGCCTCCCTTTGTGACCGTGGCGAGCGCGGACACCACGTGGGAGAACGCCGGCAATCGGTTGTCGCGCAATGGGTTGATCCAACTTCGGCCCGGAGTTCCTGGCGTGGGCAAAGGGATCAGCAGGCCGGGCTGCGCGAGCGCCATCACCCCGTAGATCTGGAACAGCTCCAGCGTCAGTTCGGGAATCCCGATATCCGCGGCAGGGCTGTTGGTGAGGAACACCGACGTGTCACCCGAATCGGTAAACACCGGACCGCATTCACGGCCCAGCACGCGGCGAACCTGCTGAGCCAGGGTGCGAGACATCATCAGGCCGACGGTACGACCGACCAGAATCGCCAAGGTGGCCCCGTTGCGCGTCCTGATGGTGCCCAGCCCGAACTGCTCCCGATACACCGTGGCCCGATCACCGATGAGACGAGCGCGATCCGGATCCGGTTCTGGCACACCGACGGATTCCGGAATAGGCACGGTCTTTGATGAGTTGCCAATTACCTTGGTAGACATGATGATTCCTTCATCGGTGATTGTATGGATCGGCGCGGGCGCGGTTCCTTGCGACGGTGGCAGGATGCGCGAGTAGGGGTGGTCCCACAGCCGCGCGTATGGCAAAGGGATCTGATCGGGGTGGACTTCGTCGTCCACTCGAACACGGCATCGGCCGTTGGCGGCCAACTCTTCGGCGACCTGGGCTATCTGCTTGTCCGGACCTTGGTAATCCACATGCAGGGGCCCGTAGTCCAAGTGCAGGTGCCGTTGAGACGCAGGCTTTTTCATCGGCAGGTCCTGGGGAACCGGGCTGGTCGAAGTGTCCAGATCTCGACTTGGGTACGGACTATCGGTAGCCAGTCACCCAGATGCCGGGTATCCGGGACAACGATCGCGGTGACGTCGGTGACGTCCAGTAGCGCGAACAGCAACGGAAAACCCCTCTCGGAGTTGGCGATCAGGACCGGTTCTTGCTCGACCGCCAAAGCGTCCGCGAGCGTGTAAATGGCAGCGACGTCGGTGTCGCTGTCGGGAGTGAGGTCGGTGCGTACGATTCCCCGCACTCGAATCGGTGCGGGTGCATCCGGCCCCGTCGGGCCTTTGAAGTGATTCAGCGCGCGCATGGTCGGGTCTCGTCTCTGCGCGGCTCGGGGGCGGTCGTTGGGTGACCGAGCTGGGTTGTGTTGGTGCGCGACGAATCTCGGGTCACCGCCGGTCTTGCACGCGGTGACGTCCCCGACGGTGGCGCAGACTGGTCGACACCATCGCCCGGGGGCTCGAGGGCAGCCGAGTCGCGGAGAGCGGCAGCGCGGTCAGGAGCCATGTGAATAGACCGGACGGCGAGCGGGGGGTGCCGAAGCTCCATCCGCGTTCGGTCCGGATTGCGTGTCGGTTGTGGGCTTTTCGACATGGTCGTTCCTGCTGTGTTCATGGGCCCGACTTGAGAAGAGGGTCTGGCCAGCTGTGATGCACATCGGATGTGACTAGGGTCACCACGACGGTAGAATACTGAAATTCAGTAGTCAACCTACCAGATTAGGTTCAGTAAGAATGGCACTAGTGTATGGTCCTGTTACCGAGGAGGCTGACGTGACTTGGACATCGCCGACGGTGGCTGGCTGGGAGCTCATGCTCGTTGTCCGTGAGCGGGCGAAGCAGCTCGGCGTGACGGCGGGCAACATCCAGAAGGCGCTTCGTGTCGGACCCACCTACTGGTCGCAGGTCATCAACGGCAAGGGCGTGCTTACCGAGAACAAGCTGCAGATCCTGCTGGATCTCCTGGAGTTCAGCGCCGCCGATCAAACTGAACTGTTCGCGTTACGGGCCACGGCCAAGGAACGTGGCTGGTGGAGCCAATACTCCGCACTGTTCGGCGAGGAAACGCTGCGGTACTTCGGCCTCGAACACGGCGCGTTGAGCATCAATAGTTTCGAGAGCTCGGTCATCCCTGGGCTGCTGCAGACCGAGGACTACATCCGAGCCTTGACCTCCTCGCCGGTGGCCACCAAACCTGCCGAAGCCGAGCAGCGCGTCCGGGCACGTCTGCGCCGCCAGGAGCGGTTGGACGGCGAGCAGCCGTTGCGCCTGACCGTGGTGGTCGGCCAGAGCGCACTGATGCAGCAGGTCGGCGGGCCGGAGGTCCAGAAGGCGCAGCTCCGGCACCTGACAGCGTCGATTGAGACCCATCCTGAGACGATTGATCTCAGGGTCATCCCATTTACCGCGACCGGTAGCGCGGCAGTGAACGCAGCGACCTTCCATCTGCTCGACTTCGAGAGTCCCAGGTTGCCGACCATGGCTTGGTTCGAATCTGGCGTGTACGCGGAGATCATCGACGATGAGAAGATGATCGAGCCCCTGAAGTACCAGTACGCTCAAACTCGGGCGTCGGCGCTCGAGCGTGACGAATCGCTGGCGCTGATCAGGCACATTGAGCGCGGGATAGGTTGAATGCCATGAGTTTGGGCTGGTACAAGTCGTCGTTCTCCGGCTCGGAGCACACCTGTGTCGAGGTGAGGTTCGCCCCGGACTTCGTGCTGATGCGAGACAGTAAGTTCACCGGCCCTGCCGACGAGCAGCCGATCGTCTCCGTACCGGCAGCGACTTGGCAGTCAGTTCTCGATCTGGTTCTGAGCGGGAACTCGGGCAGGGTGGATGGCGATGTCACCATCACGATACGGCCAGACGGCGGGGCGATCCTTGCTGGTCAAGGACGGGCTCTGGTGTATCGCCCGGACGAATGGGATGCCTTCGCCAAGGGGGTAGCCGACGGCCAGTTCGACTTCCCCGCATAGCTTTTGAGTGCCGCCGCTGTAGGCCAGTTGTAGCGAGTCCACGCGGTCGACGGATCGGGCAGACCTCGCTATCAGCAGGGGCTAGTTAGTGGTTGAGCAATCGCCTGGAAAGGGCGAGCGCATCGAACTGGCCCCTCACTCTGGTTAGCCTCAGTTACTGGATTCTCGGGGATCTCAAGCGCGGCGCGCGGGCGGTGACCGGCAGCTCGCTGGCGTGGGTGGAACAAAGGCTGGGGATGGGAGGCCGGGAGCGCGCGTGCGGTGCTCGGCGGCGCGGAACCTGTCCTTGTCGAGGTGCCCGAGCCGCAGGTTCCCGCCTCGAAGTGTATGCAGGTGATGAGTAGCGCGTATCTGGTTGCCGCCGATCTGTCGGACGCGGGCCGCACCGAGACCGCCGGCAGCCTCGTCACCAAGCTCGGCGAACTCGCCCAGCATCGGCCAGGCCGCACACGACCAGGCTGCCGCGACCGACCCGAGACAGACACGGACTCCATGAACATCAACGGTGGACACGATCAACTCTGAAAGCCGATGCAGCATAAGCCTTTCGGTAACGTCTCGGGTTGGGCAAGGGCCGGGCACGCGCTGATGACCGGTGACGTCGACGGCATCTTCACTCGCGGGGCGGGGGTCCGGGTTGTGGGGGTGGCCAGGCGGTGAGGTACCGGACTTCGGGGAGATCCGAGACGTCTGTGATTTGCAGGGCGAGGGTGTAGGGCAGTTTCGTTGCGGGGTGGCGCAGGCGCAGGGGCTCGTCCGGGCTGCGGCCGTGGGCGACGTGGATGCTGGTGTTCCAGCGGGTGGTGAAGGCGCGGTTGCGGCGAAGCTGTTGGTACAGGCGGCATGCTTGGGGGCTGGTGCGGTAGCGGCCGAACGCCCCGCGCAGATTGGACACGAGCCACCCGATTTCCCGGTCACGGTCCAGCAGCAGCGGCGCGATCGGCGAGCGGGCGGGGGTGGGCGGCAGCATCCCCAACGCGAGGTTGCCGGCGGTGCGGGCCGTGTGAGCCATGGTCTCGGGCAGGATTCGGTAGACGCTTTCGTTGGCCGCCACGATGTTCCAGAGGGGGTCGATGTAGGCAGCGACGATCCCGCATCGGTCCAGCAGCGCCAGGAGTTCGAGCCGTTCGGGTGTGGCGATCTGCTCGCGCAACTGCTCGACCGGCGGCAAGGCCACAGCAGGTCGCCACAAGTCCCACGTCAGGCGGGCTTGCGCGGAATCCAGTTGGTAGCCGGTGATGAATTTGTCCAGGTACTCCTCACTCGGGCGCATGCCCTCCTCGAGATTTTTGAGGAAGTCGCCGCTGACGCCGACATGCAGCCCGGCCCGCGGGCGGGACAGGCCGTGGATGTCGCGGACCCCACGTGCCCAGCTGCCCAGCGAGATCACCTCCGAGGGCGGTTGCGAGCGTGCCCGGCCGCGATGGTTCCCTCTGGCCGGGCCACGTGATCTTCTGGGAGGACTGCTCATGTCTGTCAAACCCCCTGAATTTTCGGGTCTACCGGCCGGGTCTCCGGCCAGATATGTTAAAAGGTTGATCTTCCCCCAAGCCTCTCGATTACTACCATGTGGTGATTGAAGACGCAACATTGCAGACGCAAACACTCCCCGGGGGTGGGAAAGTTAGCGAACTGATTGCTATCGAAGCAGTGTTGACGTTCACTGCGATGTGGACACGATCGGCGTCGACACGGCGAACTTTTTTTCTGAGGTGAGCCGCTCACCTCTTTTTGCCGTCGGCGCAGGTCAATAGTATTTCGGTATCAGGTGAATGCGTCACCGGTGAGAAACTCCCCTGGCGGAAAGGGTGGCGCGAGCGGGTGTTCTGTGGGTTTGATGGGTAACACCGACCCGCTCATGAAAGGAAAAAGAATATGCCGAGTCCGTTCGATGTGTTGTCCTGGATCAACGTCGGCACCAATGTTTTGTGGGATGTCATTCAGATCGGCAGTTGGGTATGGGCGCACATTCCGCACCCGTGATCCTGCTCTGACGCTCCGGTGGCTCCTGGCTGCGGATTCCGCAGCTGGGAGCACCGTCCAGGCAAATTCGTCTGTCCGTTATTTCTGATCCATTTTCAGTCCCCCGGAAAGGGGTTTATTCGGCATGTCCACATCGGGAATACCGATCTCTTCGCAGCCGTCACCATTTTTCGTGAGCCCGTCCGATTACCGGCGGTCCGCGCGTATTTTCTCGCCGTCGATATATGCCGGGATAAGCCGCGTCCTCGTTGCTGGCGCTGTGCCGATGGCGGTGCTGCTGGCGGGCACCGGCACGGCCTCGGCAACCGGTGCCGGGCTGATAGCTGATCAACCCGGAGTGACGGCCCCGGCGCAGCCGGGCACCCAAACACCCGCGCCGCCGCCCCCGCCGCCGGTGTATCCGGAGCAACCGGTCTCTGTCCGGAACGGCCCCGTGCCACGGCCCGCGCCGTCCCCGGCTCCGGCCCCGCCGGTGCGTGTGCAAGACCTTCATTGGCCGCGCCCCGTGAAGGCGGTCGCGCCGATCAAGCCGCCGCCCAACACAATCAGGATCGGCCAATTCCAAACGCCGTCGCCGGGCTGGCTGCCCCCGCAGGTCCGCGACACGATCAACGGTGCCTCCGCGACGGCCGAGGCGCAGGTCTCCACCGCGCTGGATTCGGTTGGACTGCCGCCGGGACGTTCGGACCGGGTCGCGGGCGCGACGCTGGCCGGTGCTGGTGCCGGTGGCGCCATCGGTGGTGCGATTACCGGAGCTCCGGGAGCCGCAGCGGGAGCGGTGATCGGCGGACTGATCGGCGGCACGATCGGCGGCATCGCCGGGGCGGCAATCGGAACCGTCGTGGCGATCCCGGTGATCGGCACCGTCACCTCCGGCGTGCTGGGTACCGCAGCGGGCGCGGCGATCGGCGCGGGGATCGGTGCCGCGATCGCCGGAGTCCCCACCGCGGCGGTCGGCGCGGTCATCGGCGGAACCATCGGCGCGGGTTTTGGCAGCGGCGTCGGGGTGGGCCAGCGGTGAGAGCCTCGATACGTACTGTGACGGCCACAGCGGTGACGCTCGCTGCGCTCGGCGCGAGCGTCATCACGGCCCCCGGATCGGTTGCGGCCCCGCCTATTCCGATCGGTCCCTGTCCGGCCCTGTATCTGCTCGGTGTCCAGGGCACCGGGCAGTCCGCTCCGGCCGCGTCCCCGACCGCCGACACTGGGGTCCTCGGGGCGCTGCTGGGGCCGGTGGAAGCGGCGGTGCCGGGGCTGGTCCAGCATTTCTATCTGCCCTATGAGGCCGGGTTCGGCGGCATCGACGGCCGCTCACCAGCCTCATACACCAACTCCGCGACCGCCGCGATCAGCGACCTGGACGACGACGCGGCACAGGTACTGTCTCGATGCCCCCGCACCCAGCTCGGGGTGGTCGGGTATTCCCAAGGGGCACAGATCGTTTCGCAATGGGCCAGGAAAGTCGGTGCCGGACGTGACCGGGTACGCCCGGAGCAAGTCGCCGCGACCCTCCTCTACGCCGACCCCGAACGCCGCCCGAACTCGCCGCTGTTCCCCGGCCGCCCCGGCCAGACCGTCCCGGATCGCGCCCCCGGCACCACCGGAGGCGCGGTCGCGGGTGTGCGGATCACGAACCCGCCCGCGCCCGGTGCCGGGATCGCCGACGACAACGCACAATACGGCGCGCTCACGGGCCGGGTGCTGGATACCTGCGACTCCGGCGACCTGGTGTGCGCTGGACCCGAACACGCGGCCCTGCTGCGCCTAGGAGCCGAAATCGCCGCCCAGGCAAACCTTTCCAACCCCCTTGCCGCCCTGGGTAGCCTGCAAAGCCTGCTCTCGGCGGCCCTCGGCAACGCCTGGACCAGCATCGTGCTCGACGACTTCACGCTGACGCCCGGCAACGTCGACTACACGCCCCGCGCCCGGCTGAGCCAGCGGCTGATCGACGCAGCGGACCCCCGCCTCGCGCACCCGACCCCCGCCCAGGCGGGCGCGGCAGCCCAACGCTGGGGTCAGATCGTGGGCACCGTCGCCGCGCATCCGCTCGAGCTGCTGCCGCGCCTGGTCGGCGAGCTGACCGCCGCCTGGGGCCAGCTGGCCGCCGACAACGGCGACCTGGTGAACCCGGCAGTGTGGATCCGCTTCATCTCCACCGTGGCCGCTCACGACGACTACGCCCTGTCCGGCCAGCTGGCCTCGGGAATCGCCTGGCTGATCGCCGCCGCCCACGACCTCGCCGGAAGACACCCCTGATGACCGACCACACCACGACCAACACCACCACGGATGCCACAGTGACCGACGATGCCGCCTTCTTCACCCCACCCGCTCTGAACGACCATCACAAGCCCGGAGACATTCTGCGGCTGCGCCCGATCTCGCCCCCGCGCCTGCCCGCAGGCCCGGCATGGCAGATCCTGTACGTCTCACAGGACTCGCACGGCGCGCGAATTCCCGTGTCCGGCACCGTGATCACCCCCTCCGGCACCGGCCTCGACCACGATCCGATCCTGATCTATTACCCCTCTTTCCACGGCCTCGGCGGCGAGCATTGCGCGCCCTCGCAGCTGATCGCCGACGGTGGGGAGCCCGACACCGACCAGATCAGCGCAGTGCTGGCTCGCGGCTGGCCCGTGGCGGTAGTCGACGGGGAAGGACTCGGCGTGCGCGGGCACGGGCCGCACACTCTTCTCGCTGGTCGCGCGGCGGGGCAGATCATGCTCGACATGGGCCGCGCCGTCCGCAAGATTCCGGCCTTGAATGCTGCGGAGCGTCCGCTGCTGTTGTGGGGATACGCCGACGGCGGCCGAGCTTCGGTCTGGGCCGGCGAGCTCCACACCGGGTACGCACCCGAGCTGGACGTGCGAGGCATCGCCGCGGGGGCAGTGCCCACCGATCCCGGCGCGATCGCCCGCCAGTTGGACGGCGGGCCGTGGTCGGGGCTGGGCCTGGCGGGCCTGATCGGCCTGTCCCACGCCTACAGCCACTTGCCGCTCCGTCATGTCCTGACCAGCACCGCTCGCCAGCTACTGGCGGATGCGGAGACCTCGACCATGTCCAGGCTGTGCGAGCGCTACCAGGTCCCGCTGGCGGTGTGGTGCGAACGCGCCGACCCGCCCTGGGACGACCCGTTGTGGAAATACGTGCTGAGCCACGAAATCCTCAGTGCCAGCGCGTTTCCCGCCGCGCCTATCCACCTGTACCACGGGCGCGCCGACACGGTGATCCCGATCGAGTTCGGGCGCGGTCTCTACCTCGATTACCGCGCTCGCGGCGCACAGGTGTCCTGGCGCGAATACCAGGGCAACCATGTCCGGACCGCCGGCGAGGCCACCAAGCAAGTGCTCTCCCGCCTCGCCGAGTACCTCACCGCCACCGGCAGCGCCTGCGCGTAGAAGACCAGCCCGAGTGCCCTGTCCTATCCCGGAACCCCCTCGCCGGGGCAGGACAGGTGCCACCCCTCTCGCCCATGAGGCCGCACCCATGAACCCTGCACACCCGTCCGGCCGCCATCGCGGGCACTGGCCCGCCCTCGCCACATCCGCGTCCAACCTCGAACCCGGACCCGACCAGCCCACCGAGCCCTCGACCGATGACCGCAAGGGTCGGATGCGGATCGCACCGACCAGCGACCAGCCCCGTCGGGTCGCCGAGAGCCGCCTGGAGCAGGGACTCCCGCCCCGCATCGACAACCCGGCCGTGATCGAGTCCCTCGCGCTGTTCCTGCGCAACGCCCTGAAAACCCTCGACCGAGACCAGAACGACCGACCTGCTCAGGAGACACCATGACCGATCTCGACTTCTACTCCCCGCCGCCCTTGGGCCGCGGTGCCTGCCCCGGCGATCTGCTGCGCAAGCGCCCCGTCTTCGTGCCGGGGTTGCCCCTGGTCGCGGGAGCTTGGCAGCTGCTCTACGCGAGCCAGAACTCCCGCGGCGAGCTGATCGCGGCTTCGGGCATCGTGGTCGTGCCCGACGCCGCCCTCGACACCGATCCGGGTACGGACGGCCTGCTGGTCTATTACCCGCCTTTCCGGGGGTTGGGCGGGCGGTGCGCGACCTCGGAGCTGCTGGCTACCGGCGACGAGCCGGACACTGCCGCGATCACCGCGGCCCTGGAGCAGGGGTGGGCGGTCGCGGTGCCGGACGGCGAAGGAATCGGCGTGGGCGGCTGCGGTCCGCATACCTTCCTGGCCGCCCGCGCGGGCGGGCAGATCGTGCTGGACCTGGCCCGCGCCGCGCATCACCTCCCCGACCTGACCGCGGCGAGGATGCGGGTCACGGCCTGGGGGTACGGCGATGGCGGCCGAGCGGTCTGCGCGGCAGCCGAAATGGCACCCCGCTACGCCCCCGAACTCGACCTGCGGGGAGTCGCCGCCGGTGCGGTCGCCTCGGACCTGGCCGCACTCGCCCCCTCGACCGCCAGCGGGCCGTGCGCGGCGCTCGGGCTGGCCGGACTGATCGGCTTGTCCAGGGCGCACCCGTATCTGCCGCTACGCGGGGTCCTGACCGAGGAGGGCTTACGGGCGGTGGCGGGCGCCGCGACCCTCACCCGTGCCCAAATCCTGGAGCGATACAGCGAGCAGCCGTTGGCGCACTGGTGCAAACAGCCGGACCCGTGGAACACCCCGGTCTGGCGGCACGTGCTGGGATACGAAACCCTCGTGCACTCGGCCCCCGCCGTGCCTGTGCACCTGTACCACGGACACAACGACAAGATCGTGCCCGTCCGCGCGGGCTTGAAGGTGCTCATCTCCTACCGCCAGCGCAGCACCGAGTTGTCCTGGCGCGAGTACGACGCCGGCCACACCGGCACCGCCCTCGCAGCCATCGGCGAAGTCCTGAGCCAGCTGGGCGAGGACCTGTCCCGCACGCCCGGTCCCGCCCGCGCCAGGACCGCGCGCGCATTGCGCCCGTGACCCCTCCAGGGGAACCTGCCAGCGCCCCGGCCCGCCGGGCATTGGGCGCGGGCAGGCCCCCGGGAGCACACACGCCCGGAGGTGAACACCGTTGCCCCGCAACACCAGCGACGACCCGAACCCGCACGACCCCCCACCGGCACCTCGCCGGTACCTCGACGACGTCCTCGACTGTGGCGTAGACGACGCGACCGGACCGCGCAGCGAGCCTGGCCCGCTGGACAACTGGCTGGCCACACTCCCCGGCAGCCCGGCGACCGGACGGCGCCGATTCGCTAGCAGCACACGGCGATCGAGCTCCACGCACGAAAGAGGTTGCCCGCCACAGTGTTCGAGCCGGGACCAAGGTCAGGAGCCACATGGGATGGCCCGACCCGATACCCATGTGGTGACCATCGCGGCCAGCGATGGAGTGCGGCTCGCGGCCACTCGCACCGGCCCACGCACCGGCGCGGCGACCGTGGTGTACGTGCACGGGCCGCTGCTGTGCGACCGTCGGGTCTGGGCATCTGTCACTACCCGGTTGCATGCGCACCTGGACCACGCGGTCACCCAGCTGGCGTACGACCAGCGTGGCCACGGTGATTCGGGCGCACCTGCCCGGCACGACATCACCACGATCGGCCGACTGGTCGATGACCTGGACGCTGTCCTGGCCCACGCCACACCTCCGGTGGTCCTGGTCGCCCACGGTGCTGCGGCACTGCTGGTGCACGCCTACGCCACCCGTTATCACGACCACCCCCTGGCCGGGCTCGTGCTGCTCAACCCCGCCGCCGCGCTCCCCGAATACGATTGCCTCCCAAGGTATGTCCGGACATGGCCACAGTGGCTGCAACGATTCCGGCGCATCCGTGGCCTCCACCGGACCGCCAGCGTGGGCGAGGCGATCCTGTACCGCCGCCTCCAGCACACCGGCCGCCGCCTCGGGGTGCGGGTGCGCGGCGGCAGCGACCCGCGCGTCACCACGGATGTCCTGGCCGCCTTCCCGCCGGTCCCGCTGCTGTCGGGCGAGGGCGCCGCACGGCTGCGAGGCACGCGGGTGCTCGTGCTGGCCGGGCAAGGCGACCCGATCGTGCCGCCGCGCCAAGTCGTGCGCCTGGCCGATGCGATCTGGGCCGACTATCAGCTCGTCCTCGGTGCCGGACATGATCTGCCCGGCACCGATCCCGCCCGCGTAGTCGATGCCATCCTCCAGATTCTGGGCCCGGCGTGCCACACCGAGGACGGGCTCCCCGGCACCGATCCCGTTTTCCGGAGGTGAAAAAGGTTGCCCAGCAACCAGAACGGCCCGCACGACCACGATCGCTGGCCACTCACCTCACCCGGTACCGACCCAGAGCTGGATCCGTACTTCGATCCGGAAGCGGACGAGGACGACGACGAAGTCCAGGAGATCGACCTGGACACCGGTCCGGTACCCGAGCTCACCGACCAGGACACCTGGTTCATCCCGCCATCGGATCCGGTGGCCGAGGACGCGCCGGTCCGCACGCACCGGCGGGTCCGGCGGGTACCGGTCCGAGCCTGGGCAGCGCTGGCGGCCTGCGCGGCGGTGGTGTTCGGGGTTCTGGCCGCCGTTCTGGACCCCACGCACCCGCCCGGGTCCCGCGCCGGGAAACCCGCCTCGACCGCGTCGCCGCGCACGTCCCCGCGGGTGAGTGGTGCGTGTGCGGGCCTGTCCGGGACCGTGGTGACCGACCGGGCCGGAGACCCGGCGACAGTCGCCGGAGTGATCGCGACGTTCGAGGCCGCCTACTACGACACTCGCTCCGGCGAGCAGGCGGCGCGGCTGCTGGCCCCCGAGGCCGGGATCACTCCCCAGGCGTTGGGGGCGGGCATCGCGTCCATTCCGGCGGGGACCACGCATTGCGTGTCGATCACTCTGATCGCGCCGGCCACCGCCGACGTGCACCTCGCGGAGGTCCACCCGGACGGGACCCGCGTGGACTACCTCCAGCTCATCAACACCCGCCCCACCCCCGGCGGCATGCTGATCACCCACGTCCAGAGCAAAGGATGAGGATCCTGCGCGCCACCGACCCGCCCCGGCGGGCTGTGCCCCGTGCGGGGCAGGCCAGCACCGCGTCCGAGCCGTTGTGATGCCCCCGCCCGCACCACCCTCCACCCGGGCCGCCGAGTGCGCGGCGCTGGTCGCGGTCGCCGGGATCGGCCCTCGGTCCGGGGTCACCACCATCACCCTGGCCCTGGCCCGCACCTGGCCCGCCCGGGGCGTGATCGTGGTGGAGGCCGCCCCGTCCGGCGGGCAGCTGGCCCAGCTGATCGGGGCCGACCCGTACCAGGGGGTGGCGAGCCTGGCCCGCACCGCACGCACCGGCACCTCGACGCAAGCCGGGAGCCGGGCCGGGGAGTGGACCGGCCACCTCCAGGTCCTGCCCGGTGGGGTGGGGCTGCTGGCCGCCCCGCCCGGGGCCTCGCCCGCCCGGGATGTCTTCACTGCCGCGCTGCTCACTGGTCTCGACCGCGCCGCCGACGCCCGCGCCGCGAGTGCGGACCACCACAGTCCGGTAGTGCTGGCCGACTGCGGTGCCCCCGAACCGGGCTCGCCGACCGCCACGATCTTGGCTGCTGCGGACGCGTGCCTGATCGTCGTGGACACCGATCGCCACGACCCGGCCCACGCCCGGGCCCGGATCCTGGCGCTGACGGACTTGTGCCGCCGCCGCGCGGTCCTGCTCCTCGGCACCGGATCGCCGAGGCAGTACGCGACCGCGCTCGCGTTGCCGGTCCTGGCGAGCCTTCCCATCGCCCCAGGCGCGGCCAGCGCGCTGGGGGAGGGAACCCGCCGACGGTATCGCCGCGACCGGCTGCTGACTGCCGCGCGCACGGTCGCCGATACCGTGCAGGCGCACCTGCACCCGCCCGCGCCGGCATCCTCGACCTCGCCAGCCAGCGAGCCCACGCCCCCAGCGCCACCGCCTCGCCCGGCCCGCCGCCCGGCCACCGAGCCTGCGATCTACCAGATCGAACCACCCACCGGTACCCCCTCGGCACCGAACCAGGCCCCCGCCACGCCCCCGCCACACCATCCGAGCACCAGCGGCCCCGATACCGGCCACAGCCCGCGCGCTCCCCGGCCCGCCGTGCCCGAGCCGATCGTCGGCCCGCTGCGTGCCCCAGCCGGGCCGGAACCGGACCCCGAGCCCGGACACCGGACCATTCACCCGGCGACGGTCCCTGACCCGGTGGCGGCCGATCCGAAGCCGCCCGGGCCGACCGTGCCGCTGACGCCCCGCCTGAAGGAGCCCGGCCCGGGGGCGGGGTCGCCGGGTGCGGTGTTGTCGGTGCAGGTGTTCGGCCCGTTGCGGGTGTGGTGGCAGCCGGGCACAGGCTCGGGCCA
Source organism: Nocardia sp. GP40 (assembly GCF_050434125.1). Classification (NCBI taxonomy): domain Bacteria; kingdom Bacillati; phylum Actinomycetota; class Actinomycetes; order Mycobacteriales; family Nocardiaceae; genus Nocardia; species Nocardia sp. GP40. The sequence goes on along the minus strand of NZ_JBNPVW010000010.1, from coordinate 321,347 downwards.
GCCGGGCCGGGTGGAGATCACGCGGTCGTTGCGGCGGCGGGAGCGGGATCTGCTGATCGTGCTGGCGGTCCACCCGCACGGCGCGGCCCGCGACGCCTTGATCGCAGCGTTGTGGCCCGAACAGACCCTGGCCCGCCCCACCAACGCCCTGAACACCGTCGCTTCCCGGCTGCGCGCGGCGATAACCACCGCCACCGAGGAGGCGGTCACCGAGATCCTCGACCACGACACCGGCCGCTACCGCCTGCGCCCGGACATCTGGGAGGTGGATTACCAGCGGTTCGATACCGCAGTGGCCGCGCTGCGCGCCACCACCGCCGCCAGCGCCGACCGGGAACACGCCTGCCGCGCCATCCTCGCCGCCGCCGACGGGGTGCTGGGTGAGGACTTCACCGGCGACTGGATCGCACCGATCCGTGAACACGCCCGCCGCGACCGCCTCAAAGCAGTCGGAAAACTCGCCGCCATGCTCGTGCAGACCGACCCCGACCAAACCCTCGCCCTGCTGGAAACCGCACTGATCAACGACCCCACCAACGAACCCATATACCAAGACATTCTCCGCCTCCATGCCCGCCTCGGCGAACGCACCGCCATCAACCCCACCCTCGCATTACTCAAACGCCGCCTCGAAACCATCGGCGACCTCCCCACCCAAACAACCCTCGACATCGCCACACACCTACGCAATCAACACCGAAACAAACCCGGCACCGGACCCGACGAAACCCCCACCACAAACCCGAGCCGGAAATAAAGAAAAGGAGAAAAAGAAATTGGAAATACGCTCCCGTGGCGCACGGCGCACGTCCACAGCGAGGACAGGAAAATGTGCCCAGAGAGGCGATCGGCGAGGGTCTCGAGGCCGTCGGCGGCACCCGAGAGCCGAGCGTGACCGGCGGCGCAAAGCCCGCGAAGAGACTCACCTGAACCTTGGTGCAGGTGAGTGATCCGGTGGGTGCCAATGGGGGGTCCAACCGGGGGTCCACGCGGGGGTCCAACCGGGGGTCCGATCATCATCGGACCCCCCGTGCGCGATGTTCGCGCAGCTCGGAGGCTATTTCACGGGCCTTTCACCGCCCAGGCTGTATGGATTACATCAGTACATACACATCGCGGGGGCCGCATCCTTGCCTCTGTGGGCGTGCCGGGACGTCGGCCGATCGATCTGCAGCGGTGGTGTCGGTCCCGTTCCGCATGCAGGGCGAGTCCGTCGTCGAGCACGCATGCCGGCTCGCTCGGCACGGCTGTGCGTGTTTCATGGCGAATTGTTTTCAATGAGCTTGCCGTGCTCGATTTCCGCGCCCGGCGGTGCCGCGTTGCGGGTGTCGGGGAACAATTTCCGTGGATTTTCCGGGAATGGGCTTGAATTCGCGGGCGGTCCGGAGATAGCTTCGACCGACCGGGGCCGAACAAATCAATTCCATTCCCCGGCCACCCCGCACCGGATATCCGCGATTTCGCCGATGGTCCGACGCATCCCGTTTCCCAGATCAGGAGTTACCGACATGACCGACCACATCACCGCCACCGGGCCCGTTCGTTTGGGCAACGGCGAATTGCGCGCCATGGTGGCGCACGTGCTGGCTGCGGACCCCGGCACCGACTACGGGCCCCGCCACATCGCGAACGTGTTGGGACGCTCGGCCGGTGCGGTCGGCAACGCGTTGGACCGGTTGACCGCCGCCGGGCACGCGGTCAAAACCCAGGACAACCCCCGCCGCTACCGCGCCACCCCCACCACCAAGACCGCCGCCGCCGCGACCGTCGGCACCACCCCCAGCGCGGCCCGCGCACCGCGCCACACCACCCGCACCACCCACGCCGCCCGGACCATGACCGCCCCCGCCGCCGCCCCGGCCGCCCCGGGCCCGGTGGCCGCGACCGCCGCCCTGGGGCACGCGACGGGCGCGTTCGCCCGCGCCGCCCTGGTGTTGGTGCTGGCCGTGGCCGGGGTGTTCGCCGCGCTGGGACGCCACACCGTGGCCGCCGTGACCCACCCGCGCCGCGCCCGCCGGGCCACCGTCCCGGCCGCCCGCCCCGCCGTGGCCACGAGGCCCGCCCGGCTCACGCTCACCCCCGCCCCGGCCCCGGCCACCCCCGCCCTCGAGGCTCCCCACCCCGACGCACCCAACAACGCACCCACCCCCGCCCCGGCCCCAGTGGCCGACACCCCGGCGGAACCGGCCCCCGCACCGCAGACCACCGACCCCGCGCCCGCCACCCCGGCCGCGCCCAGCACCGCCCGCACCACCACACCCGCCCCGACCGCGCCCGCCGCCACCGATACCGATTCCGCCGTGGCCGAACCCCCGGCAGCCACCACCCCCAAGCGCCGGACCCGCAAGACCACCACCAAGGCCGCCACCGCGACCGCCGCCGACACCACCACCGCCGCACCGACCGCGCCGCGCGGGGCCCACAAGAGCACCAAGCCCGCGACCGCCACCCGCCCGGCAACCACCACACCCGCCGACGCGCCGACCCCGGCCACCGACGCGCCCGCACCCAAGCGCCGGGCCCGCAAGACCGACACCGCCCCAGCCAAGTCCGCCGCCGCCCCGAAGGTCACGACCGCGCCGGACCCGACGACGACCCCGGCCACCGACGCACCCGCACCAGCTGCGCGCCGCGCGGCCCGCAAGACCGCGACACCGGCCGCCACCGCGCCCGCCGCGCCCGCGCAGGCCACCGCGCCCGCTACACCGACCCCGGACAAGTCGAGCACCGCCCGCAAGACCACGAAACCCGCTGCGGCCAAGCGGGTTACCGCCAACCGCGCCACCGACACCGGCCCGGAAACGGCCCCGGCGACCGACACCCCGGCCGCCGCGCCCGCGCGGGCCCGGCGCGCCCGCACCGCCCCGGCCCGCGCCGCCGCCTGACACCCCGCACACCCCGGGGCCGCGAACCCGTGGCCCCGGGTCGGGAATCCTTGCCCCACAACCTGATTGGAGTCACGTTATGACGCACGAGAACCACGATCACCTTGCCCGCGCCCTCGATGTGGCCGCATTGGATGAGGTCGATAGCGAGCAGTTGCTGGCCGCCCGCGACGAGGCGGCAGAGGCCCGTGACCTGTTCTGCGCCCGGCTGGCCGATGATGCCCTCGAGGCCCGGGGCGCACGGCACGGCCGCCGCACCTGCGCCACGTGCGGGCAGTGGGCCGACCACGTGCACGACCCGTTGACCGGTGACCCGATGAGCGTGCACTGGTCGGGGTGGCGGCCGGACGCTGAGGACATCCGTGGGGTCGCGCGGACCGCCGCGCGGGTGTTCGCGCTGGCCTCGATCGCCCCGCCCGAGGACTGGATAGGCCCGGCCGATGGTCTGGGATGCGTTGCCGTGGAACTGGATTCGACCTGGTATGAGGTCCGTACGCCCAGCAGCGACCGGCGCGGATTCTTCGTCGGGTCGGCCTATATCGCCGCGTGCACGCCCCCGCCCGGCGCCGAAGTCGGGTACATGCCGATCGTGTACGCCACCGACCGCGCCACCGCCGCCATCGCGGATGCCTACCGGTACGTACAGCACGCCCTCCAGACTGCACCCGCGCCCGGCCCCACCGGGGCGCAGTAGCGGCCCGGGAAATCCAGCTCAGCACATCGCCCGAACACCGACACAGCAAGCGAGGCAACACCTATGACCACTCACAAGATCCCCGGCCCTCGGCTGTCCGCCGCCGACATCATCGGCGGGCCGCAGCAACGCAACGACGTGACCGTCCTGACCGAACGGCATGGCGTCCCGGTGCGGTACCGCCTGCACGTCGACCGCTACATCGCGCAGTCGCACTTCCTGGTCGAGGCATGGGATCCGGGCGCACGGACATGGAATGAGCTCTGGGCCATCCCACAGGCCACCTACACCTTCCCCGGGGCGCGCGAGCACGACGCCGCCCCCGCCTGGCGACTCATCGCCAGCCCCGACGTCCACGACCCGCACGCCAAGGCCGCCAGCTGGCAGCAGATCATCGACACCCTCACCGAGTACGCCGACCGCATCCTCACCCTCCGCACCCCACCGGGGCCGCGATGATCTGACCCGTTTACACGTTGACGGCCCCCGATGTGCCAAGCACTTGGGGGCCGTTCCGCACGTGTCGGGTTGCCCGGCCCCAGCATTGTCCTGCCGCCGCCGCGTCACACCGCGCCGCGTCGCCCGTCGGGGGCGTGCGCCACCGCACCGCACCGCCCGCACCCGCGCCCCGTGCCGCACGCATGCGCTTCCCGGTGCGCACCCGCTGGCGCGTTTCGGTGTGATCCGGCGTCGGGGCCCTTACGGGGCGGCGGGGTGAGCGGGGGTGGTGGGCATGCGGGGCCCGGAAACAGGACAGCGGGCCGGGCCCGTCACCGTCCGGGGAAGTCGTGTTCGGGACGGCGGGCCCGGCCCGCTGGTGTGGGTTCTCATGGGGCTCTTCATCTCAGGCCGTGGTGATGTGGGGGTTCGGTGCGGGCTTTCATCGGTTGTTCGTCTTGGTCTTCTCAACGGTGGTTCGTTTTCTTCTTGGTATGTCGCTTTCGGGCGGTGCGGCGCAGGGGCTTTCGTGGTGTGACTGTGTTGCGGATCTGCCTGGGCGCGCCGCCGATGAGCAAGCGACCTTGCCGTCGCTCAGTACGTGGGGTTCCCGCACAAGAACAACGCGCGTCGCGACCTAAATCCTGTGTCCGGCTTATCATCTCGCGTGTGAAAAGTATGAATTCGGGGTAGGCTGTCCGTCGGACCGGATATGTTGCCTCGGTGACACCAGCGACCATCACCGGCGATCTCTGTTTCGGCCATATCCTCGCAGCGACCGGGCTCGATCTGGACGACATTCTCGTTCTCCGCCACACCTACACCGACGAGGGCCTCGCCTCGCCGAGCGACCTCACTCCGGACAAGGTCCTCGAGTACACCCGCTGGCACCAGATCGCCAAGAGCAAGCTCGAACAGAGCCCACCGCGATTCTGGTTGATCTTCATCGCCGATGGCGGACGACGCTCTCGACTGCTCGTCGCCTACGAGAATCACGGCGAGCTGCTCCCCGAACGCACCGATTCGCGCCGGATCTTCGACCTCCGTCCCTGCGATCTACTCTCGGCCCTGAGCGGCCGGCTCGTCATCGAGTGGTCGGGGGACACGGTGAACTGGGCCAAACACGCTCGGAGCGCAGCACTATTCCGCGTGGTCGAGATCGTCGACCGCGAGCCTGTGCCATTCCCAGGCTACGACCAAGTACTCATCACCCACCGGGAACTCGAGGCCGTGGTGGACGACCCCCGGTACGCGGCGTGGCGCACCGCTCTCAGCGCCGTTCAGGGCATCTACCTCATCGCCGACACCAGCACCGGAAAGCTCTACGTCGGAAAGGCGGACGGCACCGAACGATACTCGGGCGCTGGACCAGCTATGCGCGAACCGGCCACGGAGGCAACCTCACACTGCGGGAGCTGGCCGGCATCGACCCCGACCACACACGGCACCTGCAGTTCAGCATCCTGCGGGTCTTCGGACCGGCCGCACCGACCTCGGACGTAGACCAAGCCGAGGCGCACTTCAAGCGCGTGCTCCTCACACGCGAGCACGGCCTCAACCGCAACTGAAGACCACCTCCACCCACCGTCGAAGCAGATCGAGCCACCAGCGCTGCGCGGCCGGTGCCTGATGGTGCTCCTAGGCGGAAAGTGCTAATCGCCGCAGCGTGGAAGCTGCTGCGAGCGTAGGCTATTGCTCAATATCAACCACGCCTGGGGGATCGGATGCCGAAGCGACGATCGAAGGTTCCTGATGTAGTGATGGTGGCTTGGAACCGTCAACATGGACGGTAATGCTCCGCGGGGCGAAGAGAACAGCGACCAGCCGACAGAGCCGGTGTGGCCGTACTCCGTTCCGCAGCAACCGTACGCGGCGTACCCTCCCCAGCAACCGCAGCAGGTTTTTGTCGACGGCGAGAACGCCCACGTCAATATCACCTATCCTCCCTCTCCAGACTACGGGTATCCGTATGAGGCCGAGGATCTTCGCGCCCGCTACTACTTCCGGTTCTTGGGGCAGTCGCTGACCCAGGCGACGGTGACGTTCATCTTGAGCATGCTCGTCGCCACAGCGGGTATGGCAGTTGTGTTGGTCGGGGCGGCCTTGGCGGTGGTGCACGCGAACGCGCACGCCTCGACCGTGGTGCCGCTGCTGACCGGTGTCGCGGGGATTGCGGTCACTACGTGTGGTGGAGCGATGGCTGTGCAGGCCAACAAGGCACGCAAGCATGCGGCCGAGCAAGCGGCGACCGTTCGGCAGGATATGAAGTCCGATCAATCCTTCGATCGGGCAACGACGCTGATCGGCAAGGTGGACAACCCCGTTCTGCGAGATCGGTTGCTCGCGATCACCGCGGTGAATGAACTCGGGCTGAGCCCGAACCCGATCGATCTGTCAAAACACTTGCCTGCGGAGCCGAAACCGGTAGAGCCCGTGGAGAATTCGCAGAGGGGGCAGCTGGATCCAGGGAGTTGAGTTGCCGCTGCCTTTCGCCGAATCTGCCGTGTAGCCAATTGTTCGCGAACGAACGACAGGCGAACTAGCACTGAGAGAGCGAACTCGGCCATGAGAAACTACAGCTGGCATGAGGGTGGGGTTAGTGACTGGCGGGGATGCGGCTGGTCAGCCAGGTGGTGAGGTCGTTCATCCCGGAGGTGTATCCGGACTGGTGGACTCCGGAGGCGAAGAACGAGGCCGCGTCGCTGCCCTGTTTGGCGAGCTGGGCCAGTCCGGTCCCGGCACCGGTCGAGTTGGTGCTGGCGGTGGTGAGGGCGGTCAGGGGTGCGGCGGCGGTGCCGGTGAGCGCGTTCGCGGCCACGGCGGCGAGGTCCGCGGCGACGGGCAGCAGGCCGGTGAGGACCGTGGCGGCGCCGACGAGGTCCCCGGCGGTGAGTTTGCTGAGCGCGGTCCAGGCGGTTTCCTGGGCGGTACCGAGGTCCGAGGCGAGGCGTGGGACGTCGACTCCGGCGAGGATCTGCACGATTTGCGCGGCGGCGGCGGTGAGGCCGCTGGTGTCGGCGGGGGCGATGATGGTCAGGATTCGGGCGATCAGGTGCAGGTCCAGCTGTGAGGCCATGGTGACCAGAGGCGCGAACTGGTTGTTCAAATCTCCGGCGAGTTGGTGGGTGCCGTTCACATCCCCGGCGAGCAGCCGTGGCGGCAGCGCGGCCAGGTCCGCGCCGATCGCGGGCAGATTCGCCGCGAGGCTGGACATTCCGGCCAGCACCGAAAGGACCTGCCCGATCACCGAGGACACATTCACGCCGTCGAGAACCCCGCCGGTGCCGGACAGCTGAGACAGCACCGAGTCGCTGCCGCTGCCAGTGCTGGCTTGGGTGGCGGGAGTTGTGGTGGGGGTGCTGGTGATCGCGTGCCCGAGGTTGGTCAGGACCGGGTCGGTTTGCGGGGAGACCGAGCAGTAGAGGTCCCCGGCCGCGCATACGCTGCGGACCCGGTCTGCGAGGGCGCCGAAGTCTTGGATGCGAGGTCCTTCGATGCCCTCGCCGGCGGCCGGGGTTCCGAGGGTAGGAGTCGAGGCGGCTCGGTGGGGGTCCGCGACGAGCCCGACGGCGAGGACTCGTGATGCTGGCACGGGGCCTTGCCCGTGCCCGATGAGGGTCGCGATGTCCCCGGCGACCTGCGCGCCTTGGGAATAGCCGACCACCACGATGCGGGTGCTCGGGCAGAGTGAGGACAGTGTCGATGAGAGTGCTTGCCCTCCGGCGGTTTCCGAGGCGGCGTAGGTCGGGGTGATCGAGGCCGGGTACGCAACGGTCCTGGTGGCCAGGTCGGTGCCGTAGCGGGCGGTCAGGGCGTGCGCGAGCGGGCCCAGCATGCCCGAGGGTGAGGCTGGGTCGGCGTCGGGTCGGGTTTCGCCGGTCCCGGATACCAGGACCGCTGTGGTGGCCGCGCACCCCGATACGGGGGCGGCCAGGGCGGGCGCGGGGACCGCGCACAGACCGGCCGCCAGCGCAGCGGTAGCGCACACCGCCGCCCCGCTCACCCCGCGCCGGTAGCGGTGCGGGCGGGCGCGGCGGGGTGTGCTGGCGTGTGGTGTGGTGGTCATCGAAACTCCCGGGGGTGCAACAGGTGTCGGACAACAGAACGCGGCACGGTTCCGCTGTCAGAGGACTCCTGTTCACACCCGGGAATTGGACACATTCGCCGGAATCACGTCACCGCCGGGCGGTCGGTACCGCGCCGCCACCGGCCCGGGCGATGATCGCCGGGACGGGGCCGCGCGGGCCGTTCACCGCCCCGCACTACCGACCCGTGCACGGTGGTGCACGGCAGCGGGCCCCGGTGACGGAATCGAAATTCCGTGACCGGGGCCCGGGGTGGAGGTGCGCGCGTGGATGTCCCGCGCTGGCGTCGGTGGTTGGTCAGGTGGGCTCAGGTTCCCAGGACCGCGTTCGCGGCGGCCGAGGGGTTCTCGAAGACGCGCCCGTCGGACAGCATGAGCCCGCCGGTGCCGGTGACCACGGCCGTGGTGTCGGTGCCGGTCATCTCGAGCTGGGCCCCGACGTGTAGCGCGCCCGTGGCCACGAGGTCACTGATGGTCCACCGGTCGGTGATGCGCGGGAACGGGAACGGGTCGGGGAATTGGTAATCGATCTGCCTATCCCCGGCGCACCGGGCGCAGATCGTGCGGCCGGTGGTGTGCGCGCACCGTTCCGGCGGCACCACGGTGAACACGTGCTCACGGATCCGGGTGACCCGGTTCGCGGTGCCGAGCACGGTGTAGGACTCGTCCAACCGGGCGGTCAACCTCTCGTACATAACCTTCTCCTCGTGCGCTGTCCGGACGATGCCGGGCAACGATGATGAACGGACTCACCCCCCGCCCGGCGGTAGACCGGGCAGGGGGTGAGCTGGGGGTGTCAGGCGGTCAGGTCCGCCGCCCACGCGCGGGGCAGTTCGCCCCCGCCGCGCAGGTGGGTGTCCATGGCGTCCATCAGTTCGCTGGCGTCGCGGTGCAGCGCGGCCAGGCGGTCGCGGTGCTCACCGTCCCCGGCCGGATCGGTGGCGTCGCTACCGCCGTCGAGTTCGGCGTCGATCTCGGCTTGCAGGATGTGGAACCGGCGCAGCAGCTCGTCGGGATCCTCGACACCGTCCGTCGCAGCAGACGCAGGGGGCGCAGCGGGCGCGGGCGGGGTGGGGCCCGCGCACACGTGCACCGCGTATCGGTAGGCGGTGATGATCGTGGCGGCCTGGTGCTCGGGGGCGTGGATGACCGGGAACGCCCGCGCCTGCCCCGACAGGCGGTGCTGGCACTGGCTGATGTACACCGCGCGGGCCCGCTGGTGACGGTCCGGGGTGGTGCCGCCCGTGCCGGTGTGGACGGTCACCGTGTACCGGTAGGGCCCGAAATCGATGACGACCTGCGCGGCGGAGTAGGTGTCGGTCCACTGGTGCGGCAGCGCGGTCGCGGCCAGGGCGAACACGTGCAGGGCGGTGGTGGTGTGGTACTCGGACACCGGGTGCTCACCGTCGACCAGCATGCGGGCCCCGGTGGCGGGTTCGTGGACGTGGTCGGCCCATCTCCCGCACGGCCAGCATGTACGGCGGGCCCAGTTCCCGGGCTGCACAAGATCTTCCAGCTCGTTGTCCAGCTCCAGCGCGCGGGCCAGGTTCCCCTCGTGCACGGCCCGGTCACGGGCGGCGAGCAAGTGCGGGATCGGCTCGCACAGGGACCCGGGATTGGACGCAGAGCCGAACTCGGGATGCGATGTGGTCATGGCGGAAACCTCGATTCGTGGTGTGGCGCAGCAGATGTCGGGTCGGGGGAACGGTGCGGGAGGCAGGGCCGGGCGCATGCTCGGTGCGTGTTGGGGGCTCATGCGTCCGCCGCCAGTGCCCACTTCTTTGGTGTGTCGCTGGTGCGGACCGCGACCTTGTCGGCGGTGAGTTTCTCCAGCGCGTTGTTGATCGCGCCGCTGGACAGCGTCCGGGGCGCGTGCTCGAGCTCGAGCGCGTGCTTGAGCGCGGTCGGGCTGAACGCCTGCCCGGGATTTTCCCGCAGATGGCTCTCGACCATTCCCCGCAGCGCACCCGAAGGCAGCTTCTCCACCACCGGTGCCGTCGCCGCAGCGTCCCCGGTGTTCGCGGTCGCTACAGCGGCGGTACCGGCTGCGCCCGCCGGGGCGGTCGCGGGCCCGGCCGGTACGGGGCTGGTGGGGGTGGTGTCGGTGTCCGGTGATGCCGGTGCCGGATCGGTCGGCGCGGGTGGGGTGCCGGTCGTGGTCCGGGTACGCCGCGCCCGTGCCGCCGCCCCGCTGCGGCCCCGGCCCGATGCGGGGCCCGCGCCCTTCGGGGCGGGCGGTGCGGGTGTGGTGTCGGTGTCGGGTGCGGTGGTGTCGGTCAGGGTCCACCGGTACAGGGGGCGGGGCGCGTCGGGGTCGGCGGCACGTGTGGCGGTGCCGTTCTCGGCCATCGTGTTCAGGATGGCGCGGGCGGTGGACACGCTCATTCCGGCGTCGAATGCCAGCTCGCTGACCGTGGCCCCCGGGGTGGCGGCCAATGCGTCGCGTAACACGGCATCGTTGGCGTTGTTTTTCGATCGTGGTTTTTTGGACATGACATCTCCGTCACATGGGTAGGGAATTCGATAGGGATGGGTGGTCATGCCCCGGCCGGGACGGCCCCCCGGATAGCGGCGTTGCCGCCGCAATTCCAGGAATTTTCCGGGGAACCACATACATGGACGCTCGTCACCCGCGCGAATGTCAAGCCGAAACCGAAACAAGACACCCGTCTTGTATTTTCGCCGACAATGGGGCGTATCCATTGCGGGGAATGAATAGCAGTGCCCCACGCTATCCGGCCCACGATGGGCCGGATAGCGCGAGCCTGTTTACGAGTCTGGCGTGTGGGGCGAATTGACGGAATTGCTATCGGCCGGTGCGGCGCATCGGGCGATGGGTGAGGCGTCGGTCATGGTGGGCCTCGGCGACAGCTCGGCGCTCGGTTGTGTATGGGCCTCGATTTCGGCGCGCAACCGTCGGCCAGCGGCCGTGCGGTCGAAACCGATGGTGTGGTCCCAGCTCCACGATTCCGCGCAGTCGCGGCATATCGTGGCCTCGTGGTTGCACTTGTCGGGTGACCTGAAAAGGATCTTCTCGGCCTTGGAATTCGTGTCTCGCAGTCGTACCGAAACGTACGCATTGCCCGACACCTTCGCGCCCTTCCGAATCGCGCCGTCTTCGTCGTGCGTGGTGTTGTTTTTCATCGGTGCGCCCCCGGTTTCCGGGTGTCCCCGGTGTGGTGCGCGTCGGCGGTGCCGTGTGTCGCGGGTGTGGTTGTTGCAGGGGTGGACATGATGTTTCCCATTCAGGTAATGGTGGTCGGTCATGTCCCGGCCGGGACGGCATCCCGCACGCGGATTGCGTCACGCAATTCCGGGGTAGCGGGGCACCACATACATGGACGCTCGTCACGGGTCGAATGTCAAGCGATCCCCAACACAACGCACGTTTTCTTTCAACCCTGCTCGCTGCCGAACTGGCGAGAATGCCCTAGAGTATCCGTAGCTGCCTGCACGCCCTCAGGCATGAGAACCTGCGAGATTACGTGTGAATACTCGGCCTGCGGACAGGAAGTCGTCTTTCGGGTATCGGTACCTTTCTATTCTGACTTTTTGCCCGTAGTCGGGTGCGTCGATCATTTCTCCGTTGCCGAGGTAGAGGGCGACGTGGTGGATTCCGTCTTTCGGGTTCGCGTAGAACAACAGGTCCCCGGGCTGGATCCGGTTTTCGGGGATGGGGGTGGTGGCGTGGTATTGGTCGGCGGCGGTGCGGGGTAGGGCGATTCCGGCGGCGGCGTAGGCGGCGGTAGTCAGTCCGGAGCAGTCCCAGCCGCCCGAGGCGCGGGGTCCGTTGCCTCCCCACACATAGGGTTGTCCCAGCTGTGCGCACGCGAACGCGAGTACGGTGGCCGCGGTCGGGTCGGTGGCCGGGAGGTGCTGGCAGTCGCCGGAACCAGGCGATGCGGGTGGTGGGGTGGTGCGGTAGCGGGCGGCCTGGTCGAGAACCTGCTGCACATACCAGTCGGCGTGGTTGTAGGTGTAGAGGGCGCGGTGCAGGTCGGTGGGTGCACCCGAGTCGCACAGGTAGAACGCGGCGGCATGAACAGCGTCCGACGGGTTGTACCGCGAGGGCGGGCTCGCCCCGCCCGCGGGGAGCCGGTGGCGGGTGGTGACCGAGGCGAAGGTGGGAGCCAGGAATTGCATCGGCCCTGCTGCGCCCGCACTGTTCTCGCCGTCCAGGACGCCGGGAAGGCGGCTTCGGTCGTGGTCGGTCTCGACTTTCCCGATGCCGGCCAGGATCGTCCAGTCCAGTCCGGGGCAGTCCGAGGCGGCCTGCCAATACAAAGTGAGCATGGTCGGCGGGATGTCGGAGACCGCGTCCGGACTCGGGGCCGATTGCCCGGTCCCCGGGGCGGGCGCGGTCACCGCGGTGTGCGGCCGGGCGGAGTCGACAGCGGCGACGGTGACGGTGAACGCGCCGATACACACGACGGTCAGTAGTGCGCCCGCCGCGCCGAGGGCTGCGCCCAGCATCACCGTCCGCCTTCGCGGGGCGGGCGCGGGGGCGGCGCGGGGATTACCACCCGCCGATCCACCACCGTGTCCGCCTCGTCGCCGGTTGGGGCGGGAGCCAGGGTAGGGGCGGCAAGGTGCGGCCAGGCGGCGGGCAGCTGCGCGAGCCTCCGGCGGGGCCCGGGATGGACGTGGTTCGGGGTGGGGTGCAGCGGCAGCCATACCGGTGCGGCCGGACCTGAGCTCCGGGTGTGGTCGGCGGCGGCGGTCGCGATCGGGACCGCGTCGGGGTTGTCGAGGGCGGCAACGGTTTTGGCGAGGGCGGTGCAGGCGTTGGCCTCGCGGGTGCTGGTGGGCAGCCAGATCAGGATCGGAGTGGTGATCCCGGTTGCCGCGGTCAGGTTCGCGTACCCGGGTATTTTGTTGCAGAGTTGGGTGAGTGATTCTGTGCCGCAGTCGTATTCGAGGAAGAACTCCACCCCGCCGGATCCGGCGGGTGTGTTGGGTGGGGGGTCGAGGCGGCCGTAGCCGTCGGGGCGGGCGAGGTCTCCCCAGAGGCGGGCACAGCGGGTCGCGGACCACCACGCACTCAACGCGCCGCCGGAAGTGGCGAGGGTGGTGAACCAGTCGTTGACGCCGATGTCGTGTTGCAGGTGCATGCTGTGGGCGATGGCCAGGGCGCGGTCGTGACGCCACAGCAGCTCGCGGACAGCCAGGCCGTGTTCACCGGCCAGGATGGCGGCTCCGGCGGGGGTCAGGATCCAATGCGAGGGCGCGGTGCCGAGCGTGCGGTAGGGCGCGAATCGGTCGATAACTGCGGCCCGGTACAGCTCGAGCAGGCGGGTGCGGGCCCGGCGGGGCCCGGTGAACGCCAGGGCGCTGATCTGCGGGCCGGTTAGCACCCGATGCTCGTACAGCATTCCCAGCAGCCACCGGTCCCGCGCGGTGAGGATGGACGCCAGGTGGGCCTTCCCGGCCAGCGTGGGCCCGGCCGGACCTGTGCGCGCACCTGCGGGGGCACGCCTGGCGGGTGCGGTGGCGGGAGATCGGGGGATGCGAGTCATCGGAGATGACACCTCCATTCGGGAGCGGGCGAGCACGGCAGGCGCGGTGCGGGCGGTCGCAGGGGGGCCGTGAAGCGGGGAACACCGGAAGCTGGTGTGTGGTAGCGGGATTCACGAACGGCGGGGGTCTCGGTGCGGGATCTGCGGTGTCGGGGTTCGCAGGCCAGGTGTGGGCACCGGCGGGAGGTGCTTGCGCGCGGCGGGGGTGGTGTGGGTGCGGGCGGCGGCGCGGATCGTTCGGGCTCGGCCCGGGATTGGCGGGGGGAGGGGGTCGGTGGCCAGGGTGCAGGGGGTGGTGTTCTGTCCGTTGACGATGAGGCGGGCGGCGGCGTGGTAGGCGTCCAGGTGTGCCAGGTCGTGCTCGCTCAGGTGGGGGGTGGTGTGGCGGGCCAGGTCGCGGGAGTCCTCGGGTGAGGTCGCGAAGTAGATCTTTGTGCGGGCGTTGGCGGAGATCGCTTCGCGCAGTACAGGATTGAGCTGGCCCAGGTTCTGGTGCGCGAGCACCATCGACAGTCGCATCGCGCGGGCCTCGTCGAGCATCTCGTCGATGGGGGTTTTGGTGTGCAGGAAGTTGTGGAACTCGTCCAGGTACAGGGCCGCGTCCCGGCGTTGGCTTTCGGGGATGTCGGTGCGGGAGGTCGCGGCTTGCCAGGTCCGGGCGACCAGCAGCGCGCCGAGCAGGCGGGTGGTGTCCTCGCCCAGGCGGCCCTTGGGCAGGCGTGCCAGCACGATGCCGCCGCCATCGAGGCGCGCGCGCACATCGACCGTGGCGGGCCCGGCGGCGAGGGTGGCCTTGACGAAGGGGCGCATCAGCAGTTGGCGGAGTTTGTTCATCAGCGGGGCGGTCAGCTGCGCGCGGCCGGTCTCCCCGAGAGCTTCGAAGCTGTTCCAGAACCCGTGCAGGATGGGGTCTTCCACGTCCGCGACGCGCCGGGCGCGGAAGGCGTCCTCGGTCAGGAGGCGGGCCACGTCCATCAGGGTGGCGGGGCGGGGTTGGGCCCCGGTGGTGGGGCGGCGGGGTTGGGCAAGGACGGTGGTGAGGGCGTTGCGGAACAGGTCGTCAGTGCGCGGGCCCCAATACTGGTGGTAGATCCGGGCGAAGACGCTGCCGATGTTGCCCACGACCTGATCGAGGTCCCCACCGAACGAGGTCAAGTCCAGGGGGTTGATGCACGGCGGCCGGGCCTGGGAGTCCGCGTCGAACAGCACCACCCGGTCACCGGCGTCATGTGGGAGGCGGGCGACGATGTCGGTGACTAGATCGCCCTTGGGGTCGATCAGGACCAGGCCCCGCTGCGCCTCGGCGTCGGCGAGGATCATCCGGGCCAGGAGGGTGGATTTGCCGCAGCCGGTGGGGCCGATCACGTGGACGTGGTGGCGGGCATCAGCGACCCGCAGCGCGACGGTGCGTTCGCGCATCGCGTCGGCGTGGCCGAGGGGTTTGGTGCCCGGCCCGCCTGCGGACAGGGCCTCGGTGGGTGCCAGGGCGCGGGCTCCGGCGCGGTGGATCTCCGCGATCGCGGTGTCGGCGGGCAGGTGCGCGAGCACCGCGAGCTCCGGGCTCGACAGCAGGTCGCCTCGCCGTAGCCGGCGAGCTGTGAGCGCCTCCGCCGCCCCGAGGATGCGGCGGCGCCGGTAGTGGTTGAATCCCGAGGCCCCCGACAGGTAGGAGGCCACCGACAGGGCCCGCCCCCGCACCATCGCCTGCACCCGGGCTCGGTGATCACGGTCGGCGTCGACGGGCACGGGCGCGGTGACCGCGTACCGCACGATCGTGGCCCACGCAGGCCCTCGGGCCTTGGCCGCAGCAGCATGATCGCGGGCGGACTGCTCCAGGCTGACCTGCCGATCCCCCGACCGATAGCGGGTGCCCGCCCGCGCGGTGGTGCTCGCCGAATGGGCCGGGCCGGGGACGAACAGGCCGACGAACTCCCGCACGAGCGCCCCCAGGAACGCCAGCAACGCCGCCGCAGCCGGTCCACCGCCGCTGCGGGTGTGTCGGGTGCGGCGGCGGGTGGGGGCGGGGCGGGCCAGGACCTGCACACACACGCTGGTGCCGGGCTCCATTCCCGAGGCGGCACCGATCAGGGCGGCGACGGTGTCGCCGGGGCCGTCGGTGCTGATCGGGAACCGGTCGTGATCGGCGAGCCGTAGCTGGCCTGCGGCGATCAGGTTCCGCTGCCCGGGCGGGGCGGCCGGAAGGGGGGATGTGGCGGGGCGGGTGCGGGTGCGGGCCCCGCGCCAGGCCACGGTGATCGCGTTCTCCACCAGGTCCGGCGGCACACCCGAGGGCACCCACACCCGGATCGCGGCCCCGTCCCCGGGGGCGATGCGGTACTCGAACCCCAGCGCGTGTTGTCCGGACCACCAGCGTTGCCACCAGCGGCGCGCGATCGCGCCGTGCAGGTGCTCCCACAACACCTGCGCGCTGTCGGGGGCCACGTGCGGCGGAACCAGGATCTCCACCTCCCGCGCCCCGACCGCCCACCGATGTTCGCGACCGTGACGCACCTGCTCGGTGACCGCGTACAGACCGGTGACCGTGGCGACGAGGGCGGCGGCCAGCCCGATCGCGTGCTGTTCGACGAAACCGAGCAGGTGCGCAAGAGGGAAGGCAGGGTGGGTGAGCAGGTGTCCGATCACCCCGCCGCCGGTGCCAGGGCTGGGCGTGTTCTGGGTGTGGCGGGCAGTCGGGGTCATCGGTCGGTCTCCTGGACGAAGGGGGCGTCGGAGTCGGTGAGGTCTTCGCCGTGGGCGGCGGCGAGGGCGTCGGGGGCGGTGCCGGCGTCCTGGTCGCCGACGTGGTCGAGGTCGACCTCGGCGCCGAGGTCGATGTGGGTGTTCTCGGGGTCGCCACCGAGGTCGAGGTAGCTGGTGCCATCGCCCTCGGGTAGGTCGTATTCGGGTGAGGTGGTGGCGAGTTCGTGTTCGGCGAGGGAGGCCAGGGAGGCGAACACGGTCCGCTGCTGCGCCCCGACCGACAGGAGACCGACTCCCCTGGGGGCGGTGGTCAGGAACCGGCGTTCTCCGGCGGAGAGGGTGAAGGCGTCGCCGACCTGGTCGACTGACTGCGGGGCTTGCCGAAGCAGGATCTGGGTGGCGGCGTTCGCGACGATCGCCCTGCCGAGGTCGGTGGCCAGCACATCGGCGGCGTCCTGGGTGGCCACGGTCAACCCCGCCAGGTGTTTGCGCGCGGATTTCGCGAGCCGGAACAGGAACCTCGCCCCAGCGGGCTGGCGCATCAGCAGCCACGCTTCGTCCACGACCACCACCCGAGGCCACCGGGAGGCGGGGTCGGTGACGTGGCGCCACGTCGCGTCCAGGGCCAGCACGGTGCCGATGGTGCGTAGCTCGTCGGGCAGCTCGCGCAGCGAGTACACGATCAACGCACCGTGGGCGCGGTGGGTACTGGCACCGCCGAGCAGGCCAGCGAACGCACCCCCTGCGACATAGGGGGCGAGCCCGGCGGCCAGGTCCACCGAGACCGGATCCCCGGTCGCGGCCAACTCGCCGCGCAGCAGGCTCAAGGTCGGGGCGGGACGCACCCAGCTCGCGGGATCGGTGGTGATTCCGGCGGCGGTGTAGGTGGCGGTCAGTGCGGCATCGAGGGCGGCGCGTTGGGCGGGGGTTTGGTCGCCGAGCAGGACCTCGATCACGGTGTGCAGGAACAGTTTCCGCCGGGTGAGGGCGTCGGCGGGAGCAGTACGCCGCCCGGTCGGGGACACGTGGATGTCCAGGTCGAGCGGGTTGAGGCACACTCCCGGGGCTCCCAGGCGCACATGGGTGCCGCCGACCGCGTCACACAGGGCCGCGTACTCGTCTTCGGGGTCGATCACGATGGCCTGTATCCCTCGATACAGCGACCGCAAGATGCTGGTTTTGACCAGGTAGGACTTTCCGGCGCCGGATTGGCCGAGGATGGTTTCGTTGTGGTTGTGCATCGGTGCGCCGAAGCGGTCGTGGAACAGCAGCCCGGCCGCGCCGTCGCGCCCGTACAACACCCCCGCCGGGGTGGTGGAGATCGGATCCGGTGGCGGGAGCTGGGCGGAGGCGAACGGCACCGCGGCGGCCAGGGCGTGGGTGTCGAAGGTGCGATGCACGCGCACCGGGTCGATACCCAGCGGCAGGGTCGCGGTCCAGCCCTCCACGGCGCGGTAGGACAGCGGGCAGGTCTCGATCAGCATGCTCGCGGCCAGGGTCCGCAATGCGGAGACTTGTCCAGTGAGTTCGCGTTCGGAGTCCGCGTGCACGGTCAGATACAGCCCGGCCCGGAACAACCTCGATTCGCCCCGGGCGAGCTGGGCTGAGAGGGCCGCGGCGTCTTCGGCGGCCACTTCCACCGCGGGGTCACCGACCCGGTTGTGCGCCGCCGCTGAAGCGAGACTGGATTCGAGGCGGGCGATCTGGCGGCGTAACCGTGTCGCGGCGAGGTGGGGGTCGACGGGTTCGATGTGCATCGCGATGTCCACGCGCCCGGAGAAGCCGGTCAGGGGGGTGAGCCAGCCGGGGGTGACCTCGCGCGGGTACCCGGTGACCGCGATCGTGGCCACGAAGTCCGAACCGACCTGCAGGTGCCGGGTCGAGATCGTCAACGACTCGGGCGCGAACCGAACCCGCCCGCCCCGCCGGGCCCGCCGCCGTCGGCCGCCCGCGCCCGGGTGCGGGGCCGCCTGGGTCGTCTCGGCGGAGTCGTCGTGATCGTCGGTGGGGGTGGTGTCCAGGTGCATGCCGGTGAACTCCCCGTGCCCGGTGGTGATGATCTCGTCCGCGCCGGCGGCCTCGGGCGCGGTGTGGGGGACGAGGCGGGCGGGATTGGTGCAGCTGGTCAGCACCGCAGCGGCTTGCTCGCAGGCCAGCGCGCGGACTCCGATACCGATCGGGGCGAGCAGGTCGGTGGCCTCGGCGACCCGTGCGAGTAGCCGGGCCCCGGCGGCGTGGCGGGCCCCGGCGGCGAGGTCTCGATCGCGGCGGCCTCGCGCGGACAGGCTGCTGAGCGGGCCCGTCAGGCGGTCCAGGGGGTCCAGGGGTTCGCGCCACACCAGCAGCACTTGGCGGGCGGCGGTGGCCTGGTCGTCGGCCAGCTCCCCCAGATAGCGGGCGTGGTCACGCCCGTACTCGGCCAGCTCCGGGGACATGGCTTCGGTGGCGGTGCGCAGGGTGGTGATGTGGCCGGTGACATCCAGGCGGACCGAACGCAAAAGTATCTGCACTCCGGCGCCGGGCAGGGCATGCAGGTAGCCCGCGAGGGTGTCCACTACCCCGGCCTGCTCGGCCGGGGTCCGCAGGCTCAGGTTGATGGTGGTCG
This sequence comes from Nocardia sp. GP40, assembly GCF_050434125.1. Taxonomy (NCBI): domain Bacteria; kingdom Bacillati; phylum Actinomycetota; class Actinomycetes; order Mycobacteriales; family Nocardiaceae; genus Nocardia; species Nocardia sp. GP40. The sequence continues at coordinate 302,425 of NZ_JBNPVW010000010.1, read as the reverse complement.
CCGCCGCGATCACCGCGAGCCCTTCCGGGCCGAGATCGAGCACCCCGACCCCGCTCCCGGCCCCGGTGCCCGAGTCGATTGCCCTCGGCAGCGGGGCGTGCTCGGGGGTGATCGGGTGCGCCGTCGGTGGGCGCGGCCCGGTGGTGTGCGCGGTCAGCCAGCCCGGGACCGGCGGGCCCAGGGCGCCGTCGGGGTGGGTGGCGGTCAGGTGCTTGGCGCGCCGGTGGTGCGCGAGCCCGGCCGCGATGAGTTGGTCTCCGGACAGGCCGTCGCGGGCGGACAGCACGACCGCGACCGCGACCGCCGCGAGCGGTGTGGCCACCGCGGCGAACACGAGGGTCGGCAGCACGGTGCGGGTGCCCGCCCACCCCAGCGCCAGCACCAGGCCGGGCGCGGCGAGCAGGGCCAGATGTCGGGCGGTGAACGGGCCCCAGATCCGGTCGGGCCGGTCCACATCCGAGGGAACACGGTAGGAGTTCATCGGAGCCCACCTCCGGTGGTGTCGGGGCCGCGTCGGCGGCGGCGCACGGGCAGGTCGGGATAAGGGATGTGCAGCTGGCGACCGGCGCGGCGTTGGGCGGGCGGCGCGATCCACACCGGCGCAGGCGGGGACGGTGGTTTCTTGACCTTCGTGACGTCGAAAGGCAGCAAATATTGGCCGTCGGCGGTGGACTTCGGGGTCGGGTCCGCGGGCCGGGAAGCGACTCGGGGCGTGCGTGAGACCGTTGGTTGGGCGGGCGGGAACCGCAAGGTCAGCTGACGGCCCTTCGCAGGCCGCTTCGCCGGCGTCGCCTCGGTGCGGCCCTTACCCGCTCGGGGAGCCTTCGCCGAGGACGACGGTCGGCGGCGGGTGGGGGGTTTGGTGACCGGGGTGGCGTAGAACAGGGCCAGTTGGCCCTCGGGGCGGGGTGCCTCGGGCGGCAGCGGCGGGGCGGGAGTATCGAAGTCCAGGGCCAGCTGCTTACCCAGGTTCTTCGACGACGGTTTCGCCAGGCGCGGTGGCTTCGGTTCCGGTTTCGGGGCAACGAATTTCAGGCCCCGCAGTGGCAGCATCATCTGCCCGTCCGGGAGGGTTTCGGCCTGGTCGTAAATATCGGGCTTGCCGGGCGTGCGGCGCGGCGGCCTCTTCGGTCGCTTGCCGCCTTTGCCGAGCAGTCCGAAGGTCTTGTACATCAGGTAACTGCGGATCATCCCGCCGACCATGGAATGCCCGCCGGAGCGGATCTTGAGCACCGAGAGCATCCAGAACGGGATCTTCACCAGCAGCCACACCATGGCGATCGACACGAGCTGGTTCACCGACCCGGACTGGGTGGTGCCGAACACATTCCAGTTACCGGAGGTCAGGAACGTGCGGGTGGCGGTGATCAAGGTCAGGCTCTGCACGACCTGGATAGCCAGGCACGCGGCCATCGAACGCCACCACCAGCGCGCGATCGGCTCGGTGACCGGCAGCGCGTGACACATCAGCGCCAGCGGGGCGGCGACGACCAGCACGATCGTGGTCGCGACCCGGATCACGTACCCGGCCAGCAACGCGGCCACGAGCACCACCAGCACCAGCGACAGCAGCAGCGTGAACGTCCCAGACGGGCTGGTGTCGTAGGAGGTGAGTTTTTCCCGCAGCGCCTTCGCGGCCGAGTCCGGATCGGTGCCGTTCCCGGCGACCGCGACCGAGAGGGCGTTCACCGCGCGCACGGCCTGGTTGGCCCCGGTCGAGCTCAAACCGGCCGCGAGCATCCCGATCACCACGCCCGGGGCGATCTCGCGCAGCGACCACCGCGATTGCAGGGTCTGATACGACATCACCAGGATCCCGGCGGCCATCACCAGCAGCCCGTACACGGTCAACGTGATCTGCCACGACGAGCCCCACAACTTCCCGACCTCCGGCACGCTCGCCGGGTCCGGGGTGGTCAGCAACGTCTTGGACAACAGCTCCAGCAACGGATTCAACGCTGAGGACACCACCGCGGAGAAGAATCCGTCCATCGCCTTCACCACACAGCCGCTGATGTTGTCCAACCCGCACTCGGGTTCGGGTGCAGCACCGGGACTCTGCTCACCACCCGGCGGCGCGGCGCACCCGTCGGGGGTTTGCGGGCAGGGTTGCCCCGGCGGCGGCTCGGGGGCGGTCGTTGGCGGTGGCGTCGGTGCCGCAGGAGTCGGCGCTGCAGTCGTATTCGGGGCCGGGACGGCCGGGGCGGTGACCATTGGTGGCGGTGCCGGTGTCGTCGGTGGTGGGGCCGCCGACCCGGTGGCCGCGCCTGCGCTTAGCAGCATGCCGACCAGCACCGCGGCCAGCCCGTAGCGGCGTATCCGCCGGGCTCGGCCGCGATGATCGGGGCGGATCGAGACGAGGGCAGGCATGGTCATGCCCCCACGAGTGACTTGAGGACAGCGACGACGACCGGGGCCAGGATGGCCAGGCAGTACCCGATCATCGCGGAGCGGATGGCGGATTTGGCTCGTTCGGCCTCGCCGGCATCCCCGCCCGAGAGCAGGTAGCGGACGCCGCCGATGGTGAGGTAGGCCGTCGCGATCGTGGCCAGGATCGCCACGAGCCAGTTCCTGACGTTGTCGGCGAGTTGGTTGAGCGAGGCGACCTCGGCCAGCACGACGGGTGCGGCGGCGGCCGGGCCCGCTGTCGCACACACGGCCACGACCACCACGGCGGCGGTTGCGAAGAGGATCCGGGTGCGGCGGCTGGGGCGGCGGGCACCGGTGGTGTGGCGGGGTGGGGTCGGGGTGGCGGGGGTGCGGGGGATCATGCGCATCGGCGTGCCTGTTCGTGCGAGGGGACATCCGCGCGGGAAGCGGACTTCGGCACTGACAGGACTCCTGCCCCAGGCCGGTTTCTGGACACCAGGGCCGCCGAGCGATGCCGGTCGCCGGACGGGGCCAGGCCGTCCAGGACCGCTCGTTCCACCGCGGTCAACCTCGGCTGCTCGGCCATGCGCTCGCGCAGCCACACCGCCAGGCGTTGCTCGGCGCGGCGGCGGCGCTTGGCCAGCGTCTGGTACGGCACACCGGTCTCGGGAGCGAGCTGGACCAGCTTGTGGTGCTCGAGGCGGGTGTCGGTGATCAACCCGGCCTCGGCCGCACTGAGTACTCCCTCCTCGACCGCCATCGCGAGCAGCAGGTCCGGGTGCCCGTGCGGGGAGGAGATGATCACCCCGGACGCGGGCGTGGGTTCGTGTTCACCGAACCAGTCGGCTGGGGACGGCGCGGCGCGGCGCTCGCGGATCGGGATACAGGTGCGGTGGAAGGTGGCCCACCGCAACCGGTACGCCACATACGGCCGCTCGATATCCACAGCCTCGAGGGCTTCCAGGAAACCCAGGATCGTCATCGACTCGGTGTCCGCCCGGTACACCGGGTGCCCGCACAACATCTTCGAGATCGAGGACAGCATCGGCAACGCCGCGCCCGCACACACCAGCACCGCGCTCTCCTCGCCGGTGCGGGCATGGCCGATCAGCTGCGCCCACACCGCATCCAACTCGCTGATCGGGACCCCGGGGTCCATCAGCCGCGGCGCGAGCACCCCCGCCCCGAGCTGGTCCCAGCCCGGCGGCAAGCCCGGAACCCGGTACGCAGCCAGGCGGGTGAATCGGTCCCGGATCATCCCCAGCGGAGTCGGGGTCCAGACAGTGGGTGTGGGCGAATTCGGCATCGTGCAACTCCCGTGCTCGGTGAAAAACAAATCGACCGAGCCAGGAAAGAAGCCGATATCCACACGGCGACCTCAGAACACATTCACGCCACATTCACCACACGCACACAACAACCTCGAGACACATTCACGCCCGAATTAACCTCCGATTCGTCCCTACCGAGTCAAGGCCGGACCAGCCGCCGAGCCTCGTCCGTGAAACAGGGGCCTACCTGCTGTGAAATCGCGGTGTGGCGGGCGTGTGGCGGCCACGCGGGCCATGCCACAGGAACGCCGCACCGCGCAGATTCCGGGTAGGCAAGAAAATGTGCCGAATTCGGAGATCGGGCGGTATTTCCCCATCGAAGACTCCGCGCCCGAGTACACCGAGTACGGGGTCGTGGCTATTTGCATTTTTCGCGGGCGATGTCCAGAAACCGGGTGTGGGAGGGAGTCCCTGTGCAGAAGCAACCGTGCTTCACCACCCACCCCGACCGAAATCGAGGTACACCCCGATGACCGCACGCACCCCCGCGCGCCCGTCCCGTTCCCGCACCCTGCCCGGCTCGATCACCTCGACCCTGTGGGCGTGCGGGCCCACCCCCATCGACCACACCCTCGTGTGGCCGCCCCGGGTCCTGTCCCGCGCGCTCCTGGAATACAGCGCCCCCGGGCACCGGGTCCTGCTGCTACCCCGCACCGCCGAGGCCGACCACCTCGTCGCGGACCTGGACCGTGTCCCCGCGCACGGGCACGTCCGGGGCGCCGACACCGACCTGATCGTGGCCTGCGCCCTGCCCGGCACCGACGCGCTACCGCCGTGGCGGCTCGCGGAGATCGCCGCGTCCCGGCTGCGCGCCGCAGGCTTGCTGGTCGTGCTGACCCGCCCCCACCGCACCCCCGACGGAAAGTTCCACGACCCCTCCGCAGACATCGTCAACCAAGCCCAGAACACCGACCTGCTGTACCTGCAACACCTCATCGCCGCACCCGTACACCGCACCCAGATCGTCCCGACCCCCACCGGCCCGGGCCGCGACAGCGGGCCCGGCGACAACGCCGATCACACCGGGGAGATCCACACCGACCCGGTGCACCTGGACGTCCTGGTCTTCTACCAGCCCCACGACATGAACACCGCCGCATGAACACCGACCCCCACCACCGGACCCCGCCCACCCCCAGCACGCCCGACGCCTCGTCCACCCCGCCGAAAGGTCACCGTCCCATGACCACACCCGACCCCACCGCGCACACTGCTCCCGGCCACACCCCGAGCACCCCCACCGCCACGCCGGTGTCGGTATGGGCGTGCGCGCAAACCAGCCCCGCCGCCCAGCGCGGGAACCGCTACACCCGGGACTCCTCGGCGCACCCGGCCAAGATGCTGCCCGCCATCGCCGCCCACGCCATCGACCTCTACAGCCATCCCGGCGACTTGGTGATGGACCCCATGTGCGGGATCGGCACCACGCTGGTCGAGGCCGTCCACGCCGGCCGCCGCGCCCTCGGCGTCGAATACGAAGACCGCTGGGCCGCGATCGCCCGCGACAACCTCACCCTCGCCACCCACACCGCCGCCGACAACGGAGAACACATCCAGGCCGTGGTGCACACCGGCGATGCCCGCAAACTCCGCACCGTCCTACCCGAGCAGCTGCGCGGCACCGTGGACCTGATCATCACCTCACCCCCCTACGGCGACTCGCTCCACGGGCACGTCAAGCTCAAGGCCGGGGACGGCATCCACAAACGCAACCACCGCTACGGCAACACCCTCGATCGCGGCAACCTCGCCAATTTGGGCGTGCCCCGCCTGCTGTCCGGCTTCACCCGCATCCTGACCGCCGCCACCGCCTACCTCAAACCCGGCGGCTACCTGGTGATCACCGCCCGCCCCTGGCGCCAGCACGCCGAACTGGTCGACCTGCCCTCGCTACTCACCACATGCGCCGCCACCGCCGGGCTCGTGCCCGTCGACCGCGCCGTAGCCCTACTGGGACGGCTGACCGACAACGACATCGTCGCGCACTCCAGCTTCTTCCAGCGCGACTTCGTCCTGAAAAACCGCGATCAGGGCCTGCCCCTGGCGCTGATCGCACACGAGGATGTGCTGATCTTCCGCGCCTGAGACCTGCATCCCGGAATGCGTTCGACGCCAAACGTTCTCAGCACGAATCCATACCGGAAATTGTTCCCTCGTCGGAGACGGGACATCGGACCGAGGACTGGTCGGCCTAGCCGATAGATCGCGGCCGGGTTCGATGCAAGACATTCCGAACCCGTGCCCATATCTCTTCCGGCGGGCCCCAGCGGCCCTGCACGCCAACCCGCCCCGGGGTTACTGGGTGGACATACCCCGGGCTGGGTTCGGTGGCGCGTTGCGGTACCCCAGAACGGCCGCTGGACATGTCAGCCCATTACCCGAAACCCGGGGGTACCGAGCAGGGCAGATAATTTGGCGGCGACGCAGCAAAAGACATCCGCTTGACAGATTCGGGTGTACGGAGCGTTCATAACGGTCCGCGCTGAAATTCCAGAAAATATCGAATTCAACGCACACCCAGGAGATGTACGACGAATCGAATCCCGGCGATGACGCAAACCTACCTCGAGAAAAATATTCCAACCTAAGTTCGGAACCTGAGCTAAATGTGAAACCGGCAGCAAAGTTCGTATCCGGAACATCGAAAGCGCCAAGTTTAGGAGTAAAGACGATGAAACCTGAACCGGCAGAGCCACCTTCATCGCACCAACGCCACGTACATTCGGCAGGTGCGGATTTGTTCGGTGGCCACACTGGTAAACCCTGGCTAACACGAGTAGAAGCGGGAAAATACATGGGCGTTCACCCTCGCACCCTTGCGAACTGGGCCGCCAAAGGGCACGGCCCCCGCTACTCGAAGCCGTCCGGCAACTCATGCATGTACCGGCTCGCCGACCTGGACGACTATCTCGAGGCCCACATAGTGCACACCAGCCAGCAGCCTAAAGCCGCTTGAGCGCACCCGAAAAGGAAGGAGAACAAAAGTGCCAAGACCAGGCACCGAACTTGGCAGTTACGGCGATATCGGCACCAAGGAACAGCAAGACGGGAATTGGAGGGCTTGGGCCACCTTCCGTGACTACGACGGAAAGGGACGCCTCGTAGATGCCTATGGGCCGACAAAGAGTAAGTCCAAGGCAGCGCTGCGAAAGAAACTGGTGGCCCGTCAGAAACAGTACAAGGGCCGCACACGCGGCAAGGTCACCCGGGACACTCGTCTCTCGATCTTGATGGACATGTGGCTCGAGGAGGTGAAACGGGACGAAGGAGTAGCCCCGCAGTCGTACGACCGGTACAGGGGCGAGATCAATGCCAGCGACGACAAGCGCGCAAGCAAGGCCACGATCAAACTGCGCCCCGCATTGGGCAATCTTCGTGTGTGGGAAGCGGATACGGGCCGACTCGACGAACATATCCAGTCCATCGTCGATAGCGGACTGAAATCGAAGGCCCGCGCACACAAGGTCATTCTGGCCGGGATCATGGGACTAGCCGTCCGATACGGCGCTCTTCCCGAAAATCCCGTCCGTGAGACCTCCCGCATGCGCAGCCGAAAGACCCCGCCGCAGATCATCGACCGGGATCGTTTGAACGGTCTCCGTAGCCAGCTTCGAGAATGGTTGGCGGGCAACAAGATCCCCGGCACCCCCGCCCACACCCACGGGCCGAAACGCGATCCCCTCGTGCTGGACGTAGCCGATCTAATTCTCGGCTCGGGAGTGCGCCCCGGGGAGGCCCTTGCCGCTTCTTGGGACCAGTTCGATCTCCAGGCGATGCCAGCAACATTCACCGTGTCGGCAACCATCGTCAGGATCAAAGGCAAGGGCCTGTTCCGACAGGAGTGGGCCAAATCCGATGCCGGGCATCGGGTCGTCGCCCTACCGGACTTCACCACAAGCATGCTGAAACGGCTGCAAGCCGCCCCGAAACCCCAGCAGATGTGCAAGGTGCAGTCGCTTCGTCAGGTCGGCAGCACCGCGGTGGAAGTTGACGACGAAGTACCTCTCGTGTTTCCCGGCCGAGGCGGAGTTCTGCGCGAACCAAACAACTTCAACCGCACGTGGCGTGCCGCACGTGGCACGCTGTACAAGGATGTCACGCAGTACACGTTCCGGAAGACAGTCGCCACGCTGATCGCTGAGGCAGCGGACTCCAAAACCGCCGCGAAGCAGCTTGGGCACTCCCGAGATGTTGTCACGGAACGCCACTACATAGCATCCCCGGAGCAGGCACCGGATTCGTCGGCCCTGCTGGAGAAGGGGCTGGGCCTGGCCTACTGACACACGGTCGCGACCGCATAGTTTGGTGTAGGTTTGGTCAACCCCCATAATGACAGGTCAGGCCCGGTCGATCGACCGGGCCTGACCTGCATTTTTGTGCTCCCCCATCTGGACTCGAACCAGAAACCTGCCGATTAACAGTCGGCTGCTCTGCCAATTGAGCTATAGGGGATTGTCCCGGCTCGTCCTATCGGGCGGGCCGAGGAGAAACTTTAGCGCATTGGTCGCCGTCGGCCAAAATCGCGTGTTTACCTGGGGATACAAGCGCCTCGGGGAGGTTCGTCCGGCGAGGTTGCGGGGTGGTTCTTCGGCGTGTGACGGACGTTGGCGGCGTCGGCGTGGATCGAAACGAAGGCTCGGTTCGCGCATTCGTGATGAGATTCACACCAATGCCGATCGAAACCTGCGAGACATTGCCCGGAGGTGGTCCTGGGCAACGACGAGTTGCCGAAGGGCGGTGCGTGCTGACCGAGGCGCTGTTAGCCTGCGATACATGCGACACACGGGAAGCGGTATCCCTTGCGCACGTACGGGTTTGGGCTGGATCGAAGGCATGCGCAGGGGTGGGCGGTGAACGTCGAGGGGCACTGGGAGCAGGTTCGGCGGGTTGTGGCGCGGGCGCAACGGTCGACCGGGCATTTCGCTATCGCGTCGGTGGGTGCGGATGGGATGCCCAACGTCACGCCGGTGGGGACGCTGTTTCTGCGTGAGGATCACACCGGCTATTACTTCGATCAATACACCGATGCGCTCGCCCGCAATCTGGATGCCGAGCCGCGGATGTGCCTGATGGCGGTCGACAGCGGATCGCTGTTCTGGTTCCGCTCGCTGCTGGCCGGGCGCTTCGGCGCGCCGCCCGGGGTTCGGCTGTACGGGACCGCGTCCGCGCGGCGTCCCGCGACCACCGCCGAGCTCGAGCTGGTCCGGCGGCGGGTCCGGCCGATGCGGCTGCTGAAGGGCGGCAGGCTGCTGTGGTCGGATTTCACTCATGTCCGCGACATCACCTTCACCGAGGTACGACCGGTTCGGTATCCGGTGATGATGTCGCACCTGTGGGACTCCGAGGCGTCGGACTGACCCCTGAAACGGTATTCAGCGGGGGCTCCGACGTGATGTCATCGACGAATGAACGAGATCATCTTTCGCCGCGCGACGGCTGCCGACCTGCCGGAGATCGTGACCATGCTCGCCGACGATCCGCTGGGTAGCGCGCGTGAATCGGTGTCGGATCTGGAACCGTACGAGTCCGCGTTCCGTGACATCGACGGCGACGGCAAGCAGTTGCTGCTGGTGGCCGAGCAGGCGGGGCGGGTCGTCGGGACGGCGCAGGTGAGCTTCCTGGCCGGATTGTCGCGGCGCGGCCCGATGCGCGGGCAGATTGAGGCCGTGCGGGTCGCGAGCGGGGTGCGCGGCAGCGGGCTGGGCACGAGGCTGATCGAGGAATGTGTCGGGCGCGCCCACGAACGCGGTTGCGTGCTGGTGCAATTGACCTCGGACGCGAGCCGCACCGAGGCGCACCGGTTCTACGAACGGCTCGGCTTCGAACCGACACACATCGGATTCAAGAGGCCCCTCCCCGACACTCCCTGCCCGACAGCATGACGGTCACCGACCGCGGTGCCGGATAAGCTGCCCCGGATACTTACGAGCAACCCGCGCGGACCGCCGGGCCCCTTAGGGGATGAAACCGACCTGAAGTCCGGGCCCTCGTGGCGCGCCGACCCGACCGAAACAACGTAAAGTGCCACCCCGGCAGACGTTTTCGAGATACAGGACAGGCATGGCTTCGAATCTCTCAGCACCACACCGTTTTCGGATGACCCGCGGCGCGAGAGACCGCCTGCTGCACCAGCGGGCACTGCTGCGCCGGGCGCTGACGATCACGGGAACCGTGTTCGCCATGCTCGCCCTGCTGGTGGTGGCGCCGCCGATGGCCGCGGCGCAGGCCACGATCGACCACATCGTCAAGCGCACCGACCGGTGGCTGGAGGTGTACGTGCAGTCCCCGGCCCTGCAGCGCGTGGTGCAGCTGGATGTGCTGCTGCCCGCGGCCGCCACCACCCCGCATCCGACGCTCTACCTGCTCGACGGCAACGGCGCGGACGCGTCCGAGGGGCAGAGCACATGGACGCTGAAAACCGATGCGGTGAACTTCTTTTCGAACAAGCCGGTGACCGTCGTGATGCCGGTGGGCGGCGGCGGCACCTTCTACACCAACTGGCTGCGCGACGATCCCAAGCTCGGTCACAACCAGTGGGAAACCTTTCTGACACAGGAACTTCCGCCGCTGATGGACGGCACCTTCCACGGCAACGGCGTCGACGCGGTGGCCGGGGTGTCGATGGGCGGCCAGGCCGCGATGGCGCTGGCCTTCCGGAACCCATCGCTGTATCGCGCGGTCGGCTCCTACAGCGGCTGCCTGTTCACCGGCAGCATCGGGCAGGCGTACGTGCGGGCCGCGGTGATCGAGCGTGGCGGCAATCCGGACAACATGTGGGGCATCGAGCTCAATCCGCAGTGGGCCGCGCACGACGTCGTCCTGCACACCGGCCCGCTCCGGGGCAAGCCGCTGTTCGTCTCGGTGGCCTCGGGCATACCGGGACCCGCGGACAACACCTTCGACCCGTCGTGGGCCTGGCCGACCACCGAGGCGCAGGCCGTGGCGATCGAGAAGGGCGCGCACGACTGCACCCTCGCCTTCGATGCCGAACTGCACGTCGAGAACATCCCGTCCACGGTGAAGTTCTATCCGGTCGGAACCCACTCCTGGCCGTATTGGCAAGCGCCCCTGCACGATTCCTGGCCGACCTTGGCCAGCGGGCTCGGCATCGCCTGATCGGGAATCAGGCGCCGGGAATCCGGTGTTCGGTTATCGGGGTGCTCACATCGGCACCGTTCAGGGTCAGGTAGAGCTGGCGTTCGGTAACCGACAGCCCGGCGGTGTTGCGGCGATCCAGGGCCGCCACGGCGGTGTCGATGGCGGCGCGTTCGAAGGCGTAGAGCGGGATCTCCTCGGCGCGGTGGATGCGCTTGCCGGTGAGCGGCGCCAGCACCTTGGCCGGCTCGCGGTGCGTATAGATCGCGACCCCGTCGGCCAGCTTGGCGGCGCGGTGCAGCCGGTCCGCATCCGGCGCACCGACCTCGATCCAGTCGGTCACGCGCCCCGTCAGGTCGCGCACCAGCACCGCGGGCTCGTCGGTGGAGGAGACGCCGCCGTCGCTGAACGCGATTCCGTCCCGGTACTCCAGGCAGTAGGCCAGAAGGCGCGTCACCATGAACTCGGCCGTCTCGGAAGGATGGCGCGCCAACCGCAATTCCAGATCCTCATAGACCCCGCGATCCACGTCGGCCAGCTGGACGGTGAAGGTGTACAGGGTTGCACTGAGAGCCATGGGTGCAGCAGTTTAGCCGCCATGTCGTAGGACCTGGTTTCCGGAAGCCCACCGGACGACACGCCCAGCGAGATCTACGACCGGCCGACCGAGCAAGAAGTCGACGAGCCGGAGCGATCCCGGAGGTCGAGCGATTCCAGGCCGCGCGGGGATACGACCCGCGGTGATTCAGTTGGCGGGGGTTGTCGTCGGCGGAAGAGGTTCGGTCGTCGTCGCGGTCGGTCGGGCGCCGGTCGTGGTGGTGCCCGAAGCCGGCGCGGTCGTCGGCACCGGGGTCGTGGTCGGCGCCGATTTGGTTGTCGTGCTGGGGGTTTGGGTCGACGACTCGGTGGCCGGGAGTTGCCCGGCCGGGGTTCTGGCGATGGCCTGCGCCGGGGCAGGCTTGGTGGTCGTCGACGCGGCGGGCTTCGTCGTGGTCGGTGACGCGGTGGGCGTCGTCGTGGTCGACGACGGACTCGTCGTTGTCGGAGCCGTCGTCGAGGTCGTTGTGGTCGTCGGGCTCGCGTTCGATGTTGTCGTCGTAGTCGGGGCCGGGCTGGTCGTCGTCGTGGCCGTCGTCGTAGCGCCCGGGCTCGTCGTTGTCGTCGGCTTCGCGGGTGCGGTCACCGTCATCGTCGTCGGCGTGGAGGCGTTCCGCGCGTCGGTGGCCTTCGTATCGGCCACGTCCTTGTTCACCGCGGCGACGTCCTGCGCCTGCACCGCCGAGGTCGGGTCGACCTTCTGACCCGACTGGGCCTGCTGGGCCAGGTGGGTGAGCCAGGCGGCGGCGTACTGCGCCGAGGTCAGGGGCTTACCGTCGGCGGGGTTGGAGTCGCGCCAGTAGTCGAAATGGTGGCCGGTTCCGTTGGGCCCCAGGGTGAGCTGATACGGATCGCTCAGGAGCACCGGGATGGTGTTCTGATTGGTCACGATGTCGCCGACGATCTCGTTGAACACCTTCTGCGGCAGATAGGCCAGCGGCTCCAGCTGATTGCTCGAAATGTTCTGCGCGGGAGCCGGATCCGTCGTCTGCTGGCCCGGCTTGTACTCCGGATCGGAGACCTTGATCAGCACCTGGAGCAGGGTTTCGTTGCTCGCCATCCAGTTCGGCTGCGACTGGATGTACTGGAAGGCGTTGAAGCCGATCTTGGCCAGGGTGACGGCCACGTCCTGCCCGGTCGCCGGGGTGAGCCCGTTGTTCTGCAGCGCATCGACATTCAGCTGCCTGCCGACGTTCGCGGCCAGCTGCAGCAGCGAAATATTCTGGGGCGCAGCACACGTCAGATCGCCCTCGGAGCAGAACGAGGCGACCCGGCCGCTCAGCGCGCCGAACCCGCCGCTGTTGTCCTGCATGGCGCCCTGCCCGGAGATCGGCGTGACCCCGGTCTGATACTTCGTATCGAAGCCGTCGGGGTTGCTGTAGGGATTCTGCGCGCCGGGGAACGGCGCCTCCCCCACCGAGCGGCCGTTGTCTGCGAGGATGACGACACCGGTGACGTTCTTCGGGTCGACGATGCCGTACGTACCGTTCTGCGGCGCGGTCTGATTGCCGATCTGCATCGCGACGCGGCGCGCCACGTCGGCGCCCTCGCTGTAGCCGACGATCGCGAATTTCGTCGCGGGGCAGGCCTGGCGGATCTGCTCCATCACGCTCTCGGTGTTGGCGACGCCGGTGTTCACCGCGTCCTCGTACGTGCTCATGTTCGCCGGGTACGCGATGTACACCGCGGCGTAGTTGCCCGGGACGACCGCGCTCTTGGGCGCGTTGACGACCGGATCCTCCCAGGTGCTGTGGTAGTCGTCCGACAGCGCCGCGGGCAGCGGCTTGCCATCGGCCCCGAGCAGCATCTTCGTCGTGCTCGCGTTGGGGCTGTCGTTGCGCCCGGCGACCGAGATGGTCACCATGTCGTGGCATTCGGTCACCGATGCCGTGAGCCGTGTGGCGTCGGTTCGCGGAGCGTTTGCGGGAAGCACCGCAACGGCGACGACCGCCGCCGCACCCAGCGCCACCGGGGCCGCAACCGCCGCGGCAATACGGTGCCGCACCACGAAATCCCGACAAGCCGAGAAATTGAAAGCCATGCCCGATCCCATATCCGAAGTGACGAGTGTCGGAACCGGTCCCCCCGAGGACCATGCACCACCGGAGAAGTCGTCGCCGGAGCGATCGGTGTTACAAGATGGAACAAACAACCATGTCCCGCCGCCCACCCGAGAGGATCACCGATGCCCCGTATCGCCACCGCCGACCGCGTCGAGCACGACGCCCTGCTGGAGTTCCTGCGCCCGCGGCACCGCGCCGTGCTGCAGACCTCCCGGGCCGACGGCAGCCCGCAACTCTCGCCGGTGACCTGCGGACTCGCGTCGGACGGCTGCCTTGTGGTCTCGACCTACCCGGCGCGCGCCAAGGCGGTCAACGCCCGCCGCGACCCCCGGGTCTCGATCTGCGTGCTGTCCGACGACTGGAACGGTCCCTACGTGCAGGTCGACGGCCGGGCCGAGGTGCTCGACATGCCCGAGGCCCTGGACGGACTCGTCGAATACTTCCGCTGCATCTCCGGCGAGCACCCGGACTGGGACGAATACCGAGAGGCCATGGCGCGCCAGGACAAGTCGCTGATCCGCATCCACATCGAGCGGTGGGGCCCCGTCGCCACCGGCGGCTTTCCCCCGCAGCTCGCCGAATCCTGACCGCGCGTCCGGCGCCGCGGCAACGGCATTCGCGGCGACATGTCGTACCCCTCTGGCATTGTGGTGCCCGAGCCGAACACCCGGATCGACAGCCGGGCCGGGTGTCGGGCAGGATGTAGCGCGCGGACAGGTCATTGGAGGGAGCTCGAGAATATGCTGCGGTTGATCATCGGCGTGGCTGCCGGGTACGTACTCGGCTCGAAGGCCGGGCGGGCCCGCTACGAGCAGATCACCAAGACCACGCGCGCCCTGGCGGCGAGCCCGGTCACCCGCAAGCTCGTTCTCGTCGGCCGGCAGAAGCTGTCGGACAAGCTCAGCACCCAGCCCAAGCTGGAGCCCATGGAGCCGCTCGACGAGCGCACGACGATCATGGTCCCGCAGGATCAGCTACGTCGCTGAGCAGATCCCGCTCACACCCCGTCCGGCCCGCGGCCGCGGTCCCCTACACCGCCCCCATCGCCTGCGCCTGCAGGCTCTTGCGGTACTGCTCCAGCGCGACGACATCACCGAAGAGCGCCATGTACGCCTCGGCCTGCTCGGTCGAGGAGATGCGCTGCAGCTTCGATTTCAGCTCGGCCACCTGCCGCCCCACCCACGCCTCCTGGGTGCGGGCAATGACGGCCGTGACGAACCGCTGGATGTCATCGGCCGACTTCACCGGCAACGGCTCAGCGGCCACCTCGCTGACCAGCGCGCGCAGCGTCAGATCGTCGGTGTGGTCGGCGACCCGCGCCACCCATTCGGCGCCGCCCAGGCCCGCGGCGATCCCGCCGGCCTCGGCGATGGCGGTACGCACCGCCGCGTAGGTCGGATGCGAGAACGCCTCGCGCTCCAGCGCGTCGAACATCGGCCCGGCCATCGCCGGATACTGCAATGCCGCCGCCAGCGCCTGCCGCTGCGGCAGCAGCACCGGATCGTTCGGGGCCGGATGCGCCGCGACGTTCTCGGAAACCGCTGCCGGGGAGGCGGTTTCACGCTGGGGACCACCGGCCCGGTTCCGCTTGGCCTCGTCGCCCACCCGGCGCACCACCAGCTGGATGTCGTCCCAGCCCACCCAGCCGGCCAGCTTGGTGGCATAGGCCTTGCGCAGCGCATAGTCCTTGATCTGCGCCACCACCGGCACGCCACGGCGCAGCGCCTCCACCTGTCCCTCGGGGGTCTCCAGGTTGTGGTCGGCCAGCAGGCCGCGGATCACGAACTCGTACAACGGAATCCGGCGCGCGACCAAATCGCGCACCGAGCCGTCGCCGGAGCGCTGACGCAGCTCACACGGGTCCTGCCCGTCGGGGGCGACGGCGATGAAGGTCTGCCCGGCCAGCTTCTGATCACCGGAGAACGCCTTGAGCGCCGCGGCCTGACCGGCCGCGTCGCCGTCGAAGGTGTAGATGATCTCCCCGCGCCAGAAGTTGTCGTCCAGCAGCAGCCGGCGCAGCATGCTCAGGTGCTCGTCGCCGAAGGCGGTACCGCAGGAGGCGACCGCGGTCTTCACGCCCGCCAGGTGCATCGCCATCACGTCGGTATAGCCCTCGACGACCACCGCCTGATGACTCTTGGCGATCTCCCGCTTGGCCATGTCCAGGCCGAACAGCACCTGAGACTTCTTGTACAGCACCGTTTCCGGCGTATTGATGTACTTGGCGGTCATCTGGTCGTCGTCGAACAGCCGCCGCGCACCGAAGCCGATGACCTCCCCGCTCAGGTTGCGGATCGGCCACAGCAGCCGCCGGTGGAACCGGTCGATGGGCCCGCGCCGGCCCGGCTTGGACAGGCCCGCGGCCTCGAGCTCCTTGACGTCGAAACCCTTGCGCTGCAGGTGTTTGGTCAGGGTGTCCCAGCCGCCGGGCGCGTAACCACAGCCGAAGGTGCGGGCGGCCTCGTCGTCGAAGTTGCGGTCGGTGAGGTATTTGCGCGCGGCGCCCGCCTCCGCGGTGGCCAGCTGCGCCATGTAGAACTCGTGCGCGGCCGCGTTCGCGGCCACCAGCCGGGTGCGGGTGCCGCGATCGCGCTGCACCGAGGTGCCGCCGCCCTCGTAGTTGATCCGATAGCCGATCCGGTCGGCCATCTGCTCGACGGCCTCCACGAATCCGACATGATCGATCTTCTGCAGGAAGGCGAAGACGTCGCCGCCCTCACCGCAGCCGAAGCAGTGGAACAGGCCGTGATTGGGCCGCACGTGGAACGAGGGGCTCTTCTCGTCGTGGAACGGGCACAACCCCTTGACCGAATCCGCACCGGCCCGCTTGAGCGCGACGTACTCCCCCACGACGTCCTCGATGCGCACGCGTTCACGAATTGCCGCGATATCGCGATCGGGGAGTCTGCCAGCCACGGACCGAGTCTAGCCGTCCCGCCTCTCCGCGATTTCAGTGTGCTCCTCCGCCTCCCGCGATTTCACCGTACATGCGGTGCCTGACGCAGCACTATCCGATGGCGGTGGCCACTCGTTCCAGCCTGCTCTCGGTGTACGAGGCGATCTGGTCGGCGATGACGCGGATGCGGGCGGCATCGTCGTGGGCCTCCTCCCACCAGGGCAGCAGCACCGGGTCCAGGCCGTTCGGTGCCGTGGCGAGCAGATACTCGGCGACCGCCCGGACGCGCTCGCGCTGGGCGGCCTGGCGCTTGTTGTGCTCCACGTCGGACATCACGTAGCGCAGCGCGACCGTCTTGAGCATCGCGACCTCGGCCGCGACGACGGGCGGCACCTCCAGATCGGCGCCGTAGCGGGTCAGGCGCCGGCCGCCCCACGCCTGCCGGGTGGCCTCCACGGCGGCGGTGGCGAAGCGGCCGACCAGATCACTGGTGAGGCGCTTGAGCGCGACCGAAGCGCGTAGCGTGCCGTCGTAGCCGGCGGCCGCGGCGATCACCGGGAGCTCCGACAGGCGCTGGGCCGCGGCGATCAGATCGTCGCCGGACATGTTGCGGTGCTGGGCGTGCCCGAGCTCGGCCAGGGCGCGCTGTTCGGCGGGGTCCGCCAGCGCCCGCAGGTCGATGCGGCCGGCGATGACCCCGTCCTCGACGTCGTGCACCGAATAGGCGACGTCGTCGGACCAGTCCATCACCTGGGACTCCAGGCTCTGCCGCCGCTCGGGGGCGTCCTTGCGAACCCAGCTCAGGCGCTCCAGGTCCGGTTCGTAGGCGCCGAACTTGCGCTCGGAATCCGTTCTGCCCCAGGGGTATTTGATGGTCGCGTCCAACGCCGCACGAGTCAGGTTGAGCCCGAAGCTCTCCGGGGCCCGCCCGGGCTCGTCCGGTCCGAACACCTTCGGCTCGAGCCTGGTCAGAATGCGCAGATTCTGCGCGTTGCCCTCGAAACCACCATAGGCGGAGGCGAATTCGTCCAAGGCCTGTTCGCCGTTGTGGCCGTAGGGCGGATGGCCGATATCGTGCGCCAGCCCCGCCAGATCCACCAGATCCGGATCGCAGCCCAGTCCCTCGGCGATGCTGCGGCCGATCTGGGCGACCTCGAGGGAATGAGTGAGCCGGGTGCGTGGGGTGTCGCCGTCGCGCGGGCCCATCACCTGCGTCTTGTCGGCCAGGCGCCGCAGCGCCGCCGAATGCAGCACCCGGGCGCGATCGCGGGCGAAGTCGCTGCGCCGCTCGGGAATCGGAGCCCAGCTCAGGCCGGCGGTCTTGGCCGACTCGACCACCATGCGCTCCCGATCGAGCTCCGAATACTCGGTCATCGTCTCGACACTCACTGCTCCGCGGTGTATTTGAAGTCGGCGGGGAAATGCGTCAGCTTGTACCAGAGCAGCGCGGCGGTCTCGCGGGCGATGCCGTGGAACTGCGACTCGCGGGTGTAGACGGCGGGGCCGGTGCGGGTCGGCGAGGTCCACGCGCGCAGGCCCGCGTCGCGCGCCATCGTCCGGGTGCGCATCGAATGCCACGGGTCGCTCACCAGCACCACCGAGGACAGGTCGCGGGCGCGCATTGCCGCGGCGACGGCATCGATGCTCTCGAGCGTGTCCGAGCCGGTCTCCACGGCCAGCACCCGATCCGCGGGCACCCCCTCGCCCGCCAGATAGTTCTTTCCGGCGGCGGCCTCGGTGTACTCGTCTCCGGGGCGCTTGCCGCCCACCGTGATCACCAGCGGCGCAATGCCCTTGTCGTACAACCGAGATGCCTGGCCGAGCCGGGCGGCGAACACCGAGGAGGGGGTGCCGTCGTATTGCGCGGCGCCCAGCACCACGATCGCGTCGGCATGGGTATCGTCGTCGATCCGCGCCACCTGCCAGACCCGCGCGGCGGTACCCAGGACCAGCACCAGCGCCACCAGCAGGCCGCCCGCGAGGGCCCTGAGCACCCAGCGGCCGGAGGAGGATCCGCGGGGGCGGGTGGGAACCGCGGCGGCGCCGGGCGGTGCGGGACGAGTCGGGGCCCAGGACATTCCCCGAGTGTGCCAGGGTTCGATCACGCCGAGGTTGCGGCGTCGCCTTCGGTCACCAGCCCCGCTCGCGCCATTCGTCCAGGTGCGGCCGCTCGGCGCCGAGGGTGGTGTCGTCGCCGTGGCCGGGGTAGACGACGGTGCCGTCGGGATAGCGGTCGAACAGCTTGCCCGTGACGTCGCCGTAGAGGGTGGTGAACTCCTCCGGCGAGTTGGTGCGGCCCACGCCCCCGGGGAACAGCGAATCACCGGTGAACAGGTGCGTGTGCCCGGCGCCGTCGGTGAGCGCGAGGGCCACCGAGCCCGGGGTGTGGCCGCGCAGGTGGATCGCCTCGAGGGTGAGTTCACCGACCTGGACCGTATCGCCGTCGGCGAGCAGCCGGCCCGGTGCGACCGGCAGCGGCCCGGCGTCGAACTCGTGGGCGGCGGTAGGGGCCGCCGTCGCGCCGGCGACCTTCTGCAGGGCCAGCCAGTGATCGGGATGCTGATGGGTGGTGATGATCAGCGCGAGCGGCCCGTTCACCTCCTGGCCGACGAGCTCGAGCAGGCGTTCGGCCTCGTTCGCCGCATCGATCAGCAGCGTCGCCCCGGTGGCCGTGTCCTGCACCAGGTAGCTGTTGTTGTCCATCGGGCCGACCGACATCTTGACGATGCGCGCACCCGGCACCTCGCGTCGCTGCGGATTCGACCCCGGCGAGACATGGCCGGTGTATGCGTCCAGCGTAATCACGTCTCGATCGTAACCACCGGCGCCGGCATCCCGCGACGGCCGCATCGTTCCGGCACTCAGCTCGCGGGCGGCACCGGCTCACCGGACCGGGTCACGAGCCACTGCTGTATCTCGACCAGATTGCCTTCCGGGTCGCGCAGGTACGCGCAGCGGATGCGGCCGCCGAATTCGACTGGCCCCGTCGTGATCTCGGCGCCACGGGCACGAATCTCGGTGATATAAGCGTCCACATCGTCGACGCGCAGCGAGATCAGGGCGGTATCGCCGTGCCCCGGACGCAGCACCCCGCCGAGCATGGCATCGAGATCGGTACGCTCGTGCAGGCACAGGCTGCTGCCCAGTTCGGGCTTGAAGGCCGCATAGGGTGGTTCGGGATTCTCGAGCTGCGGCGTGAGGCCCACGACGTCCCGGTAGAAGGAGACGCTGCCCGCGAAGTCGCTGACGATCAGCCGAATCTGAGTCAAATGCACGCCCGCGAAGCTACGCTCCCGTACCCGTACCCGCTAGGGCCGTGTGTTGTGTTGCCCCCGCGGCCGGCTCGCGACGACGAGCCGGCCGTTCCGGTGTTCCGGCAGGGCATATCTCGCGCGGGGGTACAGCGCGGGACGGGCAGCACCGAAATCCCCAGGGGGACTATATCGGTCGGTCGGCATGTCCCAGGATACGTTGCGCCGCAAGGACAATCGTTCGATCCATCGCCGTCCGCCGGGAATCATCCGCAGCGGCAGCGCCAGCACCGCGCCGAGCGCACGGACCCAGCCCAGGGCGTAACCCGCCGCCTCGACGACGATGTTCAGCACCACGATCAGCGCGCAGGGCGCGGCGAGGAGTAGGCAGAGCGCACCTGGCACCCAGGCGTGAATATCGAAGGCCGACACCGCCGCCGCTCCGAATGCCACGGATCCGCCGAGCGCGGCGACAGCCACCCAGAATCGGAGCAACCGGTCGATTCGATTGCGCGAAATCCGCGCAGAGATCACCACATCTCCCTCGCCGTACCCACCGCATCGCACCGATTTCCCCGTGCGGCACTAACTTTCGCCCGCACACGATACTGCGCTCCCGGCGGGTGGTACAGCTCCTCGCGGATTTCGGCCGTCGTCAGGGATGCAGGACGATCTTGCCGTGGGCGTGACCCGCCTCCAGCTCGGTAAAGGCCGCGCGGACCTCGGCGAGCGGGTAGGTGGCGGCAATGGGGACCTCCAGGGCGCCGGTCGCGGCGAGGTCGGCCAGTTCGGACACGACGTCGATGGTGTTGGCGTTGGCGTTGCCCTCGACCTTGACGCCGTACTTCTCGACCGCCGGAAAATCGATGATGGTGTCGATGCGCTCGGGTTTCACGCCGAGATCGATGGCGAGCGCGACATAGCCGTCGCCGTGGGTGTCGATGAAGGCATCGATACCGTCGGGCGCCGCGGCGCGCAGCCGCTCGGCAAGGCCCTCGCCGTACGCCACCGGGATCGCGCCCACCGACCGCAGCCATTCGTGGTTGCCGGGCCCGGCGATGCCCAGCACCGTCACCCCGCGAGCGCGAAGCAGTTGCACCACAAGCGAACCCACGCCACCCGCCGCCCCCGATACGGCAATCGTGTCACCAGCCTCCGGACTCACCGAGCGCGCCGCCGCATAGGCCGTCGTA
The DNA here is from genome assembly GCF_050434125.1 of Nocardia sp. GP40. NCBI lineage: Bacteria > Bacillati > Actinomycetota > Actinomycetes > Mycobacteriales > Nocardiaceae > Nocardia > Nocardia sp. GP40. Next base: position 281,629 of record NZ_JBNPVW010000010.1, on the reverse strand, counting down.
CCCGCGACGAACAGCGATCCGGCCACGTCCCAGGACAGCCCCGCAGGCTTGGCTGCGACCTGCTCCACCGGCACGACCACGTGCGTCGCATGGCTGGAGCGCTCCTCGCTGAATCCGACCACCTCGTCCCCGACGGCGATCCCGCTGACGTCGGGGCCGACGGCGACCACCCGGCCGGCGAAATCGCTACCCTGCCCGGACGGGAACGTGGCGGGCCAGCGGTCGTGCAGCCATCCGGTGCGGATCTTGGTCTCACCCGGATTGATCCCGGCCGCGACGACGCCCACGACCACCTGCCCCGCCCCCGCCACCGGCTCGGGCACCTCGACCACCTTCAGAACGTCGATCTCGCCATACCGATCGAACTTCACTGCCTGCGCCATGACTCGCTCCTTTCGTGCGAACGACCGTGCTGGTGACTGTCTACGGCATTCCGAAACATCACTACCCGGGCCGATATTTCCGCTCGGCACACGGAATTTCGCCGCCGCGCGAGACATGGCGCCGACATGCCGATTCAGTGTGCGGCACCACCGGTGGCCGGGGTGCGCCCGTGGCGCATGATCAACGCGACCCCGAGGGCTATCGCCGCCGCGACGACCGCGGTCCAGAAACCGAGATTGTAGCCGCGGTCGGTGAACACGTCCGGGATCACGCTGGTGGACACGTGATGCCCGCCGACGCTGATATCGGCCTGCACCGGGCTCGCGTTGAGGAATGCGGTGATGATGGCCAGCCCGACCGCGGTGCCCATGCTCTGCATGACGCCCGACATGCCCACGCTGATGCCCTGCTGCTCCTGCGGAACGCCCTCGACGATGAGGATCGGCGCGGCGGCGTAGAAGAAGCCGAACCCGATCCCGAAGACCGCGCTGATGATCAGGAAGATCACCCACGTGTGCGGCAACAGCGCGAACGCGATCCCGCTACCGACGAAGACCGTCAGCGCACCGACCAGCGGCAGCCGCGGCCCCACCTTGCGCGCCAGCATGCCGCCCAGCGCGCCGCAGACCATCGCGATGATCGCCTGCAGCAGCGCGACGTGCACGGCGTACTGCAGCAGCGTGAATCCGTTGCCGTAGCTGTAGCCCGGATTCACATGCACCTGTACCGCCGCCGCGGGCAACGGATGCCCGGTCTGCTGCGCGATCTTGGCCAGCGTGGCCTCCTGCACCCCGGCCGCGACGACGTCGGCTTTCGGCGTCTGGGTCATATAGCCGATGGCATAGGACTGCACCCCGATCATGAACGATCCGAACAGCGCCGCGAGCAGCACCAGGCTCACCCGCGGGTGGAACAGCAGCCCCATATCCATGATCGGATGGGTCGCGCGCCGCTCGATGACCACGAACAACACCAGCAGCGCGAGCCCGCCGATCAGCCAAGCCAGCGTCAGCGGCCTACCCCAGCCCCAGTCCTGGCCCTTGTCCAGGTAGATCAGCGTGAGCGTCGCGCCCGCCGACAGCAGCACCGCGCCGACGACGTCGATACGCTCGCGCACCCGCAGCTTCGATTCGGGGACGATCACCATCACGAACGGCGCGACCACAATGGTGAATCCAGCCAGGAACCAGAAGATCGCCCGCCAGCTGTAGTTGTCGACCAGATAGCCGCCGACCAGCGGGGCCACGATCGCCGATACCCCGAGACCGGTGGCGGTGATGCCCAGGCCCAGGGGGACGTAGCGGCGGGGCATCAGGTCGCGGATCAGACCGTAGGCGATCACCTGGGTGGCGATGGCCAGCGCCTGCAGGCCGCGCCCGACGAGGAACAGTGCCCAGCTGTGCACCACCGCGTCCATGACGCAGCCCACGACGAACAGGGCGCCGCAGACCAGGAACATCCGCTTCTTGCCCCAGACATCGCTCATCTTGCCGAGCAACGGCGAGGCGGCCGCACCGACGAGGCCGAAGACGATGATCGACCAGTTGATATTGGCCCCCTCGGCGGGAAACGACGGCGCGATCTTCTGCAACGCCGCCGAGATCATCGTGTACTGCAACGGTGCGACCTCGGTGAATACGACGATCACCACGAGCGTGGCGAATATCCGGGTCTTCGTTGCGTGGTCGAGTCGGCCCGTCGGATCGCCGACGGGCTCGACAGAGGTGGTGGCCATGTGCGCGCCTCCGAGATAGAGCTAACAGATCTGTGAAACGTGTCACAAACCTCTACCCCGGCGTATCAGGCAATCCCGATGGTCGAGACCCCTCCCAACTGGGAAAATCAGGCTCCGATCAGCCGCTGGGCCAGATATCCCTCGACCTTGTCCAGCGCGATGCGCTCCTGGGTCATCGAATCCCGCTCGCGCACCGTCACCGCCTGATCCTCGAGCGTGTCGAAGTCGACGGTGACACAGAACGGGGTACCGATCTCGTCCTGGCGGCGGTAGCGGCGGCCGATGGCGCCCGCATCGTCGAAGTCGATGTTCCAGTTCCGACGCAGTTGCGCGGCAAGGTCTTTGGCCTTGGGCGACAGATCGGCATTGCGCGACAACGGAAGTACCGCGGCCTTCACCGGGGCCAGGCGGCGATCCAGGCGCAACACGGTGCGTTTTTCCATGACGCCCTTGGCATTCGGCGCCTCGTCCTCGGTGTAGGCATCGATGAGGAAGGCCATCAGCGAGCGGGTCAGACCGGCCGCAGGCTCGATCACGTACGGGATGTAGCGCTCGCCGGTATTCTGGTCGTAGAAGCTCAGATCGACACCCGAATGCTCCGAATGGGTCTTCAGGTCGAAATCGGTGCGGTTGGCCAGGCCCTCGAGCTCACCCCACTCGCTGCCCTGGAAGTGGAAGCGGTACTCGATGTCGACGGTGCGCGCGGCGTAGTGCGAGAGCTTTTCCTTGGGGTGCTCGTACAGGCGCAGGTTCTCCGGGTCGATGCCCAGGTCGGTGTACCAGGCCAGCCGGGTGTCGATCCAGTACTGGTGCCACTTCTCGTCCTCGCCGGGCTTGACGAAGAACTCCATCTCCATCTGCTCGAACTCGCGGGTGCGGAAGATGAAGTTGCCGGGGGTGATCTCGTTGCGGAAGCTCTTGCCGATCTGCGCGATACCGAACGGCGGCTTGCGGCGCGCGGTGGTCTCCACGTTCTTGTAGTTCACGAAGATGCCCTGCGCGGTCTCGGGCCGCAGGTAGTGCAGGCCCTCTTCGGACTCGATCGGGCCCAGGTAGGTCTTGAGCATCATGTTGAAATCGCGCGGCTCGGTCCACTTGCCGACGGTGCCGCAGTCGGGGCAGGACACGAGTTCCATCGAGACCGTGTCCGGGTCGTCGATCTTGTGCTTCTCCGCGTACGCCTCCTGCAGGTGGTCCTGCCGGTGCCGCTTGTGGCAGTTCAGGCATTCCACCAGCGGATCGTTGAACACGGTGACGTGGCCGGAGGCGACCCACACCGGGCGCGGCAGGATGATCGACGAATCCAGGCCGACCACGTCGTCGCGGCTGGTGACCATGGACCGCCACCACTGGCGCTTGATGTTCTCCTTGAGCTCCACGCCCAGCGGGCCGTAGTCCCACGCCGACCTGGTGCCTCCGTAGATCTCGCCGCTCGGGTAGACCAGACCCCGGCGCTTGGCGAGATTGGCGACGGTGTCGACCTTCGACTTGGGTGCCACGACTGAAGCTCTCCCTCTGGATGAGTGGAAACAGTGATTCGCTCCAGGGTATCGGGACGCTGGTGGAGCGGTCCAAGCAGTATCCGCGGCGCCCTGCGGTCGGTTCCGGTCTCGGCCTTCCCAATCACAGCCCAGGCCCCGGCGTCCGCACTGCAACACACTGACCAGCGGCGGTTGACATGCGCAACTATGCATATCAATAATGGCATCGGTTTCCGATAAGGAGTTGGTACCCGATGACCGCCGATAGTGGCACCCCCACGCACGACGCCGGCACCCCCGCACGCCGCAGCCGTGTCGCGGTGGAGGCGCCCGCCCCGATCCCGCACGATCCGTACCCGTATCGCGCACCCGCCGCGCCCGCCGTCCCCTCGCGACCGGTACTGGACAACGCCGGCGAGCTGCTGCGCGCGCTGGCCGCGCCGGTGCGGATCGCCATCGTGCTGCAGCTGCGGGAGTCCCCGCGCTGCGTGCACGAGCTGGTAGATACCCTGGGGGTGACGCAGCCTCTGGTCAGCCAGCATCTGCGGATTCTGAAGTCGGCCGGGGTGGTCCGTGGCGAGCGCACCGGCCGCGAGGTGATCTACGAGCTGGTCGACGACCATCTGGCCCGCATCGTCGTCGATGCGGTCGCACACGCCGAGGAGGGGTGAGGAGTGGACACGGCACAGAAGTCCGTGGGCGTCCGGAGTACCCGGCAGCGCAGCGCCATCGCCGCGCTGCTGGACGATATCGAGGAGTTCCGGTCCGCCCAGGAGCTACACGACGAGCTGCGCCGCCGCGGCGAGGGCATCGGCCTGACCACCGTCTACCGCACGCTCCAGTCGCTGGCGGACGCGGGCCTGGTGGACGTGCTGCGCACCGACACCGGCGAATCGGTGTACCGGCAGTGCTCCAAGGGGCATCACCACCATCTGGTGTGCCGCCACTGCGGCCGGACGGTGGAGGTGGAGGGGCCGACGGTGGAGGCATGGGCGGAAAACGTTGCGGGACAGCACGGTTTCACCGATATCAGCCACACCATGGAGGTATTCGGCACGTGCGGGGAGTGCTGCGCGTCGCGTGCATGATTCTCGACGACGGCGGGCGAGACAAGGTATAGTCGGCCCTGTCACGAAAGTGATGCTGCGGTGAAGCGCCGGTTGCTGCCGACGCCCCACCAGGTGTGCTAGGGCGCTTACCTAGCCCGCCAGATCAACCAGCGGACCAGCAGGAACGCCCCGGCGATCACGGCAGCAATACCAAAGCAGATGCCGTAATCGACCGGGGCATTGCTCTTTGCCCGGCGATGTTTCGCCATACCCACCACCTCCTTCCTGGGCGCGGTGTATGGACCTGGTCCACCGCCCCTCAGAAGGAGGTATCGCTCACAGTACACGAATTCGTGAACCGGAAATTATTGCCGCACAATGCTTTTGGAATACTCCATTACGGAAATTCCAGTACAACAAAGGTTTACGGCACCAGCCCCTGACGAGCCCTGCCCGCACCCGAAAGCACCAGCAGCAGCATCGTGGCCAGCGCCTCATCGTCCAGCCCCGCGGCCGGAAACGTATAGCGCAGAATGACATCCGCCAGCTTGTCGCGGCTGATGAGAGTCAGCGAGCCGAACTGCAGCGCATTGTTGCGGTCGGCCACGCGCTTGTGCAGCTGCGGCTTGAGCGGGCGGTCCCAGGCCAGCACCGCCGTCAGGGTGAGCACGTCCAGGCCGGGAGCGAGATTCACCGCACGCAACGAGCACAGCGCGCCCTCGTACTCGAAGCCCAGGGCGGCCTCCTCGACGCGCACGTCCACCCCGCCGAAATGGGCAAGGACGGCGCCCGCGCGGGCCTCGAGGTCCTCGGTCGTCGCCTCGCTCATTTGACGCCCCCGAAGCGACGATCGCGCTTGGCGTACTCGAGGCACGCCTCCCAGAGATTGCGCCGGTCGAAGTCGGGAAACAGGGTGTTCTGGTACACGAACTCGGCGTACGCCGACTGCCAGATCAGGAAGTTCGAGCTGCGCAGTTCGCCGGACGGGCGCAGGAACAGGTCCACGTCGGGCATATCGGGCTCGTCGAGGAATTTGCCGAAGGTCGCCTCGCTGATCCGTTCCGGGTCCAGCTCCCCCGCCGCCGCCCGTCGCGCGATTTCCCTTGCGGCGTCCACGATTTCGGCGCGGCCGCCGTAGTTTACGCACATCGTCAGGGTCATCACCGTGTTGTCCTTGGTGAGTTCCTCGGCGATCTCGAGTTCCTTGATCACGCTGCGCCACAACCGCGGCCGTCGGCCCGCCCAGCGCACCCGGACGCCCATCTCGTGCATCTCGTCGCGGCGGCGGCGGATGACGTCGCGATTGAAGCCCATCAGGAAGCGCACCTCGTCCGGGCTGCGCTTCCAGTTCTCGGTCGAAAAGGCATAGGCGGAAAGCCATTTCACACCGACCTCGATGCAGCCCTCGACGGTGTCCATGAGCACCTCCTCGCCGCGCTCGTGCCCCGCGGTGCGCGGCAACCCGCGCTCCTGCGCCCAGCGGCCGTTGCCGTCCATCACCAGCGCCACGTGCCGGGGCACGAACTCGGCCGGGATCCGCGGCGGGTGCGCTCCCGACGGATGCGGCGACGGCGGGCGCACCGTGCGGGTGGCCGGCGCGGATTGGGTGCGGTTTCCGATCACGCCCCCCATCCTGCCCGATGCCCCGCCGTGGGTGCGTCGGCCCCCGCCACCTGCCGTACCCGCGCGAGGGCGAACACAACCTGGAGCGGCTCGGCGGACGATCTCCCGAGGTAGACGTATTCATGCCACGCCGGCACTGGCCACCGCCACGTGACCGGCCACAGACCCGGCCGAACACTCGATCGTCGTGCGACCGGCCGCAAACTCAGGCAGCACGCTCGGCCTACCGCCTCGTCCACTCGGCTCATCGGGCGAAGATACGCTCGACGCCGTCGTCTACCGGGGCATAGTGCATGATGCGGCGCCATCGCCCCTGGACAGTCGCCGGGCGGTCGAGGGTCGGCCGATCAGCCGGTACGGCTGGGCCTTCCGTCCTCCAGATGACCGGCGAAGCGGCGGAACCAGGAATTGTCGCCGGTTCCGGTCACCGTGACGTCGTACCAGCCATCGGAGGCCGGAACGCTCACATCGCGCGTGGCGCCGGATCGCACGGTGCAGCGGTCCGTCTTGCCGATCCGGAAATCGGCCGTCGCAGTGGTCGAATTCCACACCGTCACAATGAGTTCCGGGGCATCGGGGTCGCCGCTGACCGTGGCCCGCACCTCGATGCCCGCCGTATCGGGTCCGCCCGCGGCCGCGAACAGGAACCCGTTGGGGGCGTGCACCGCGATGTCGTACCGCCCGGACCAGGCGAACGGCCGAGATGTGGAGCCGCCGCCGCGCACGGCGATCTGGGTCACGGCCGGGCCGCCGATGGGTAGATAGGCATAGGCCTGGAACGGAACCGCCTCGCGGCCCCCGTTCGCCAGGTGCAGAGTCAGGTCTCCCGCTCCGATCTCGGCCCAGGCGACCGGTTGATACGGCAGCGGGCGCACCTTGGCGAATCCCGGATCCTGGTGCGGCATGGCCTGATCGGCAGGTGCCGACGGCATGGGAAGCTTGGCCTGCGTCCGATCCGCCTCCCTCCGTGAAACATTCGCATCGGGCAGTGCCGGAATGCTGGTGTCGGGCCTGCCGAAATCGAAGCAGCTGAGCAGATCCCCGCATACCGAGCGCCGCCAGTCGGAGATGTTGGGCTCCCTCACTCCCGTCCACTGCTCGAGGAACCGCAGCACCGAGGTGTGGTCGAACACTTGGGAATTGACCCACCCGCCGCGGCTCCAGGGCGAGACGACCAGCATCGGCACCCGTGGCCCGAGGCCGATCGGGGTGAGCGTCGCGGAATCGGCCGACGATGCGGCCGCGGTGCCGACGCCCGACTGTGCCGGCGGGAGTAGCTCATTCGGCGTTCCGGGCGGGGCGGTCGGCGGCACCACATGGTCGAACAGCCCGTCGTTCTCGTCGAAATTGATCAGCAGGACCGTGGACCTCCACAGCTCCGGGTTGTCCCACAACGCCTTCAGCACCCGCTGGACGTATGCCTCGCCGTCCACCGGGCGCGCCGCCGGATGCTCACTGTAGCCGTACGGCGCCACGATCCAGGACACCTGCGGCACACTGCCGGTTCGGCAGGCCGTAATGAACTGTTCCAGAACGTAATCCACGTTCTTTCCGTCCTGGCCGTTCGCCGGGGGCCACGCGCCGGTGACATTCGCGCGCTGGGCCAGCTGCCGCACCGCGGGATCCGAGGACTTCAACGCGTCGTGGTAAGCGTGGAACAGCCACAGCGGATTGTCGCCGTAGTCGCCGAGGAAGGGATGGTTGTCGACGTCGTCGCCGACGACGTCGTTGGCATAGACCTGCCAGGAGATCCCAGCCGCCTGCAGGCGTTCGGGATAGGTCGTCCAGCTGAAGACGGGCGCGTAGTCGCTCGGATTGCCGGTGGCCGGGCCCCCGTGACTGCCACCGGGATCGATGGTTCCGGTCCAGTGGTAGAGCCGATTCGGGGTGGTGGGTCCCTGCACCGAGCAGAAGTAGTTGTCGCAGATGGTGAACGCCTCGGCCAGAGCCCGATGGAACGGGATGTCGGCCTCGGTGAAGTACCCCATCGTACGGTCCGTCTTGGCCGGTACCCAGCGGTCGTACCGCCCGCCCGCCCACGCCTCATGCGTCCTGGGCCACCCGTGGTCCAGCTCGCCCCAGTCCTGGCCGTCCACCGCACGGGTATCGATGTGGAACGGCATCCGGTAGCCGACACCGCTGGCCGGATCGGGCTGGGCGAATACCGTGCCTTCCCCGCGCCGCGGCGTCGCAGTGCCCACAGTCGCGCTGCCGGTGCCCATTCCGGCGAACAGCTCGCGCAGCGGATTCGGTACGGGATCGGACGCATCCGCGGATCGCAGCCGCACCGGGGTGCTGTCACCGAAGCCGCGAACTCCCGCCATGGTGCCGAAGTAATGGTCGAAGGATCGATTCTCCTGCATGAGAATCACGACGTGCCTGACGTCGGCGAGGCTGCCCGTCGGGCCCGGCCCAGCACTCGAATCGGCTTTCGGCGCGGCGTCGGCCTCGCCCGCATGCCCGCACAGCGCGCCCGCTCCGGCCAGACCGGCGGCCATCATACCGCCGAGCATAGTCCGCCTCGTGGGGCCCGATTTCCCGTTCATCGGTCTCCGTTCCGCATTCGTTCGATATGGGGCGGGAATTCACCGCGGATACTCGAGGCGGTGTTGTGTGTGGCCGAGAGACGACGTCGCCGAACAACGAAATATTCGCAGCCGCAGCGTTACGCTCGGTAATCCCGAACGGATGGGAAGAATGAATTCACAGTGCCGGTCCGGTGAACACGCCATAGGCGATGCGCGATAACCACGGTCACATATCCCGTCAAGCGACCAGTGAAAGAACAACGGCCGCACACTTCGCTGCGAATTTCCCAACAATCTCCGCACGTGTGCGGATCCGGCAAACCGGACAGTCCACGGCAAACGTTCGGTTCCGGACGGAACCATCCTGGGGCAGCCAGGAGCCGAGGGGTGCTGTTAGTCTGGGGCCGTTGTCCGGCTTCCGGCGACCGGCCGGGGGTGTCGGCCGGTGGGTCGAAGCATCCTGTCCTGCAACGGTTGTGAGGAAATGTGACCACGCCATCGCCTGGAATCTGCCCCGTCCAGCACGGGTCGCCCATGGCCTCCGGCGATCCCCGGATCCTGCTGGACACACCGGAGTTCGCGGCCGACCCGCACGGCACCTACCGTTCGATGCGCCACCAGCACGGCTCGCTGGTGCCGATCGAGCTGTCGCCGGGTGTCCCGGCCACGCTGGTCATCGGCTATCGCACGGCGCTGCGAATCCTCAACGACCCCGAGCACTTTCCGGCCGATCCCCGCAAGTGGCAGGACTCCGTGCCGGCGGATTGCCCGGTGCGGCCGATGATGCAGTGGTATCCGAACGCGCTGCGCAACTCCGGCCCGACCCATGCGCGCTACCGGCAGGCCTATGTTCACGCCATCGACGGAATCGATCTGCACGCACTGCATTCCACGGTCGAGCGCATCGCAATTCCGCTGATCAACACCTTCTGCCAGGACGGCACCGCGGACCTGCAGGGACAGTACGCCTTTCCGCTGGTCTTCGAGGTGCTCAACCAGATGGTGGGCTGTTCGCCCGAGCTGGGCCAGCGCGTGGCGACCGGCATGGCAGCGCTGTTCGACACGGTCAACGCCGCGTGGGGCATGCAACACCTGAGCGAGGCGCTGCTGGAGCTGATCGCGCTGCGTCGCAACGAACCCGGCGACGACGTCACCTCGCGCCTGGCCCATCACCCCGCGGGCCTGAACGACGAGGAGATGCTCGCCAACCTGATCAGCTTCTACGGCGCGGCGATCGAGCCGCAGACCAATCTGATCTCCAACACCCTGCTGCTGATGCTCACCGACGACCGGTTCGCGGGCGGCTTCCTGGCCGGCAGCATGTCCACCCGCGACGCGCTGGACGAGGTGCTGTTCAACGATCCGCCGATGGCGAACTTCTCCATCACCTTCCCGCGCCAGCCGATCCTGATCGACAACACCTGGCTGCCCGCGAATCAGCCGGTCGTGATCAGCCTGGCGGGCTCCAACAACGACCCCATGATCTCCGGCGGTGACCGGACCGGCAATCGCTCGCATCTGGCCTGGGGCGGCGGCCCGCACGCCTGCCCGGCCCGATCGGTGGCGTACCTGGTGGTGCAGGACGCCATCGATCAGCTGCTCGATGCGCTCCCGGAGCTTCGGCTGGCCGTGCCAAGGGACGAATTGACCTGGCGTCCAGGGCCTTTCCATCGAGCGATGGCCGCGCTGCCGGTAACCTTCCCTAAGTCACCAGCATTGAACGTGGTCTGAGGGGTACGCGATGGGGAACGAACGAATCGTCCTGGATACCAGCGGCGTCGACATCCAGGGCGAGTCGGCGCGGATTCGCGCCCGCGGGCCCGTCGCCGTGGTCGAGCTGCCCGGCGGCGTGCCCGCCTGGTCGGTGACCGATGCGGCCGCGCTGCGCAGCCTGCTCGCCGACCCGCGGGTGTCCAAGGATCCGCGCCAGCACTGGGCGGCCTTCGGCAACGGCGAGATCACCGAGGCCTGGCCGCTGCTGCCGTGGATCATCGCGGAGAACATGTTCACCGCATACGGCGCCGATCACCGCAGGCTTCGCCGCCTGGTCGCCCCCACCTTCACCAACCGGCGCACCCAGGCCCTGCGCCCGCGCATCGAGGAGATCACCACCGGCCTGTTGGACGGCCTCGCGGCGACCCCGCGCGGGGAATCGGTGGATCTGCGTGCCCGGTACGCCTATCCGGTGCCGATCCGGGTGATCAGCGAGTTGATCGGCGTGCCAGCGCATCTGGACGCCGACATCCATCGCTGCGTGGACGGGTTCTTCGACGGCTCGCTCACCCCCGAGCAGGCGATGGCCAACTATGTCGAAATGTTCGGTCTGGTCGGGCAACTCGTCACCTACCGCCGCGACAACCCGGGCGAGGATCTCACGACCGCGCTGATCGCCTCCCTCGACGAGGACGGCTCGAAGCTGACGGAGAAGGAACTCGTCGAAACCCTGATGCTGGTGGTCAACGCCGGCCACGAGACAACGGTCAACCTGCTCGACCAGGCGATATATACCCTGCTGACGCATCCGCGGCTGCGTGCGGACGTGCTCGCCGAGCGGATCTCCTGGGACGATGTGATCGAGGAGACGCTCCGCTTCGAGGCCCCCGTCGCCCATCTGCCGCTGCGATATGCGGTGGAGGACATCGAGATCGACGGCATCACGATCCCCAAGGGCGAGGCGATCCTGGCCTCGTATGCCGGTGCCAACCGCGACCCGAAGGTGCACGGCGAGACCGCCGCCGAATTCGACCCGCGGCGCACCACGAAGGATCAGCATCTGGCCTTCGGCCACGGCGCGCACCACTGCGTCGGGTCGCCGCTGGCCCGGCTCGAGGCATCGATCGCGCTGCCCGCGTTGTTCACCAGGTTCCCGGATCTGCAATTCGCCACGGACCCAGGCGCATTGGCGAAGCTGGGCAGCTTCATCTCCAACGGGCACACCGCGTTGCCGGTGTATCTGGAGGCGCCCCGCTGAACGCGCGCGGGAATGCCGGAGTTCCTGCGGACGGAGTGTGAGATCGGTTACGGTGAGCGTCGGTTCGTCCCCACCTGATACGGGAGGGCAACGATGCTCAACCGGCGTGATCTGTTTCGCGGCGGTGCCGCAGCGGCTGCGGCCCTCGCCGTCCCCAGCCTGGCCGGATGCGGGTCCCAGTCCGATGCGCTGACGTTCTTCTTCCAGGCCGCGCCCGACGAGGCCCGCGTACGAATGCAGATCATCGAGGCATTCTCGAAGCTGCGGCCGGACATCAAGATCCAGGTACAGATGTCCGGCCCCGATCCGAGTCAGCAGATCCTCACCTACGCCGCGGGCGGCAAATGCCCCGATGTGCTGATGCAGTGGGAGTCCTATTCGCATTTCGTGGAATTGGGCATCCTCGAGAACCTCAACACCTACCTGGACAAGGATCCCGCCCACGCGGCCATCCTGCGGCAGGACGGCGAGCCCGCACTGTACGAGCTGTTCCGCTATCGGGGCGGGCAGTACGTGCTGCCCGAGCAGTGGGCCGGAATCTTCCTGTATTACAACAAGAAACTGTTCGAGCAGGCCGGTGTCGCGCCGCCGCCCGCGCGTTGGCAGGATGCCTGGACCTTCGACGAATTCCTCGCCGCGGCGAAGGCACTGACCAAGCGCGACTCCTCGGGCAAGACCACCCAGTGGGGTTTCGTCGACGCCTGGCCGGTGCCGCGGTATTCGGCGGCGATCTTCGGGATGAACAACGGCGGGCAGTGGTTCATCCCCGCGATCGACCCGCAGCGGGCCGGTATCGATGGGGACAATTTCATCGAGGGCTTCCAGTTCTATGCGGATCTGTCGGTACGCCACAAGGTTGCGCCGCCCTCGAGCAATTCGGAGGCGCTGCCCTCCATCGAGCTGTTCTCTCAGGGCAAGGCCGCCATGGTGCTTACCGGACACTGGCAGTACCAGGCGATGCTCACCACCCCGGACCTGGATTTCGACATCACCGTGCTGCCGGTCGGCCCGCACGGGCAGGGCGCGAAATCCGATATCGGCGCCACGGGCCTGGGCATCTCGGCCGCCAGCCCGCGCAAGGATCTGGCCTGGGAATTCGTGAAGTTCGCCACCGGGCCCGAGGGACAGAAGGCCGTGGCCGACTCGGGCTTGTTCGTGCCCGTGCTCGAGTCGGTGCTGCACTCCCCCGGATTCGCGAGCGCACACAGTCGGATTCGCAACCTCGAGGTCCTTACCGGCGGGCCCTCGAATTCGAACGGCATTCCGGTGACACCGAACTGGCTGCGCGTCGACGACGCGTTCAGTCGCGCCTCGGATCGAATCCTGCGCGGTGCGGCGCCCGCGACATATTTCAAGGGCGATGTGACCAGTCATATCAACGATCTACTCAGGGGGACGGAGTGACCGCGGTGCAGGAGCGGACCATTCCGCGACCGCGTTCGGGGCTGACCCGCAAGCGGGCCGCGGCCGGGCGGCGGTTCATCGTGCCGAATCTGCTTGCGGTGCTGATCTTCCTGCTGATCCCGCTGGCGTTCTCGCTGTATTTGAGCTTCCAGCGGTGGGACCTGTTCCATCCGCCGCGATTCGTCGGAATTCAGAATTACCGGCGGCTGTTCACCGGCGACCGCATGTTCTATGTCGCGCTGGTCAACACGGTGATATTCACCGTCGCCACGGTGGTGCCGGCGGTGGTGATCAGCCTGGCGGTGGCTGGCGCACTGAACGCGAAAGTCAAGGGTATCGGGTTCTTTCGTAGCGTGATGTTCCTGCCGCTGGTGTCCTCCCTCGCGGCCATGGCGGTGGTGTGGCATTACATGTTCGACTCCGATATCGGCGTGGTGAACGCGATCCTGGGATGGTTCGGTATTCCGGCTGTGCCGTGGCTGACCGATCCGCACTGGGCGCTGGTATCGCTGTGCGTGGTCAGCATCTGGAAGAGCGTGCCATTCGCCGCTGCTGTGCTGCTGGCCGCGATGCAAGGCGTGCCCGAGGATCTGATCGATGCCGCGAAGATCGACGGGGCCGGGGGTTTCCGGCGATTCGTCTCGGTCGTCGTGCCGTTGATCCGGCCCGCGCTCGGGTTCGTGTTCGTGATCTCGATCATCAACTCGTTCCAGGTCTTCGATCAAGCATACGTGCTGACCGGCGGCGCGGGCGGACCGGAATCGGGCACCTACATCTTCGGGATGATGCTGTTCCAGAACGCCTTCCAGTTCGACGATCTCGGCTACGCGTCGGCGCTGGCCTGGGTGCTGTTCGCGATTCTGCTGCTGCTGACGTATCTGCAGCTGCGGATGGGACGAAGGGGTGAGCAGTGACATCCTCGACGACATCCGCCGCGCGGATGACCGAGCCCTCGGTGGCGCAGCGAATCGTGGTGCGGCGCAGCGTGCGCGGGTTGCTGATCTACGTGGTCCTGGTGGTGATGGCGTGGTGCGCGCTGTTCCCGCTGCTGTGGGCGCTGTCCGGCTCGCTGAAAAAGCAGGGGCAGCTGAACAATTCGCTGATCCCGGCGCATCCACAGTGGTCCAACTACCATCTGGTGTTCGAATACGTGCCGTTCGGCAAGATGTTCGTCAACACCGTCGTCTACGCCGGATGTGTCACCGCCGGGCAGGTCTTCTTCTGCTCGCTGGCCGGATATGCCTTCGCGCGCCTGCCGTTCAAGGGCCGCGACACCCTCTTCCTGGCCTACCTCGCCACCCTGATGGTCCCGCTCACGGTCACCGTGATCCCCCAGTTCATTCTCATGCGCACCTTCGGCTGGGTGGATACGCCGTGGGCGATGATCGTGCCCGGATTCTTCGGCAGCGCCTTCGGCACGTTCCTGATGCGCCAGTTCTTCCTCACGCTCCCAACGGAATTGGAGGAGGCGGCTATCCTGGACGGCTGCACCGTCTGGCAGACCTACTGGCGCGTGCTCCTGCCGCACGCCCGCCCCGCGGTCATGGTGCTCGCGGTGCTGACCTGGGTGACGGTCTGGAACGATTTCCTGTGGCCGCTGATCATGATCCAGCGCACCAGCATCTCCACCCTGAACCTCGGGCTGGTCTGGATGCAGGGCCAGTACACCTCGCACTGGCCGGTCCTGATGGCCGCATCCACGTTGATGCTGCTGCCCATGATCGTCATCTATGCCTTCGCCCAAAAGGCATTCGTCCGCGGCATCGCCACCACGGGCCTCGCGGGGCGGTGAGCAACCACGCTCTCTACGGTCAGCCCACGCGGCCGGCCGACGACTCGGCCAGCACCCCATGCGGCCGGGTGCGCTCGATGAGCGGCAGGGTGCGCAGCTGCCGCTCGAGGTGCCACTGCAGATGAGCGGCAGTGAGTCCGCTGCACTGACGACGAATCCCCTCGGGGACCGCATCGATACCGGACCATTCGCCCCGATACAGCGCGCTCATGAGCTCCAGCACACCCTGGGCGGGCGTGGCCGCGCCGGGTGGGCGGCAGTGCACGCAGACCGCGCCGCCGACGGCCACGTGGAAGGCGCGGTGCGGGCCGGGGGTGGCGCAGCGGGCGCATTCGTCCAGGGCGGGGGCCCATCCCGCGAAACCCATGGCGCGCAACAGGAATGCGTCGAGAATCAGTTCCTGGGGGCGCTGTCCGGCGGCGATGGCGCGCAGGGCGCCCGCGGTCAGGGTGTGCAGGCGGGGGGCGGGGGCACGCTCCTCGCCGGCGAGGCGTTCGGCGGTCTCGAGCACCGCGCACGCGGTGGTGTAGCGGCCGTAGTCGGCGACGATGTCGGCGGCGAACGCCTCCACGGTGTGCACCTGGGTGACGGTGTCGAGGTTGCGGCCGGGATAGAGCTGTACATCCACGTAGGCGAACGGCTCGAGCCGCGCCCCGAATCGGGACCGGGTGCGCCGCACCCCCTTCGCCACCGCCCGCACGAGCCCGTGCCCGCGGGTGAGCAGCGTGACGATGCGATCGGCCTCCCCCAGCTTATGCTGGCGAACGACAATCGCCTGGTCCCGATACAACTGCACCCACATATCCTCCCACGCCCCGCCGACGCCCTCACCCCGCCACGCTGAACCCTCGGCCGCCGTCGGCCCGCGTGTCGCCGAACAGCGACGATGCCCGCGCAACCTGCCAACGGCCCCGCGGTGGGTATCGCAGCCGCCGTGCTTCGCCCGTTGCGGCGGCACTCGCCGGACACCCCGTTCGGGCGCGCCCACGGGCGCCCACACGCGCCAGCTGTACAACCCAACACCTCGATGCCCCACGCCTGCGCCGGCTACGCATACCGACCGCGTGCGCGCCTGACACTCCGACGAGTCCGCAGGCTGTAACCGCCGCAATCGGGGACCATCGCGCGAGATACCGAGCTGCGCCGAAGCCGCGACACGTCAGCAGTCAACTCCGCGATCCGTGTGTGCGGGCGGAAGCTGTTCCTCGGTCGCCTCCGCCCGCGCCATGGCGTGGTCACGATCGGCGGCGGTCAGACGCAACTCGGCGTCGATGCGGTCGGTAGCCGCCCACCCCGGTCCTGTCGTCGCTCTTGTTCACGTTGGTGAACGGCAGCGTCGTGAACCGGTTGCTTCCCGGGGTCAGGCTCAGAGCATTGGCCGCACCGCACGACGGCGGCATCGAATTTCGGCGCCGACCGCTGTGCCGCGACCGCCTTTCACACCGGACCGGGGGCGTTCTCCGCATAAACCTGCGCAATACGTGGGGCATGAATGGTGCGCAGGAGCATGGTGGTCCACCCCGTCCGCGTCCGGTCGATCTGGAAGTTGTCCGACTCGACGAGCATGCGCTCGGAGCCCTGGAGTTCCATCGACACCGCCGGATGGCCGAGCGGAACCTCCACCAGCGCCTCGCGGCCGCCCCAGACGACGAGTCTCCTGGTGCTCATCGCGATCGTGCCGAACGTGATGTTCTCCCAGCTCGCCGAGGCGAAATGTAACGGTGTCCGATGACTGCGCCGTGCCACCGATCCCTCTACCGGACCGAATACCACGATCCCCTCCCATTCCATATCCGAGCGCAGTTGGGGCGGTAGCTCTTTCGAGCCGAACGCCCGGGACATCCACTTCACCTGTTCAATCGTAGGGCCCTCGAGGGCTGTCCGGCTCGACCCGTGTGTGCCGTTTCGCCCAAACCGCCGGCAAAACCGATCGCGATCCGACTACGTACGCTGGAACGACCCGATGTGAACAGTCGACCAGGAGAACACCGATGACCACGGCGCCCACACGCGATCTCGGACTGGCCGAGCTGGCCGCCGCCCTCGCCACCGGCACGACGAGTTCGGTAACGGCGGTCACGTCCGCGCTGAACCGCATCGAGGCGAGCCAGGCCACGCTCAACGCCTTCCGCGTGATCCGCCGCGAGCAGGCCCTGGCCGAGGCCGCCGACGCCGACCGCCGGCTCGCCGCGGGCGAGCGACTGCCGCTGCTCGGCGTGCCGATCGCGATCAAGGACGACACCGACATCGCCGGGGCGCCGACGGCCTTCGGTTGCGGCGGCGAATTCCCCGCCGCCACCGAGGACGCCGAGTCGGTGCGGCGCCTGCGCGCGGCGGGCGCGGTGATCGTCGGCAAGACCAATACGTGTGAGCTCGGGCAGTGGCCGTTCACCGATGCGGCCGCGTTCGGTTACACCGCCAATCCCTGGCACGCCCAACGCACACCGGGCGGCTCGTCGGGCGGCTCGGCCGCGGCGGTCGCGGCCGGATTGGTCCCGGCCGCACTGGGTTCCGACGGCGCGGGCTCGGTGCGCATCCCCGCGGCGTGGACCAATCTGGTCGGTATCAAGCCGCAGCGCGGACGCATCTCCACCTGGCCGCTGGCCGAGTCGTTCAACGGGCTGACCGTCAACGGCACCCTGGCGCGCACGGTCTCCGATGCGGCACTGCTGCTCGACCTCGCATCCGGCCCGAATCCGGGCGATCTGCACACCCCGCCCGCGCTGCGGGTGTCCGAGGCGGTGGGGCGCGATCCCGGACGGCTGAGAATCGCTCTGTCGCTGAGCATTCCGTTCACCGCCACCTGCACCAAGCTCAACCGCGAGATCGCCGCCCAGGTGCATGCGGTCGCCAATGTGCTGCGCCGGCTCGGGCATTCGGTGACCGTCGCGGATCTGCACTACGGCCTGCTGGTCGGGGCCACCTTCCTGCCGCGCTCGCTGACCGGCGTGCGCGCGGCCCTCGCCGAGCGCCCCGGCGCCCGAGTCGATGCGCGTACCCGTACCAACGCCACGATGGGCCTGCTTCTGGGCCCGGCCCTGGGCGCCGCCCGCGCCGCGGAACCACTGCTGCACAGGCGAATCGGCCGTTTCTTCGACGACTACGACCTCGTGCTGGCGCCCACCACCGCCACCCCGCCCCCGCCGCTGCACGCCATGGACGCCCTCGGCACGAGCGCCACCGATACCCTGATCACCGCCTGCTGCCCCTACACCTGGCCGTGGAATGTACTGGGGTGGCCGAGCATCAACGTCCCCGCCGGCTTCACCGCCGCCGGACTGCCCGTCGGCGCCCAGCTGATGGGCACGGCCAACTCCGAACCCCTGCTGGTTTCGGTTGCCGTTCAACTGGAATCGGAACTCCGCTGGGACCGCCACCGGCCGTCCCCCTGGTGGGAACTGTAACCCTGTCCGATCCGGGCACAATTATCGACCGAATGCCCTGTGTGTCACATTGATCCGAATCACCGCACCGACCCGGTCGAACGGCCCAGTGAGCGGTGACACATCCCAGTGTGACAATCTGGGCAATCGTGGCAAGTCACCAACACCGGCAACCAATCCTTCTGCGGTGCACTCGCATCCGCTGTAGGCTCGGTCAGTCCCGGACCCTCTCAATCGGTAACGAGGCATGACCGACTTCACTCCACTCCAGCTCGACGTCCTCGACGCACTGGCAGACTGCCCGGGTGCCCGCACCCCCGAGGAACTCGCCGACATCCTGGATCACTCCACCGGCGCGGTGGCCGATGCCCTGGACACGCTGAGACGACATCGCCGGATCGAGCGGGTCAACGCCTGGCAACTGGCCTCCGGCGCGCAGTACGCGCTGCGCTCACGCCTCACCCTGACCGATCACCAGATCGACATCATGAGCGACCTGGACAACGCCCCCGGCGCCCGCACCATCGAGGAACTGGCCTACGACTCCGGTGACGACGAGGACCTCGTCGCCGAGACCATGGACTCACTGGCCCGCAGCGGTTACGTGCAGGCGGTCTCGGCCTACCGGCGCCCCGCGGAATCGCGCGTCGCGGCCGCGGCCCTCCGGCCCGGGCGCTCAGCCACTCCTCCGGATCCCTACGCCAACCCCCTGGATCCCTATACCGGCTCCTCGGATCTCTATGCCGCGCAAGTAGATCCCCGGGCCATCACCGCAGATCCCTATGCCACTCCCGCGGTCCCCTACGAGCCGCTGCACGAGACCGTCCCGGCAGATCCCTACACCACCCCGGCGACCGGCCTGCCCGCGCCGAGCTGGCTCGACCCCGAGCCCGACTCCGAACCCCCGACCCGCCGCCGAGTTCCGGTCTGGGTCAATCGCTCTCGCTGAGGACAGTCGGTCTCGCCGGGGGCAATTGCTCTCGCCGGGACCGTCAGTCTCACCGAAACCAGTCGATCTGGCCGGGGCCGTCAGTCTCACCGGGCAATCACTCTCGCCGGGACCGTCAGACTCACGTAGCCGGTCGACCTCACCGAGGCCGTCAGTCCCACCGAGGCCAGCCGACCTCAACGAGGGCAATCACTCTCGCCGGGACCCTCGGTATCCCGGGGCCAGTCGATCTCGCCGAAGCCACCAATCCCTCCGGGACAATCGATCTCGCCGGGGCCGGTCGGTGTCGCCGAGGCCAGCCGATCCGCCCAAGCCGGTCGGTCCCGTCGAAGCCGACTGATCCCCCCGGGGCCGATAGATCCGCCGCGGGGGCCGGGCCCGCTGGGCTCGCCCGTCAGAACCCGAGCTTGCCGAGCTGCTTCGGGTCGCGCTGCCAGTCCTTGGCCACCTTCACATGCAAATGCAGGTAGATGCGGGTGCCGAGGATGTGCTCGATCTGCTTGCGGGCGTTGGTGCCCACCTCCTTGAGACGGGCGCCCCCCTTGCCGATGACGATCGACTTCTGGCTGGGGCGTTCGACGTACAACAGCGCGTGGACATCGAGCATCCCGGGCGCTGACCGAGGCGCGGTGTCCTCGTCCTCGTCCTCGTGTTCCTCTCGAGGCAGGACCTCCTCGATCACCACAGCGAGCGAATGCGGGAGTTCGTTCTCCAGACCCTCCAGTGCGGCCTCGCGGATGAGCTCGGCCATCAGGGTTTCCTCGGGCTCGTCGGTCAGCTCGCCGTCCGGGTAGAAGGCCGGTCCCTCAGGCATTTTCGAGGCGATGACATCGACGAGCACCTCGACCTGTTCGCCCCTGACCGCCGATACCGGCACCACGTCGGCGGCGGGCCCGAGCAGCTCGGACAGTGCCATCAGCTGTTCGGCGATCTGGTCGCGGCTCACCTTGTCGATCTTGGTGACCACCCCGAGGATGGTGGTCTTGGGCGCCATCTGCTTGATCTGGGAGAGGATCCAGCGGTCGCCCGGGCCGATCTTCTCGTCGGCCGGGATGCACACGGCAATGACGTCGACCTCGGAATAGGTGTCCTGCACAAGGTCGTTCAGGCGTTGGCCCAGCAGCGTGCGGGGCCGGTGCAGTCCGGGGGTGTCGACGAGGATCAGCTGCGCGTGCTCGCGATGCACGATGCCGCGGATGGTGTGGCGGGTGGTCTGCGGGCGCGAGGAGGTGATCGCGATCTTCTGTCCCACCATCGCATTGGTGAGCGTCGATTTGCCGGTATTGGGACGACCGACGAAACACACGAAGCCCGAACGGAATTCGGCGCTCACGACTGCGCCTCGCTGGCGCTCGGCTCCGTCGTGCGCGGGGCGCGCCGGCTCATTGGTTCACTCCGCTTCGCTCCGTTCATTGCGCGGCCTCGACGGTGTCGTACACCGCGCCGCTGCGATCGGCGAAGATGAGCTTCGCCTCGGCCGAGACCTCGCGCACCGCTGCGATGCCCGCGTCGTGGAACGAACCGCCGACGAGCACCGCGGCCTCGAATCCCTCGGCGCCGCTGGAGATCGCCGCGGCCACCGCGGCCTGCAATGCGGTCAGCGGCAGGGCCTTCAGCTCCACCGCGCCGGCGGCGTAGGTACGGCCGTCGGTGTCGCGAACCGCCGCGCCGCTGCCTCCTCCGGTACGCCCCATCGCGCCGCGCGCGAGCACCAGCAGCTTGTCGTCCTCCGGTTCCAATCCCGCGGTCTCACTCATCGCTGTCTCCGTCCTGGTATTCGGGTTCGTGATTCTGTTTCTTCTCCGGCGCCCGCCGCACCACCACCGTGTGTATCCGTACTCGTCCGCGAGCGTCGGCGCCGCCCTCGCCGCGCAGCTGCAACCCGTGGATGACGGCCTTGGAGCCGGGCAGCGGCACGCGCTCGAGCGCGTGCCCGAGCAACCCGCCCACGGTGTCGACGTCCTCCTCGTCGATCTCCGTATCGAACAGCTCGCCCAGATCCTCCAGCGAAAGCCTCGCGGACACACGGTATTTCCCGTCGCCCAGCTTTTCGACGGGCGCGATCTCGTCGGTGTCGTACTCGTCGGCGATCTCCCCGACGATCTCCTCGAGCACGTCCTCGATGGTCACCAGGCCCGCGATACCACCGTATTCGTCGACCAGCAGCGCCATATGGTTACGGCGGCGCTGCATCTCGTCCAGCAGCGTGTCCAGGGGTTTGGAATCCGGTACGAACACCGCCGCGCGCATCACCTCGCGCACCCGTACCTTGCGGCTGCGATCCGCGTACGGCACAAGGTCTTTCAGGTACACCACACCGAGTATGTCGTCGACGTTCTCCCCGATCACCGGAATGCGCGAGTGCCCGGACCGCACCGCCAGCGACATCGCTTGCGCCGCAGTCTTGTCCGACTCGATCCACACCATCTCGGTGCGCGGCACCATCACCGCGCGTGCCGCGGTGTCCCCGAGTTCGAAGACCGACTGGATCATGCGGCGCTCGTCGGAATCCACCACCCCGCTCTGCTGCGCCATGTCCACCACCTCGCGCAGCTCCACCTCGGAGGCGAAGGGGCCGTTGCGAAATCCGCGGCCCGGGGTGATGGCGTTGCCCACCAGGATGAGCAGCCGCCCGACCGGGCCCAGCAGCGCGCCGATCGCCTGCAGCGGCAGCGCCGCGCCCAGGGCGATCGAATAGGCGTGCTGGCGGCCGAGGGTGCGCGGCCCGACGCCGATCACGACATAGTCGACCAGCACCATGATCACCGCGGTGATCACCAGCGCCCAGTCGGTGTCCAGCACATCGTTCAGCGCCGCCGCCAGCAGCACCGTCGCGGAGATCTCGCACACCAGGCGAAGCAGCACCAGCAGATTCACATAGCGGGGGCGGTCGGTGACGATGTGCGCCAGCCGGCGGGCCCCGCCTCGGTCCGCGCGGACCATATCCTCGATCCGCGCGGGCGAGACGGTGACCAGGGCCGCGTCAAGGGCCGCGAACATGCCGCCGACCGGGACCAGAACAATCGCCAGCGCCAGTAGTGCCAGAGGGCTCACGTCTCCGCCTCGCTGGCGCTCGGCTCCGCCGTTCCCCCGGGGGCCTGTGTCATCGGTTCACTCGCTGCGCTCGCTCACGCGGGGCCCAGGGGATCACCGGAGTCGGTGAACCCGGCCTTGCCGAGCAGCGTGCGGTCGCGTTCGGTCTGCGCGGCGCGGCGCTGGGCCTCGCGCAGGCTCTCGTACCATTCGGCGAGCAGGGTGTTCTGCAGGCCGAACATCTCCTTCTCCTCCTCCGGCTCGGCATGGTCGTAGCCGAGCAGGTGCAGTACGCCGTGCACGGTCAGCAGGGCCAGCTCCTGATCGAGCGAATGCCCGGCCTTGGCGGCCTGCGCTATGGCGAACTCGGGGCACAGCACGATATCGCCGAGCATGGAGGGTCCGGGCTCGCTGCCGTCCGGGCGGCCGCCGGGCTCGAGCTCGTCCATCGGGAATGACATGACGTCGGTCGGGCCCGGCAGATCCATCCAGCGCATGTGCAGGTCGGCCATGGTGTCGAGATCGACCAGCACCATCGACAGCTCGGCCGCGGGGTGCACGTTCATGCGTCCGATCGCGAAGCGTGCGACGCTGACCAGATCTTCCTCCGGGACGTCCATACCCGATTCGTTGGCGATCTCGATACTCACGCCGCTCAGCTTAGGCCACCGCCGGCACCGCTCCGCGCACTGCGCCGCCGTCGTGCTGCGGGGCACCCGCGCAGTTCAGCCGGTACGCGCGCGAGACACGGAGCGTGTCCCGATCTGCCGCTGGGCTTTTCACAGTGAATCGCCGTCGTCATCGGCGACCGAACCGGGAATTGCTGCTAAATTCGCGGCGGTGACGACCATGCGCGGGGTGTGCTGCACGACGGTCTCGACCCTGGCGGCGCTGCTGATGGCCGCCCCTGTCACCGCCGCGGCGGACCCGCCGCAGAATCCGGGGCTTCCCGCCGCACTGACCTCGGCGATCGAACGCGATCTGGGCCTGTCACCGCAGGAATACCAGCGGCGGGCCGAGCTGGCACAGCGGCTGGCGAGTTTCGCCGCCACCCGGCGGCAGCTCGATCCGGGATCGGTGCGTGGCATCCGGCTCGACGGCGCGGGCCGACCCGTCGTCGCGACGACCGACAACGCCGTTCGCGCGGCCGCCCAGCATGCCGGATTTGTCCTCACCGACGCGGCCGCCCCCGGTTGGGACGCCGCGGCGGCCCACCCCGGCACGGACCGGAGGTATCCGGTACCCGAGCTGCCGGCCGCCGCCGCACCCGTCACCCCGCTCGACACGGTCGCCGGTGGTAACCGGTACATGAGCATCACGCAGCCGTCGAAGCATCAGGGCGCCGAATGTTCCTGGGCATTCAACGCGGTGGACCAGGACGGTCATCCGGCCGCGCTCACCGCCGGGCACTGCAACGTCGCCGCCCTCGCCGAGGAGTCCATCGGCCCCGATCAGCGCACCTACCAACTGCTCCCGGGTGACAAGCCCGGCGTAGTTACCGGAAACTTCGAGAAGTCGGTGGTCGACGGGATTCGCGACTACTCGATCGTGCGGATCGCCGAGCCGGTACGACATGCGTTCCATAACAACCTCGTTCGCGGCCGGGTCGGCGGGCCGGCGATCGGGATTACCGGCGTGGGGATTCCCGTCGAGGGGGCGCCGGTCTGTAAATCGGGCTCCACCACGGGATTCACCTGCGGCATCATCACCGCCGTGGATCAGCCCGATTCGCAGCGCCCGCCGATCCGGTTCAAGCACACCGCGCTCACTCTGCCGGGCGACAGCGGCGGCGCGCTGGTGTCCGGATCGCTCGCGATGGGGATCGTCAGCGAAGGCGGAATCTACAGCGACCCATCGGAATTCCCCACCGACCGGCCCGGCGTGCTCCCGCCGGCACAACCCGGCATCCCCAGCCTGAGCCGGATACTGCAGCAGATCGGGCCGGGAGCACTCGAGCAGGTGAGCCCGCCGATCGACGGACTGCTGCGGTTCGTCCCGCAGGTGACGATGATCGCGCAATCGGTCGCCGATGTGCTCGCCGAGAACCCGGGTGTGCACTTACGCACCAGCTGATCTGCCACCGCCCGCACCGCGGATGCGGATCAGGCTGAACCATCAACGCCCGCACCACGAATGCGAGAATCGGGCTGCCCCATCGTCGCGCGAACGCAGATGCGGAGACCTGACTGCCCGTAATCGCCCGCCTGACCGTCTCGCACCACAGATGCGGAAACCGGCCTGCCCCATCGTCGCCCGCAGCGCTCATGCGGGAGTTGGATCGAACGTCGTCGGCACCGCGGGTGCGGGAATCATCCTCGCGGCACCGCTAATCTCTGTGCCCCAAGCGAAAACGCCTGGGGCACAGAGCACTACCGTGCCACCGCGAGCGCCGTACCTCAGCGCCGCGAGCGCTCGGCGGCGCGCCGCTGAGCCCGATTGCCCGGATAGTGCGTGGGCGCGACCGCCGGACGGTCGGCCTCGTACCGGTCGTACGCGTCGACGATCTCGGCGACCAGCCGGTGCCGCACCACGTCGCTCGAGGTGAGCTGCGCGAAGTGGATGTCCTCGACATCGCTCAGGATGTCGCTGACCACGCGGAGCCCGGAGCGGGTGCCGCCGGGCAGGTCGACCTGGGTCACGTCGCCGGTGACCACGATCTTGGAACCGAAGCCCAGGCGGGTCAGGAACATCTTCATCTGCTCGGGCGTGGTGTTCTGCGCCTCGTCCAGGATGATGAACGAATCGTTCAGCGAGCGGCCGCGCATGTAGGCCAGCGGGGCGACCTCGATGACGCCGGACTGCATGAGCTTGGGGATCGACTCCGGATCCATCATGTCGTGCAGCGAGTCGTACAGCGGGCGCAGATAGGGGTCGATCTTCTCGTTCAGCGTGCCCGGCAGAAAGCCCAGCCGCTCCCCCGCCTCGACCGCGGGACGAGTCAGGATGATGCGGGTGACCTGCTTGTTCTGCAGTGCCTGCACGGCCTTGGCCACGGCCAGATACGTCTTGCCGGTACCGGCGGGGCCAATGCCGAACACGACGGTGTGCTTGTCGATCGCATCGACGTAGCGCTTCTGGTTCAGCGTCTTGGGCCGGATGGTCTTGCCACGCCGGGACAGGATATCCAGGCTCAGCACCTCGGCCGGGGAATCGGAGGACCCCTCGGTGAGCATGGCGTAGGTGTGCCGCACAGCCTCGGGCGTGACGACCCGATTGCGGCCGGTCAGCGCGACCAACTGCTCGACCACGCGCTCGGCCAGGGCCACATCGGCGGCGCGACCGGTGAGCGTGACCGCGTTGCCGCGGACATGGATGTCGGCATCGAGGAGGCCTTCGAGTTCACGCAGGTTCTCGTCGGCCGAACCGAGGAAGCCGAAAACGGATTCTGGAGCGAGTTCGATGCTGGAGCGCGCGGTCCGCGCGGCGGGCCCCGTACCGTTACCGGTGCTGCCGGCTCCGATGCCGGCTGTGGGGGTTGTCGGGTCGCCGTTTTCGCCTGGTGATCTCAAAAGTGCCTATGGCCTGCTTTCCGGTCTAGAGCTGCGCTGGTTGGTATGCCGGGTGTGATGCAAGTTTACAGCCGAGCACCGACACCGCCCAGTGAATAGACCGCGACCGGCAGGTCACAGGCCTGTGTGCGGTAACACGAACTACTTCGCCGAGATCAGATCGGGGTAGTGGCTCGCGAACTGCTCACGCAGCCAGGCCGGATCGCTGATGCACTGCCACAGCTCGGCGTCCGGAGCCGTCTCCTGCGCGAAGGCCACCCCGGCCCGGGCGCCCGCGGCGCCGAAGTTGGCGTGCACGGCGCCCGCGCTGGTGCACCAGCGATCGATGAGAAACCGGGTGTAGGCCTCGTCGATCCCGTATTCGCTGCCCCGCGCCAGCATCGCGACCTCGCGAAAGCCCGATCGCCAGGTGTGGAACGGGCTCTGGTTGAAGCGGCTGACCCCCGCCACGATCGGCCGGAATTCGACCCGGTCGAGCGCAGCGAGCACGTCGACGGTGCCATCGCGCATGCCCCGGATCGCCTCGGTACGCATCAGCTTGAGGCCGCCGTACCCGGCGACGAGACCGTTGATCACGTTGACCGCCTGTAGCACCGCCATGGCCACGCCGTCCGCCAGCGGCTCCAGCGCGTCGGGATCGAACTGCGGATCGATGTCGAAATCGCCGTCGGCGAGCCAATATTGTTCGGTATCAACGAGTTCGGCGGTCATTTTCAGCGCGCGCCGCATCGGAGCCACCCCGTGCAGTCGCTTCACCGGCCGCTTGAATACTCGCTCGAGCCGGCCGTGCAGCTGCCCCGCCAGCGGTTCGTCATAGGACAGCAGGACGACGTCGATTCCTGTCACAATCATTCCCCATCCGCGCCACGCCCTCATCACGTGGTCGTCATCGCCACCCTAGACGACCTGCCGGACTCCCCGGTGGTTCAACCCAATTCGAGCGCGATACCCCGGCCCCGGCGTCGTCGATCGCGGCTAGGTGGCGCGCGCCGCCCACTCGACGGTGAAGTCGCGGAACACCCGCACCGCGTCGGACGGTACGACGTTCGCCGACCAGATCAGCCCGACCGCGCGGGTGGCACCCGGATCCGTCAGCGGCACCAGCACCGGACCGGGCTGGGGCCCGAGCCCGCGCGAAACTGCGTCCTCGATCGGTAGCAGCGCGACGCCCAACCCGGCCCCGACGAGGCCGCCCACCGTCACGAGATCGCTGGATTCCATGACGATTCTCGGGCGGAAATCGGCGGCGGCACACAGGTCTTCGAGAATCGTACGCATGCCGTATCCGGTCTGCATGGCGATGAAGTCCGAATCGGCGGCCTCGGCCAGGCGCACCTGGCGACGGCCCGCGAGCCTGTGGTCGGCGGGTACCGCCAATGCCAGGCGCTGACCCAGCAGCTCCCGCCAGCCCAGGCCGGGCACGGCCGGCTTGGGCGAGACGATGCCCAGGTCGGCCGCGCCGTCGCGCACCCGGCCGGTGACCACTTCCGCGGCATCCTGACTCAGGTTGAATGTGATCGCACCGGATCCACGCCGGAATCCGGCGATCAGCTCCGGGACCAGGCGCGCCCCGAACGAGTGCAGGAACGTCAGGCGCACCACGCCCCGGGCCGGATTGGCCAGATCCGCCAGCTCCCGTGCGGCGGCATCGAGTTCGGCCTGGGCGCGGCGGGCATGCTCGTAGTAGACGTGACCGAAGTCGTTGAGTGACAGGCGTTTTCCATGCCGATCGAACAGCCGCGCGCCGAGCCGGCGTTCCAGGCGGGCGAGCATGCGCGAGAGCGTGGGCTGCGACAGGCCCAGCCGGACCGCCGCCGCGCCGACATGCTCGAGCTCGGCGAGCCTGAGAAACCAGTGCAAATCGTCACTCGGCACGGGCCACCTCCCCTCGCGGAGCTTCACTAATGCGGCATCGGCATCAACTATCGAACTCTAATGCATTTCCTTTCCGAACGATATGCTCCCAAGCTGGGGATATGACCCACCAGCGCAGCACCCCGGCCCGCGAATCGGCGATTACGTCGGCGGCGAACGGTGTGCGGGCACGTCGATCGCTCGGCTCGATCCGCGGCCGCGCGACGTCCGGCGCGGATCGGATCGACGACCGCGGCAATCCCGGCGGCACCGGCGCGCGGCACGAACGACGGATCACGATCGCGCTGTTTGCCGCAGGCCTGACGACGTTCGCCTCGATGTACAGCATGCAGGCGCTACTGCCGAGCCTGTCGGCGGCGTTCGGGGCGACTCCGGCGCACGCGGCGCTGGCGGTCTCGCTGACGACCGGGCTGCTGGCGCTGGCGATCATTCCGGCGGGCGTGCTGTCGAGCCGGTTCGGACGGACCCGGGTGATGATCGCCTCCGCCGTCACGGCGAGTGTGATCGGGCTGCTGCTGCCGTTCAGTCCGTCGCTCGAGGTGCTGCTCGCCGGGCGCGCGCTGCAGGGCATCACCCTGGCGGGAGTGCCCGCGGTGGCGATGGCCTACCTGGCCGAGGAGGTGGGCGCGGGCGGGCTCGGTGCCGCGATGGGGATATACATCTCCGGGACGACGCTGGGCGGGCTTGCGGGACGGCTGATTCCGTCCTTCACGCTCGAGGCGGCGACGTGGCGGTGGGCGGCGGCCGCGGTGGCGGTCGCGGCGGCGCTGTGCGCGATCTGGTTCGCGAGGCAGCTTCCGGCCTCGCGGCGATTCACCCCGCAGCCATTCGAATTACGGGTCATGGCAGCAGATTTCGCCGAACACCTGCGCAATCCGCGACTGCTGGCGCTGTTCGTACTGGCGTTCGTGCTGATGGGCGGATTCGTCTCGATCTACAACTTCCTCGGCTACCGGCTCATCGCCGCTCCGTTCCGATTGTCCGACTCCACAGCCGGTTTGGTCTTCCTGCTCTATCTGGCCGGGACCGTGAGCTCGACCGCCGGGGGCCGGATGGCCGACCGGGTCGGCCGCGGCAGGGTGCTCACGGTCTCGGTGATCACCATGGCCGCGGGTACGGGGATCACGCTCCCGAACTACCTGCCGAGCCTGCTGGTCGGCGTACTGCTCTGCACCGCAGGGTTTTTCGGCGCCCACTCGGTGGCCAGCGCCTGGGTCGGCAGCGCGGCGACCGGAAACCGTGCGGGGGCGTCGTCGCTGTACATGTTCGCCTACTACCTGGGCAGTTCGATCGTCGGCGGGGCCGCGGGATTCGTATACGGCAGGCACGGATGGGTGGGCGTTGCGGTCTACGTGGGTGTGCTACTGGCCGTGGCCGCCGGGCTCACCGCGAGCCTTGTCCTGCGGTCCCGGGAACGCCATCGGGAACCTGCAGCGGCACATGATTCGGTGTCCATTCAGGGCCCGAGCAACGGCGCGACCCGGTAGCGGCTGGCCGTCCAGGGCGGCGAGCCCGGGGTGGGCTCGAGCGTGATGGTGAGGACCCGCTTGTTCGCGGTCGCTGCGGCCGGAAGTACGTAGGTGTCGTCGAGCCAGCGGTGAATGGTGTTGCGGCGGGGCTGAAGCCAGGTGCCGATCGGGGTGCCGTCGACGAGCACGCGGGCCGACTGGTAGGCCCGGTCCTGGTCGCCGGTGCGTTCCAGGACGACGCCGGTGTTGCCGGGCGGGATCGCCGTGCGGAAGGTGATGGGAGCGGAGGTGGCGCACACGGTTCCGGGCACCGGAACGGTGTCTGCTGTTCCTTCGTATTGGCTGACGAGCGGGTACCGCACCGCGCCCGGATCGCTGTAAGCGTGTGCGGCACGGCTGTTCCGGTCGGCGAGATCGATCCGGTCGCCGGGTGCGGCGGCCGGCGAGGCGGAGGTGTAGAGGAATGCGGTGGAGCCGTAGTCGGCGGGCATCAGGTTGCGCTTGCCGTGTTCGATGCCGAATCGCAGGCCGGATCGATAGTCCACGGCGTCGGTGAGCATCAGCCGATACGCGTCGAGGCAGTAGCTCGCGCATCCGGGCCCGGTGCCGCCCGCGGCGGGCATGCCCGTGAGCGGATCGCTGAAGGCCACGCCGCCGACGGGGTTGTGATCCGGTAGCGAACCGGGGTATTTGTCCACGTGGGCCTTGAAATACCAGCCGCCCTCGAAGAAGTCCTCGGTGCCGGTGCCGTACAGGCGCGGCGAGCCGGCGCCGTCGACGTAGACCCGCTCGGCTCCCTCGAGGAACAAGGGGGCATCCGGGGAGAACATCGACGGGGCCGTGACGCCCCGCATGGTTTCGCTGACGCCCACGAATTTTCCGCGGCCGGGCTGGTCGGCGAACATCCAATCCTGGCCCGGCGCAGTAAGTCCCGTGTGCGAGTGCGCAGTGAAGTATCCGGCCCGGCCGCTCGCGAGCGCCGCCGCCCATCGCGGATCCGGGACGGTCGCCACGTCGGTGTCGACGCCGCTCACCGGGGCGAGCGAGCCGTTCACCAGCCACGCTGTTGCGTTGCGGGCGTATGGCATCGGCCACCAGGCCGAGAGCCGGCCGCCCGGCGCCGGATCGCCGGCGAACATCAGGGCCCGGACCGGCGGCGCGGCGAATCCGGCGCCGAAGAACTCATCGACCGGCGCATCGACCAGTACCCGATCGTCGAAGGCGATGCGCAGCCGCAGCCCGGCCCGTGCGGCGGGAGCGATGCGCAGCCGAAGAGCGGCTATGCTGCCCGAACCCGAGGCGGCGGCTATCGGAATCGCCGCGCCGGGCGAGAGATTCACGGTCCGGCGGTCGTGCCGCGTATCGGGCGCTTCGGGTTTCGGGTCGCGGGCGCCCGCGGACCGCATCGTGGCGATCACGTCTTGTGCCCGGTCCGCGGGATCGAATGCGGTGACCCCGTCGGAGTCCGGGAAATGCCGGTACACGACGTGGTAGTACTGCAGTTGCGAGGTGACGCTGATCCGCATCGACCGGCGATACGGCATGGGCACCTTGATGTAGACGCCGCCCGAGGACTGATTTCCATTGGCCACCAATGGGAAAACGAACGGCGCGCCGAGCCCGCCGTCCACGATCGTCTGCAGCGGGGCGTCCACGACCGTCCGCCCGTCCAGCTCGACGCGCAGATTGCCCATCGCCGAGACCACCCCGCCGTCCCGGGTGAACCAGACCGATTCGATCTCGCCCGCGCCGTCGTCCTGCGCGATCACGCACCCGGCCCCGCCGGGACCCAGGCACCCGCCGCTGCCGTTGTTGTTGCCGGTCAGCGGGTCGAAATCACCGCCGCTGCGATCGAAGCTGGAGTATTCGCGCGTCTCGGCTCCGGGATCCAGATAGGGCAGCCGATCCAAGTGCCGGAACGTATCCCAGCCCACCGACCGGCCTCCCCCGACCGGTCCGGCTGCCGCCGATGGCATCCCCGGCGCGGCGGCCGCCAGCACGGCCGCCACGATCGTCACGACGCCGCGCCGGAACAGCGAAGATCCGCCGATTCTCATGCCCTGCAACACCCTTCGCGATATCCGCGGGACTGCCCGTCGGGGTTGCGTGACGGCGCCCGCCGATGCGGAGAATCCATCCAGTCGGTAGCATTTTGCCACGCCGCGCCACCGTGGCGGAAGCGGGATCCGCCGGGCTCAGTGCGGGAGGTCCGGGGTCAGGGCGGTCGCGGATCGCAGGGCCAGGCCGCAGAGGTTTCCCGACAGGCTCGAGCCGACGGATTGGCGGACGAGGATCTGGACGGTGCCCTGGGAAGTCGGCACAGCCACCGAGCAGTTGGACGGGGGCGAGAGGATGTCGAAGTCGATTGCCTTGCGGTTGCCGACAGCGACGTCGCGGATGTTTTCGAAGGTCTTGTTCGCGCGGATGTTCCGAGAAATCCGTCCCTACGTAGCAATTGGATCTCAGCTCGAGTACCCCCACTCTCATGGGCACGTCGTCGCGCGCGAGCTGATCGCGCTGACCCGATCGCGAATCGATTGTCCCGCAGCGCAATAGCGCGGCCGTTGCCAGCTCCTCACCACGGGATGAGGACGCGAAACCGAATATGGCTGGGGGCGCCCCGCGTCCTGCGGGTATGGTGCTGCCCCGGGGGAGCGTCGGCTCGGCAGCGGTCGGGATCTGGAAGGAATCGGGTTGTGCGTAAGACGGTTTGGGCTGTGCTCTTGATCGGTGCGCTGTCGGGATGCGGTTCGATGAATCACGGGGACGCGGGGATCCCCGTCCGACCAGTACCCGCGTCGAGCGCCGGGCCGACGACATCGAAGTGCCCCGCGCCCGCCCCGGCCGCCGCGACCGGCTATACCGCGACCACCACCCGAATACGCTCGAAGACAGCCATATTCGCGTACAACATCACGCTGCCGCAGCTCACGGGCGGCACGGCCGCGGTGCGCGACCGTTTCAATTCGGCCATGCACGCGGCATTGTCGGATGCGACAGCGGTCGGGACCGGCACGGTCGCCGACGGCGAAATCCCCTACGACTGCAACGAAGCCAGCGGCGTCACCCGCATCGGCGCGCACGTGATCGCGGGCGTGCTCATCACCAACCGGTACAGCGGCGGCGCCTACCCTTCCAATCAGCTCGATACCGTCGTCATCGATACCGCCACCGCCCAGCCGATCCTGCTGCCGTCGGTGTTGCGCAACCCGGCCCGCGCCTGGGAAACGCTCGCGGCTCTCGCCCCCACCCTCGTCCCGGCCGGCGAGCCGAAGCTGGACACCCCCGAAGCCACCGGGGATTCGTTCGCCGAGTGGCTCCCCTCGCCCGCGGGCCTGACCGTGTATTTCGGGGTGCCCCACGTCCTCGGCGACTACCACCCGGTGCTGTTCCCGTGGTCGCGCATCCGGGATCTGTTCACCCCGTCCGAGCTGGCGATTCTGTCCAGTTGAGCTTGCCGCCGCCCGCACGTCGCCCCGGATCCATTGACATCGGCGCGGCGCGATTGTCAGGATGTATGCGCGTAACCGTTCGCTGAGCGATTGCTGCTCATCCGGTTGTCGGCATGCCTGGCCGAAATACCCCAGGCGGCTCGACAGCGCTCGACGATTCGACGGACGCGGTATTACCCCCGTTCGAGAGAGCTTTTCGGACGTGACCTACCGACACGGAGGTTCGAATGTCTGATCGCAAGCAGAATCGAAAACCCGGCCAGACAGCCAACAAGGCCAAGCAGGGCATGAAGGATCAGGGCCAGCGCATGCAGCGCGAGGCCGATCGCATGTCCGGCGAAATGAAGCAGGACATGGACCGTCTGGGCACGGGAATGCAGCGCGAAGCGCAGCAGGCGCGGTCGGATACGAAGAACATGAACGAGGACATGAAGAACATGGGCAAGGAGCCGAAGAGGAAGCTGCAGCACCGCTAGCTTCGCATCGGCCCGCGGATTCCGAGATGGGGTCCGCGGGTCGAGATGTCCTGTGCGGCAGGGAATTACCAGCGGTCGAATTCGTCCTAGCGGAGGCGGGACTGGGCTCGTTACCTCAGACTGTGTGACAGAGCGTGACTCGCATCCGCAGTACAAGCCAGGACCCAATACAGCCCGTCGCGCCCGGGGCTGACGCCGGTCGGCTCCTGGTCCTGCCAGCGAGCCGGGTCGCCCCAGGGGAAGTGCGGTTCTTCCGCCGGTGACCACACACAGCTCAGGAACTCGCCGCGATCAACCTCCAACAGCGGCCGCATCGGGGCGCCGCACGGGCAATCTTCCAGGTGCGCGGGATCGATCCAGCTGGAGTCCCAGCCCCCGATCTTCCAGCCCGGAGCGTGGGCCAGGTGGAAGTAGCTCTCCTTCTCGGGCTGGTCGGCGTCCCAGATCCGAAGGCGCTGTTCGAGTTCGGCGGGCATCCGGCCGAGCAGTCGACCGTGGCCGAGATCGGCGAGTTGGCAGATCGGCGGGAACTCGACTATCGGCTCCGGGTGGGCCACACAGGGATTCGGCACGTACTGCGGGCGCTCGATCAGCGTGCACGGCGGCGGTGAATCCAGCAGGGCGCCAACCGATGCCGAGTCGCGCCAGACGGGCACCGACCGGGGTCCGCGCCACTGCTTGTGATCATTGGGACACCACAGAATCTGCAACAGGTCCGTGCCATCCGGGAATGGGAAGTCTCCGGCCTCGGAACGAAACAGCTGCACGACCGGAATCATCGCAACCGGCTCGGCCGGGATCTCCTCGGCTTCCCAGGTGACGGCGTACCCCTCGGGAGTGATGCCGAACTGACCGATGCGGGTGGGACCGGCGGCGATAAATGCCAGCACCTCCGGCCGCCTCACGCGGCCGCGGCTTTCCTCCCTGGCCAGGGTGCGGCGTGCGTGCTCCTTGCGCTGGGCTTCGAAGCCTTCGATCTCCTCGTCCGTCATCGGCCGGGTCTTCGTGATCGGATGCGGATCCGAACACACGGGCCACGGCCCGTCCCGCGGCCACAGTAGCGGCCCGCCCACAGAACTCTGCCGAGGTGTCGGCGCTCCGGCACGCGGATGCAGTCGCACCGCGGGGAGCGCGTAGCCGAGCAGTTCCGGGAAGGCGGACAGCAGTGCTCGGCGCATGCGCGGCGTCGTGACGATCACCGGTCCACTCTTTCGCAGTCCCGCACAGAAAGATATGGGCTGGTTCACCAGAATGTTCCCGTACCCCAACGGGGTTGCGGGCCACCGATAGCGGGCGGGCTCAGATGACCATGACCCGGCGTCCCCGGGTGTGACCGGCGCGGCTATCGATATGCGCCGCAGCCGCTTCGGCGAGCGGATACGACTTCCCGACCGGGATGTGGAGCTTTCCGCCCGAGATGAGATCGGCGGCCACGGCGAGCGCGTCCGGCATGCTCCCGGCCACACCGGAGAATCGGACACCGAACTCCGGCGCACCGAGATCGGCGATGGAGACCACCCGCTGCGGATCGCCGGTCAGCTCGACCAGCTGCGGGATCACACCCGAGCCGGCCAGATCGAGCGCCGCGTCGATACGGCCGAACCGCCGGACGCGCTCGACCCAGCCCTCGCCGTAGGTCGTGGCGAGGGCGCCCAGGCCGCGCAGATAGTCCTGGTTGGCGGGGCCGCCCGTGGCGATCACGGCGATACCCCGGTCGCGAGCGATTTGCAGCACCGCCGATCCGACACCCCCGGACGCACCGCTGACCAGCAGCGTCTGCCCGGGCTCCACGCCGACCTGGCCGATGATGCGTAGCGCGGTCTCCACCACCGAGGGGTACCCCGCCGCCTCTTCGAACGTCAGCCCCTCGGGCATGCGGGCCCAGGCCCACAGCACGGCGAACTCGGAATAGGTGCTCGATCCCTCGCCGAATACGCGGTCACCGATCTCGACCCCGGCGACGCCCTCGCCGATCTCGTCCACCACCCCGGCGGCGTCCTGCCCGACACCGGAGGGCAACTCGATCGGATGAGCCCCGAGAATCTGGCCTTCACGAAGGCGCCAGTCGACAGGGTTCACGCCCGCCGCCCTCACGGCGATGCGCACCTGGCCGGGGCCCGCGTGGGGCTCCTCGGCCTCGAGGAGCTCCAGCACGTCCGGACCGCCGAATTCGGCGAAAGTCACTCTCTTCATGCGATCGACTATAACACTAACGGTTAGTATTTTGATACGGGTACATTTTTGCATCTGATAGCATGAATGGATGACTGTGCCGCCCGGACGCCGCGAGCGTAAGAAGGCCGCGACCCGCCAGAAGATCGCCGACACCGCGCTACAACTGTTCCTCGAACACGGGTACGACGCGGTGGGCATCCGGGACGTGGCCGCCGCGGCGGATGTGGCTGTCACCACGCTCTTTTCGCACTTCGCCTCGAAAGAGGCCCTGGTGTTCGAGCAGGACGAGAATTTCGAGCAACGCCTCACCCGAGCGGTCACCGACCGGGTGCCGGAGGAACCGCTCATCCCCGCGCTGCGCCGCGAGATCCACGCCCAGGTCCGGCATTGCGTCGCGGCCGACGGCGGCGCGGAGATCTGGAACCTGATCGACGAGTCACCCGGTCTGCGCAAGTACGAGGAGTCGATGCGGCTGCGTCACGCCGAGTCGCTGGCGACGGCCATCGCCGCCGATCTCGACCTGCCGGAGCCGACAACGGCATGCCGGGCGATCGCGAGGTTCGTGATTGATGTGCATTCGCTGGCCCGCGAGGCGGCCGATCCCGAGGCCGCGGTGGACGAGATCTTCCGGATGATCGAGGCGGCCTGGAAGCTTATCCAGGTCAATCCCCCGCGAGGAACGAGGTCACCGTCGCGTGGTGGCCGTTGAGGGTCTCCAGGTCGGATTCGATGCGCTGCAGTGTTGTTCGCATTGCCGCGACGATCTCGGGGCACAGTTCGAGCTGTGGGCGCGAGCCGCTGGCGCAGGGCGCGTGTCGTGGTGCCCTATCGGCGGACGAGTTCACCGATCCGCATGCCGTACCTCGCGCGGTCCGGCAGATCCGCGCCGGCTACCCCCTCGGCGGCGCCGATCACGTGGAACTGGTGGGCCGCACCGATATCCGCCCCCTGCTGCCGTCCGTCGACGTGCCCACCCTCGTCGTGGCGGGCGGCCAGGACCGGATCGTGCTGCCCGACACCGTTCGCCGGTTGGCCTCCGGCATCCCGGGTGCCGAGCTGATCGAATACCCCACGGCCGGACACATTTTCACGCCCGCGGAGACCGGGCCGTGGGTCGCGGATGTCGCGGCGTTCCTGGACCGTACGCGGCGATGACGCGGAGCGCAGCACCGCCGACGGCCACGGCCGGTGCCCTGTACGGACGATTGGCGGTGCTGGGCTCGGCGCTGTGGCGGCACAGCTACGCCGTGGGACGCGTGCTCGATACCCATCCGCGGCGCACCGCGCTCACCGTGGCCATCACACTCACCGGCGCGGTCACCGCGCTCGGCGTCGCGCGCGCCGGCTGGATCGTCTTCGCCCTGGTCATGCTGTGGGGCGCCACCGCGGGGGCATTGCCGGTGATCCTGCAACACGCCGTCCTGCACACAGCTCCGGATGCCCCGGACATCCCGTCCGGCGCCTATGTCGTGTCCTACCAGCTCGGCATCACCGGTGGCTCCGCGCTCGGAGCCACCTTGCTGAGCCACACCACGGGCACCTCGCCGATGAACGGCTGGGACGAGGACAAGGTGAAGAAGGTAATCGGGATCGACGGCCGCGATGACCTGGCCACCGCCCTGCTCGTGTCCGTCGGCTACCCGGCAGAGGAACGGCTTCATCCCGGCCGGCGCACCCTGGAGCACACCGTCTTCTACGAACGCCACACCGCACAACACAGCAGCACGCACCAGCAGTAGGCATTTGCCCGGTCCGCGCCGGGGGCGAGGCACGCGGGGTGTCCAAGATCGTCCAGTGCAGAACGACCTGGATACCCTGCTGACCCGCGTTGTACGTGAAAACGACGACCTGGAATCGGGGCAGGCCGCCGCGCGTATCCGACTCCGAACGACTCATCTGCCTGGCGGTAGCGCAGGCACTGCTCGGCTTCGCCTCCCAAGCGCGGTGCCGCTCCTCGTCGGGGATCGCCGATTTCGCCCGGCGCGCCGCGATGACCGATGCGGAATCCGGGTCCTCGGCGCAGGTGTCGTCCCAACGCTCTGGCATGAACAACGCACAAACGAATCGAGCTGTTCGTCGACCTCGACCAGGGCTGCGGCATCCACCCCGGCACACCCCTTCGTGACAAACCTGACAAAGTACTACTAGGCGGCCACACCGAAGCGGGCGGTGTCTTCCAGCACCGCGTCGATGGGGGTGGGTGACAGGCCGAAAGTGTGTTGCGTCAGTGCCGAATCCAGCACATCGGGATGCTCGAGCGCGTAGAGCATCTCGATCATCTCCGCGCTGATCGGATCGGTCGCGCCGGCCCAGGCCAGGTCCTGCCGGGACATCGGAACCAGTTGCGGCTCGGGCGAATCCGTCACCTTCGCCAAGCGGTCCACCAGGTCCCGTGCCGACATCACGGTCGAGGGCACATGCCAGGCGCGGCCCCAGGAACGGTCGTCGCGAGCCACGGTCGCCAGGGTGAGCGCCACGTCGTCGACGTACGACCAGCTCTTCAGCACGTCGGGATCGCCGGGGTACGAGGCCGGTTGGCTCGCAAGCACTTTCGGCGTCACCAGGAAGTTGAACACCGATCCGGCGTCGCGGCCCAGATAGCCCGCTGCCCGCACCTCGGTGACGCGCACCCGTCCCGCCTCGTGTGCGGCCAGGGCGTCGAGCCACATACGTGCGCGCACAGCACCTTTCACCGCGATCGGGGCCATCGGCAGATCCTCGGTCATCGGCCCGCAGACCAGACCGTAGCCGTAGGTGTTGCTCAGTGACACGTAATCCGCGCCCGTCCGCTCGGCGGCGATGAGTACGCCGGCGGCGATGGGCGGGAAGTCTGTGGGCCAGCGATGGTAGGCGGGCCACGTGGTGTTGATCAATGTCTGTGCGCCCGTGGTCAGTTCGGTGAGCCCGTCGGCGTCGGAGGTGTCGCCGACGACCCGTTCGATCAGCGGATGTTCGGGACCGAGTCCGCGCCGGCTGATCAGACGCACTTGCTCACCGGCCTGAGCCAGCAGCAGGGCGGTGCGGCTTCCGGTGCTTCCGGCGCCCGCGATGACGTGCAGAGACATGTCGTTCCTCCTCGGCTCGAGCCGCCCTCGCGGCGGCCCGGTCACTACTCTGCCGAGCCGGACCCGGCTAGAGTAGTGGCCTGAATGCCAGATATCCCAAGGATCAAGCCATGCATCGCATCGTCGTTCTCGCCGTGCCACCCGTGACCGCCGTCGACCTGGCGATTCCCGAAACGCTGTTTCCCGCGGCGCAGGTCGACGGCGAACCGGTCTACGAGGTGGTGGTGTGTACCGCCGACCCGGGTGTCGTCCCGGCATACATCGGCCGACCCGTGGTGATCGAACACGGTCTGGACCAGATCGCGACGGCCGACACCGTCATCGTCACCGGCACCGGAGCACGCGCGGAGGGCGACGCCCGCGTCCTTTCCGCGCTGCGCGAGGCCGCCGCCGCGGGCAAGCGCATCGCCTCCATCTGCACCGGCGCGTTCGTCCTGGCCCAGGCCGGGCTCCTGGACGGGCGGCCCGCCACCACCTACTGGCTGTACTCGGCCGAGATGCGCAAGCGGTTCCCCGCCGTGGACCTGCAACCGGACGTGCTGTTCGTCGACGACGGTCGGATCCTCACCTCGGCCGGGCTGGCCGCCGGCCTCGACCTGTGCGTGCACATCGTGCGCCGCGACCACGGCGCGGCCGTCGCCAACGCCGTCGCCCGCCTCGCCGTCGTCGCACCGATCCGCCCCGGCGGCCAAGCACAATTCATCGAGACTCCGCTGCCGCCGGAAACCGGTACTTCACTCGCACAGACCCGCGCCTGGGCGCTGGAACGACTCGACGAACAGCTCACCCTGCGCGAACTGGCCGCCCACGCCCACCTCAGCACCCGCACCCTCACCCGCCGCTTCCGCGCGGAGACCGGATCCAGCCCCCTGCAATGGCTGCTGCACCAGCGCCTCGACCGCGCCCGCGAACTCCTCGAGGTCACCGACCTCCCCGTACCCGAAGTCGCCCGCCGCTCCGGACTCGGAACAGCGGAATCGCTACGCGTACACCTGATTCGGCGACACGGACTCACCCCCAGCTCCTACCGCACCGCGTTCAACCGCCGCTGAACAGACCGCCTCCGACTCACGTCCCGGACTGAAACATACTGCTTGGCAACATCTTTCACCCTGTCGCTGACATTCATCGCATCGCAGTCGACTGCGACTTTGCCGAATCTCCCCACGGTCGCTGTGGATTACAACATGGTTCGGAAACCACACCTACGGCACCGGCCGCACCCCGGCCGACCGTCCCCGGATCATGCATGGCCGTCAGCACATTCGCACACACCGAGCAGGTTCGGCACAATGTTCCAGATGAAAAGCCGCGCACTGTGGGCCGTCGTGATCACCGCCGTGTCGTCGGGGCTGATCGCCGGATGCGGCGTGGATCCCGAGCAGTGGGTGCAATACTTCACCAGCACGCCCGGCAAGGCGCGAATCACATTCACCGACGACCGGCAGTCGGTCTTCGTGATGAGCCCCAGTGGCACGGAAGTCACCCGGATCGGCGCCGGCAGCGACCCGAGCATTGCGCTCGACGGATCCAAGATCGTGGTCGGCGGTAGTTCGATCGCCACCATGGATCCGGACGGCAGCCACGTCAGCAAGCTCGCCGACGGCGGGTATCAGCCCACGTTCTCGCCCGACGCCCGCTTCATCGCCTTCGTCCGGGCCGGAGCCATCTACCGCGTGAACAACGACGGCCACCAACTGAGGCAACTCACCACCGCCCCGGGCAATATCGTTGGCCCCGATCGGATCTCGGCGCAGAATCCCTCGTACTCGAGGGACGGCAAGCAGATCCTCTTCATCCGAGCCGACGCCATCTGGATGATGGCATCCGACGGAACCGGCCAACGGCAACTGCTGGCGGATCAATACGACAACTCCGAGCCGGTCTTCACCATGGACGGCGCCGGCATCGTGTTCACGAGCAACCGGGGCGGGAAGAACCGGTCCGAGATCTACGAGATGGACGTCAACGGCAGACACATCCGGCCGCTGACCGACGACTGGACCGGCCACCCGTCCTTCTCGGCCGACGGCAGCACGATCGTCTTCACCCGTTTCACCCGCGATGCGACATCGAAACCGGGCGCCGAGATCTGGTCGATGTACGGCGACGGCACCCACCAGCACCGTCTTACCGATCCGAAAATCATTGCGCAGCATCCCAGTTCGGGCGGCGGCGAAAATATGTGAGCGGCCACCGCGATGCGAACGGTAAGGTCGACGGGGAGGGATCCGAATGGACCAGGCGCCGGGCGCCGATGAGACCGACTTGGGGGAACCCGATTCCGGTTCGGCAGGAACCACACGGTTCTATGTCGCATGGACCGTGCTGGGCGCCCTCGCCGCCTGCGCATCGGTGGCCGTGTCGTTCCTTGTATGCATGGCATTCGAGCAGCCCACGCACTGCGACCTCCGAGACTGGTGCCCCGCGAGCGTCGTCCTGTCGAAGGCCGCCCCGGCACTGTGCTGTCTGTGGGCTCCTGGATCCTGTCGGGCGCGATCCTCCGGCTGATCGGCTGGCGCGCCACCGCGAGGAGCAGGTCC
The DNA here is from genome assembly GCF_050434125.1 of Nocardia sp. GP40. Taxonomy (NCBI): domain Bacteria; kingdom Bacillati; phylum Actinomycetota; class Actinomycetes; order Mycobacteriales; family Nocardiaceae; genus Nocardia; species Nocardia sp. GP40. Next base: position 240,733 of record NZ_JBNPVW010000010.1, on the reverse strand, counting down.
GCGACGCTGGTGCTGGCACTGCTGTGCGGCGCCGCGGTGTACCCCATCGGCGTAATCCTCACCGGCTTCGTCCTCGTGCGGGCGATAGATGCCACCCACAGACACTGATCACCGCACCCGACCGGGATCGGCGAGCACTCACTTGACGCAGGGAATCCCGCTGCCCTGCATGCTCGACAGGTCCGTCGGCGCCGGGGAGTTCTGGCCCACGGCCGTGGCCGAGACCGGCGGCGGGGGCGGCGGCGTGGTCGTGGTCGCGGAATCCGAACCGCCCATCGCGGAGACGATGCTGGCGATGGGGCCGCTGCTGGCCGACTCGGTGCCCACAGTCACCTGGATGGAGTTCGAATCCAGCGACGAGGATGCGGTCGCGGTCAGGCCGAGCTGACTGGCCAGGGCGTTCGCGGCGGTAGCCGCACCCGAGCCGTACAGCAGGGTGCTGCCGCTGCGGGACGAACCGGTGCTCGCCTGGCCCTGGGTGAATCCGCGTGCGGCGAGGGCCTTTTCGAGATCTCCGCCCAGGCCGTTGTGACCCGAGCCGTTCACCACGTTCACCACGATGCCCTGCGCCGAGGGGATGTTGGTGCTGGTGGTCGTGGGGGCCGCGGCCGAGGTGCTCGCCCCGGGCTTGGGCGGGTTGAGCAGGTTGTGCACGATGCTCTGGATCACGTCCACGTCGACGAGGTTGATGTCCTCGCCGTTGCTCGGGTCGTTGCCGAAGTCCTTGACCGGCAACGTGAACAGCGACAGGCCGCCGGACATCAGACTGGACGCCTGCGCGGCGAACTTCCCCAGATCCAGACCACTGTCGACGGCCATGTTCTGCTGGGCAACACCCAACAGGCTCATCAGCTTGCTCGGGCTGGACATTGTGCCACTGCTCTGCAGCTGATGCAGCAGCGACACGATGAACGCCTGCTGACGACGAGTGCGGTCCAGGTCGGTGAAGTTCAACGACTCGTTCGGATCCCGGCGCTGCCGCACGAAGGCCATCGCCTGCGACGCGTTGATCTGCTGCGGCCCCTTCGCAAACTTAGCACCGGAGAAATTGTCGGAGGTCTTCTCGTTCAGGCACACCGTGATCGGCTGTACCGCCTCGGCGACCTGGAAGAACGCGGCGAGCGTGATCTCGACGAAATGGTCGATCGGTACATTGCCGAGGAACTTGCTGACCGTGTTGACCTCGGCCTTGCGCCCCGCATCGCGAGACTTGGCGTCCAGCGCGACCGGGTCCTTGATCTTGCTGGCGTACTTGTCGTGGGCCGCCCCGTAGGCGCGGCCGTACGCCTCCTTGATCTTGCCCTTGCAGGTCTCGCCGCCGCAGGCCGTCGGATCGAGGCTGGCGTAGTCGTCGCGCGGGATGGAAATCGCCGTCGCCTTCGAGCCGTCACCCGGGATGTGAATCATGATCAGCACATTGGAGTTCATGCCGCCGTTGCTGTCGTCGCCGGCGTGCAGCGCGTTGTACATGGCCTGGGGCAGGGCATTGCCGTGCTCGTCCAGTCGGCTGTCCAGGCCCATGATCAGGATGTTCTGGTCCTGGCCGGAGGATTTGGGGCCGTCGCTGATCGCGTCGGAGGTCGTCACACTGTGGACCGCGTGATCGTAAACTCGATACGCCGCACCGGTTCCGACCAGCACGGCCGCCGAAACAACCGCCATGATCGAACGCCCGGCGACCACACCCTTGGAGGACTGCCGCGCGCGCCGCGGAGGCTGGCGGTGCGTACGACGGCGCGGCTGTGTGCCGTGCGGCAACCGCTCTGTTTTCGGATCGGCCGCCCCTCGCGGGCGCCGTTCCCCTCCGTAACTCATACGGACCGAATATAGCCAGCGCGGGCACCGGAGGCGAACGCGCTGATCACCCGCACCGGCTGTGACCGGGCGGTCGCGGGGTGGATCGGTTGAATCTCACATTGTCCAGGTTCGGGGTTTAAAACTCCGACGCACCGCATAAAAACCGCCTCGAACCCTTCACAAAGTTAGCACCAGCGCGGCGTCAGCGCGCCCAGGGCGCCCAGCGCGACGGCGGCCGCGGTGGAGGTGCGCAGCACCGTGGGGCCCAGCAGCGAGGGCTCGGCGCCCGCTTCCGACAGCGCCGCCAGCTCCGCATCGTCCAGCCCGCCCTCGGGGCCGACGATCAATACGACCTGCGCGGCCTGCGCGAAGGGAAAGGAGGCGAACCGGCCGGCGCCCGATTCGTGCAGCGCCACCGCTATTCCATTGTCCGCCTTGATGTTCCTGATCAGCTCGAGCACATCGGCGGTGCGGTGCAGTTCGGCGACCTCCGGGATGTATGCGCGACGGGACTGCCGGGCGGCCGAGCGGGCCGCGGCGCGCCACTTGTCGACACCCTTGCGCGCCTTGCCCTCCCAGTTCGCCACGCAGCGGGCGGCCTGCCACGGCACGATGACATCGGCCCCGGCCTCGGTCATCAGCTCGACCGCCAGTTCCGAGCGGTCCGACTTCGGCAGTGCCTGCACGATCGTGACCCGCGGCGAGACAGGTTGCGCGGCAATCCTTTCCAGGACCTTCAGCTCGAGCCGGTCTTTCTGTGCCGCAACGACTTCCGACGGGGCCAGCACACCGGCGCCGTCGGACAGCGTGATCGGCTCGCCGACCCGGATGCGGCGTACGGTCGCCGCGTGGCGCCCCTCGGGGCCGTCCAGCACCGCGATGCCGCCGGGTTCCGGGATCTGCTCGAGATAGAAAACCGTGGCGGCCAACGGGTCTCAGCGTCCGCTGAACGAGGCCCGCAGCCGCGCGAACAGGCCGCTGTTGTGCTCCGACTGCGCCGAGAGCACCTCGGTGCGCTCGCCGTTGCGGGTGGCCTTGTATTTGCGCAGCAGATCGGACTGCTTCGAATCGAGCTTGGTGGGCACCACGATGTCCAGGTGCGCGATCATGTCGCCGCGCGCGCTCGACCGCAGCTTCGGCATGCCGTGGGCGCGCAGCACCGACACTTCGCCGGGCTGGGTGCCCGCGGGAATGGTCAGCTCGGTGGGGCCGTCGAGAATGGTGTCCACGACCACGGTGGTGCCGAGCGCGGCATCCACCATCGGCACCCGGATGGTGCAGTGCAGATCGTCGCCGTCGCGGACGAACATGTCGTGCGGCTGCTCGACGATCTCCACGTACAGATCACCGGCCGGGCCGCCGCCGGGGCCGACCTCGCCCTGTGCGGCCAGCCGCACTCGCATGCCGTTGGCCACGCCCGCGGGAATCGGCGCGGCGATCTCGCGGCGCGAACGCACCCGGCCGTCGCCGCCGCACTTGCGGCAGGGATCGGGAATGGTCTCCCCCGCCCCGCGGCAGGTCGGACACGGACGCGAGGTCATCACCTGGCCCAGGAACGAACGCTGCACGGTCTGCACCTCGCCGGCGCCGCCGCAGGTCTCACAGCGCACCGGCTTGGAGTTGCCGTTGGTGCCCGCACCCTGGCACAGGTCGCACAGCACGGCGGTGTCGACGGTCAGGTGCTTGGTGACACCGACCGCGCACTCGGCCAGCGAAAGACGCGTGCGCAGTAGCGAATCCGCACCCGGCTGCACCCGGCCGCGCGGACGGCGCGGCCCCGAGGCGTTCATACCACCGAAGAATGCCTCGAACACATCGCCCAGGCCGCCGAATCCGGCGCCGGAGAAGCCGCCCGGGCCGCCGCTGGACTCCAGCGGATCGCCGCCCATGTCGACGATGCGGCGCTTCTCGGCGTCGCTGAGCACCTCGTAGGCCGCGGACACCTCGCGGAACTTCTCCTGCGCATCGGCGTCCGGATTGACGTCGGGATGCAGCTCTCGTGCCAGCTTGCGATAGGCGCGCTTGAGTTCCTGGTCGGTCGCGTTCCGGCCGACACCGAGTATTCCGTAGTAGTCCCGTGCCACTTGCGTCTCTAGTCCTGTTCCGAATTCGTTCGCTTCACCATCGGTCGCACACTCATCGTTCGGCGAGCACCTCGCCGATGTATCTAGCAACTGCAGCAACCGAGGCGATAGTCCCCGGGTAGTCCATGCGGGTGGGGCCGAGCACACCCATGCCGCCGAGCACGGTACCCGGCATACCGTACCCCGTAGAAACCACCGAGGTTCCGCGCATCTGCTCGAGCTGCGTCTCCTCGCCGATCTGCACGGTCACGGTGCCTGGGTGCTGCGCGGCCGCTAGCAGCTTGAGCACGATCACCTGCTCCTCCAGCGCCTCGAGCACGGCGCGCAGTGAGCCCGGGAAGCCGAAATCGTTCGCGTTGCGGGTCAGGTTCGCGGTGCCGCCGAGCACCAGGCGGTCCTCGGAGTGTTCGACGAGGGTCTCCACCAGCACCGTCGACACCCGGACCAGCACGTCGCGCAGTTTGGCCGGGGAACGGTCGGGCAACTCGGCGACCGCCGTGGAGGCGACCGAGAGGCGCTTACCATCCATGGCCTTGCCTAGCATCGCGCGCAAAGCCGTCAGATCGTCGTCGCCGATCACCCCGCCCAGATCGACCAGGCGCTGATCGACGCGGCCGCTGTCGGTGATGACCACGAGCAGCAGCCGGGCCGGATTGATCGCGACGACCTCGATGTGGCGAACCGTGGACGCGGACACCGTCGGGTACTGCACCATCGCCACCTGACGGGTCAGCTGTGCCAGCAGGCGCACCCCGCGGCGCAGCACGTCGTCCAGGTCGACACCGCCCTCGAGGAAGTCCGTGATCGCGCGGCGCTCGGCCGTGGACAGCGGCTTGACCTCGGCGATGTTGTCGACGAACTGGCGATAGCCCTTGTCGGTGGGGATGCGGCCGGAGCTGGTGTGTGGCTGGGCGATGTACCCCTCGGCCTCGAGCACCGCCATATCGTTGCGCACGGTCGCGCTGGACACCCCGAGGTTATGCCGTTCGACCAGGGTTTTCGAGCCGATCGGCTCCTTGGTCGTGATGTAGTCCGCAACAATCGCGCGCAGGACCTCGAGCCGCCGCTGTTCGGTACTCGACACGGCCCCACCTCCTGTTCGGCTATGCGGGTCCGCGCAGGCGCCACCGCCGCTGCGGGCAGGGCGAGACGCGCGGATTCCCGGGTTCATCCAAACCCAGTTTATGTCGCCGCGGGCGAATCGCTCGCACACACGCCCCAGCAGCGGGCGGATGACGGCCCGTCGCCCGGCGAGGCGAGTGCCCCGCCGGGCGACGGCAGGTCACCACCCGGATCGGCGAACCGGGCGGCTACGGCAGCGAATAGCCGATGAGCGCGCCGATGCCGGCACCGATGATGGCGCCCGGAATGGCGCCGACGACGAGGAACCAGATGCCGATCAGAATGCCCACACCCAGGCCGATAAGCGCGCCTACACCGGCGTTGTACTGGTGGCGGGCCAGGTCCGCGGCCGCGTCGACGTACTGGGCACCGGCCTGCTGACGAACCTGCTGAGAATGGGGCTGCGCCCCGCGCAGGTTCAGCGTAAGAGTGCGGCCCGACGGATCGATCGTCGGCGTCAGGGCAACCTTGCCGGGGCGATCCACTATCCGTACCGCCATCGGCACCCGGGCCACAACGTCCCCGGCCGGATCGGTGACGACGACTTCCCCGACGTCCGGGGAGAGTGTGAATTTCCCCTCACCGAGGGTGGCGCGCACGGTGCCGGCGTTCGGATCGAACGTCGTGGCGTAGTGCATCCCCAGCTCGGCGCCGTTGACGGTGGCTGCGGGGGCGATCGGCTGCGCGTGCACGACACCCGCGGTGAGGCCGAGGGAACCGGTGATCAAGCTCGCGATAGCCGTAGCATTGCTGCTCTTCATAGCTGGCCCTTCTCCGATGGTTCGGCACAGTCGGCGCCGACCGCGAATCGGGCACCGTACACACACGCTTCGGCCGTAGCTATTTCGATTATCAACCGTATTTCACCAGTTGATAATGCTTTTCATCGAATTGCCATCCAACCGGGGCAAACTTCAGCGATGACGTTCGAATGCACTGGAATTTCCATTCCGGAATCTTCCAAATCCGTTGTGCGACAAAGATTTAGGCCGCAGGCGCTGGTGTACTGTGAGCAATACCTCCTACCGAGGGGCGGTGGACTCGGTCCACACACCGCGCCCAGGAAGGAGATGGTTGGGAATGGCGAAACATCGCCGGGCGAAGAGCAATGCCCCGGTCGATTACGGCATCTGCATGACTGTTGCTGCCGTGATCGCCGGGGCGCTCGCGCTGGTCCGCTGGTTGATCCGGCTGGCTGGCTAGCCATCCGATCAGTGGGGCGCCGTGACCGCGGCGCCTCCCCCCCCAGCATCACTTTCGTGACGGCTTCCACTCTACAGTGCCGGACCGGCCCCGGGTGAATATCGCCGCGTAACGCTCCATCACCAGCCGCGATACCCCGTGGACATGACACCCGCACACCACCGTCCGGATTCTCTAGCAGCTCAACGGTTCGTAGGTACGTGGGATACCCTGCGGCACAAGGCAAGCGCGGGTCCGGTCAGCCGAGCAGCGCCCGGACCACCGCGTCGGCGAGCAGGCGGCCGCGCGCGGTGAGAATCAGGCGGTCGCCGCGCAATTCGGCGAGACCGTCCGCCACGACCCGGTCGGCGGCCGCGCGCCCCGGCGCGTCGAGATCGCCCAGCGGCAGGCCCGAGCGCAGGCGCACCGCAAGCATGACGCGCTCGGTATGACGCTCCTCGGCGGTCAGTTCCTCCCAGCCCGCGGCCGGTAGCGCGCCCGCCGCGACCCGATCGGCATAACGCGCCGGATGCTTGACATTCCACCACCGCATGCCGCCGAGGTGGCTGTGCGCGCCGGGGCCCGCACCGAGCCAGTCGCCGCCGTCCCAGTAGCCCAGGTTGTGCCGACACGCCGCGGAATCGTTTGCGGCCCAATTGGATACCTCGTACCACGACAGGCCCGCGGCGGCGAGACGGGTATCGATGCGGTCGTAACGCGCGGCCAGCACGTCGTCGTCGGGGGCGGGGAGTTCGCCGCGCCGCACCCGGCGCGCCAGTGCGGTGCCGTCCTCGACGATCAGCGAGTAGGCCGAGACGTGATCGACCCCGGCATCCAGGACCGCGTCCAGGCTCGCGTCCAGGTCGGCATCGGACTCCCCCGGGGTGCCGTAGATGAGGTCCAGGTTGACGTGTTCGAATCCGGCGGCGCGCGCCTCGCGGGCGGCGGCCACCGCGCGGCCGGGTGTGTGGGTGCGGTCGAGCACCTTCAGCACGTGCTCGGCGGCGGACTGCATTCCCAGCGAGATGCGGGTGAACCCCGCCGCACGCAGACGCTCGAAAAACTGCGGCGAGGTGGATTCGGGATTGGATTCGGTGGTCACCTCGGCGTCCGCGGCCAGGACGAAGTCCGCGCGGATGGCCTCGAGCACCTGCGAAAGACCGTCTCCGCCGAGCAGCGACGGGGTGCCCCCGCCCACGAACACCGACGACACCTCCGGCTGCGGGCTCGGCAGCTCACCGAAAACCTTTGCCGCCATGGACAATTCGCCCCGAAGCGCGTCCATCCAGGACTGCGGTGAGGCCGAGGTGCCCAGCTCCCCCGCGGTGTAGGTGTTGAAGTCGCAATACCCGCACCGGGTCGCGCAGAACGGCACGTGAATGTAGATGCCGAAGGGGCCGCCCCCGAAGTCGTGGAGCTGCGGGAGGTCGGTCGCGGTTCGGGGGGCGGATGTCACCCTTCGAGTCTGAACGCGGCCTCTCGACGCGTAGCACTCGGCCCCATGTCAACCGCGTTTTCGGCCGCATGCCCGCACGTATGACGCACCTCACAATTTCGGACAAGTGTCCAGGGTATTTCCCGCATTCTTACGGAAAATCCAGGCCCGCGGTCGGAAAGACGCGGCTGACATGGCACAATGGTCCGCATGACTGGAATTGGGGTACGACTCGTGGCGCGTCGCCACGTCGACCTCAAGCGTGTCTGCAGTGCGAGCTGTCTGCCCGATTGCCTCCGGTAGTTCGACTCTGTCCTCCGGCGTCACCTCTCGGCGCCCGTTCTTTTTCGGCCGTTGAGCTATCGAAGGCGTGAGCCAGCCCCTCCCGCCTACCCTCAGGCCTGATCACCACCCGCAGGAGCGACCCTATGACGTCGAGCACAGACGCCGGTCTCACAGCCGATGAATCCGCACGCCTCGAGCGCGAGCAGGAAGTCGCGCGCGAGCGCGCCCAGGCCGCGCGCGAGCGCCGGTCGCGTCCGCGCGAGGAGGTCAAGGGCCCGCGCGAGCGCACCAGCAAGCCGCTGCGCCGCAAGTCGGAGGGTCAGTGGGCCCTCGGTTACCGCGAGCCGCTGAACCCGAACGAGCAGAGCAAGAAGGACGACAACCCGCTCAACGTCCGCGCCCGCATCGAGAACATCTACGCCAAGGGCGGCTTCGACTCGATCGACAAAGCCGATCTGCGCGGACGTTTCCGCTGGTGGGGCCTGTACACCCAGCGCGAGCAGGGCTACGACGGCACCTGGACCGGCGATGAGAACATCGACATCCTCGAGGCCGAGTACTTCATGATGCGGGTGCGCTGCGACGCCGGCGCCCTGAATCTCGCGCAACTGCGCACCATCGCCGGCATCTCCACCGAATTCGCCCGCGACACCGCCGACCTGTCCGACCGCGAGAACGTCCAGTACCACTGGATCGAGATCGAGAACGTGCCGGAGATCTGGCGGCGCCTGGAGGATGTGGGCCTGAAGACCACCGAGGCGTGCGGCGACTGCCCCCGCGTCGTGCTCGGCTCCCCGCTGGCTGGCGAGTCGCTGGGCGAGGTGCTGGACCCGACCCCGGCGATCGACGAGATCGTGAGCCGCTACATCGGCAAGAAGGAATACTCCAACCTGCCGCGCAAGTTCAAGACCGCGATCTCCGGCCAGCAGGACGTGGTGCACGAGATCAACGACGTGGCGTTCATCGGCGTCGACCATCCCGAGCACGGCCCGGGTCTGGACCTCTGGGTCGGCGGTGGGCTGTCCATCAATCCGATGCTGGCCCAGCGCGTGGGCGCGTGGGTGCCGCTCGAGGAGGTGCCCGACGTCTGGGAGGCCGTCGTCTCGCTCTACCGCGACTACGGCTACCGCCGCCTGCGCACCAAGGCGCGGATCAAGTTCCTGATCAAGGACTGGGGCATCGAGAAGTTCCGCGAAGTCCTCGAGACCGAATACCTGAAGCGCAAACTGATCGACGGCCCCGCACCCGAGAAGCCGAAGCAGATCATCGATCACGTCGGCGTGCAGCGGCTGCGCAACGGGCTCAACGCCGTCGGCTTCTCCCCCATCGCCGGGCGCGTATCGGGCACCACGCTGACCAAGGTCGCCGATGCGGCAGAGCGGGCGGGCTCGGACCGGGTCCGGTTCACCCCGTACCAGAAGCTGATCGTGCTGGATGTGCCCGACGAGAAGGTCGAGCAGCTGCAGGCGGAGCTGGAACCGCTCGGCCTGCAGTCGCGTCCGTCGATCTGGCGGCGAAACCTGGTGGCCTGCAGCGGAATCGAGTTCTGCAAGCTGTCGTTCGTCGAGACCCGCAGGCGTTCTCAGGCGCTCGCGCCGGAGCTGGAGCAGCGCCTGGCCGACATCAACGCGCAGCTGGACGTGCCGATCACCATCAACATCAACGGCTGCCCGAACTCCTGCGCCCGCGCCCAGATCGCCGACATCGGCTTCAAGGGCCAGCTCGTCGACGACGGTGACGGGAATCAGGTGGAGGGTTTCCAGGTTCACCTGGGTGGCAGCCTCGGGCTCGACAGCGCCTTCGGGCGCAAGCTGCGCCAGCACAAGGTGACCAGCGACGAGCTCGGTGACTACATCGAGCGTGTGGTACGCACCTTCGTCAAGAACCGCGGCGAGGGTGAGCGGTTCGCACAGTGGGCTGTCCGCGCGGACGAAGCCGACCTTCGGTAAGGGGAAAGTTCAGCTATGACAACCACTTTGGATAAGTTGTCCGAGGACGAGTTGCGCAAGATCGCGGAAGACGGTGCCGCACAGCTGGGTCCGGACGCCACGGCGAAGCAGCTGCTGCAGTGGACCGAGGACACCTTCGGCGGCAACTACATCGTCGCCTCCAACATGCAGGACGCGGTGCTGGTCGAGCTGGCCGCGCAGGTGCATCCCGGCGTGGACGTGCTGTTCCTGGACACCGGCTACCACTTCGCCGAGACCATCGGCACCCGCGACGCGGTGGAGACCGTGTACGGGGTGAACATCGTCAACGCACGGCCCGAACACACCGTGGCCGAACAGGATTCACTGCTCGGCAAGGATCTGTTCGCGCGCGACGCCAACGAGTGCTGCCGCCTGCGCAAGGTCGTGCCCCTGAAGAAGTCGCTGGGCGGCTACAACGCCTGGGTCACCGGCATCCGCCGCGTGGAGGCGCCCACCCGCGCCAACGCGCCCCTGATCTCCTTCGACGACGCCTTCGGCCTGGTGAAGATCAACCCGATCGCCGCCTGGTCCGACGAGGAGATGGCCGAGTACATCGAGGCCAACGGCATCCTCGTCAATCCCCTTGTGGAAGAGGGATATCCGTCCATCGGTTGCGCTCCGTGCACGCGGAAGCCGGAACCGGGAGCCGATCCGCGAAGCGGCCGCTGGGCCGGGCTCGCCAAGACCGAATGCGGGCTGCACCAGTCATGACCACTGCCGAGATCGACATCCAGGAAACCGACACCGCGGAGGTCACCGTGAGCACGAACCTCACCGGCGCTGCCATCGAAACCGAGGCTCTGGAAAGGGCATTCGGCGCGACCGACTTCGATACTCTGGCCGCCTTGGAGTCCGAGGCCATCCACATCTTCCGCGAGGTGGCGGGCGAATTCGAGCGGCCGGTGATCCTGTTCTCCGGCGGCAAGGACTCCACCGTGCTGCTGCACCTGGCGCTCAAGGCATTCTGGCCCGCGCCGCTGCCGTTCGCGCTGCTGCACGTGGACACCGGGCACAACCTACCCGAGGTGCTGGCCTTCCGCGACCACGTCGTCGAGAAGTACGGCCTGCGCCTGCATGTCGCCAACGTCGAGGAGTACCTCGCCGACGGGCGTCTGGCCGAGCGGCCCGACGGCATCCGCAACCCGCTGCAGACCGTGCCCCTGCTGGACGCCATCAACGAGCACCGCTTCGACGCGGTGTTCGGCGGCGCCCGGCGCGACGAGGAGCGTTCGCGCGCCAAGGAGCGGATCTTCTCGCTGCGCGACGCGTTCGGGCGCTGGGACCCCAAGCGGCAGCGGCCCGAGCTGTGGAACCTGTACAACGGGCGGCACGCGCCGGGCGAGCACGTCCGGGTGTTCCCGCTGAGCAACTGGACCGAGCTGGACATCTGGCGGTACATCGCCCGCGAGAACGTCGAACTGGCGACCATCTACTACTCCCACGAGCGCCCGGTGTACCAGCGCGACGGGATGTGGATGACCCCCGGCGTCTGGGGCGGCCCTCGTGAGGGTGAAGAGCTCCGGCTCGAGTCCGTGCGCTACCGCACGGTCGGTGACGGATCCACCACCGGCGCGGTCCTTTCCGATGCCGCCGACAACGAGGCAATCCTCGCCGAGGTGGCCGCCTCCCGGCTCACCGAGCGAGGCGCAACGCGCGGCGACGACCGCGTGTCCGAGGCCGCGATGGAAGACCGCAAACGAGAGGGTTATTTCTGATGTCCGACCTGTTACGGCTGGCGACCGCCGGCAGCGTCGACGACGGCAAGTCCACACTGGTCGGCCGCCTGCTCTACGACACGAAATCCGTACTGGCGGACCAGATCGACGCCGTCACGCGAGCCTCGGTCGATCGCGGCCTGTCCACCCCGGACCTGTCGCTGCTCGTGGACGGCCTGCGCGCCGAGCGCGAGCAGGGCATCACGATCGACGTGGCGTACCGCTATTTCGCCACGCCCACAAGGTCTTTCGTGCTCGCCGACACCCCGGGACACGTGCAGTACACCCGGAACACGGTCTCCGGCGCCTCCACCGCCCAGCTGGTGATCCTGCTGGTGGACGCCCGCAAGGGTGTGATCGAGCAGACCCGCCGCCACGCCGCGGTGATGGCGCTGCTCGGGGTGCCGAAACTCGTTCTGGCCGTGAACAAGATCGACCTGGTGGACGACGCGGCGGGTGTGTTCGAGCGGATCGTCACCGAATTCACCGAGCTCACCACGAAACTCGGCTGGTCGCGCGAGGACGTCATCGAGATCCCCGTCTCGGCGCTGCACGGGGACAATGTCGCCTCCCGCTCGGAGAGCACCCCGTACTACACTGGCCCCTCGCTGATCGAGCATCTGGAGTCGGTGCCGGTGGACGCCGATGCGCACGGCCGCCACGAGGTGGGGCTGCGCTTCCCGGTGCAGTACGTGATCCGGCCCCGCACCGCCGAGTACCCCGACTACCGCGGATACGCCGGTCAGGTCTCGGCCGGTGTGGTGTCCAAGGGTGACGAGGTCGTGGTGCTGCCGTCCGGGACCCGCACCACCGTCGAGCGCATCGACACCCCGGACGGCGAGCTGGAGTCGGCGCAGCCCGGGCGCAGTGTCATCCTGATCCTGGCCGACGACGTGGATGTCTCGCGCGGCGATGTGATCGCCGCCGCGGCCGATGCTCCCGAGCCGATCCAGGAGTTCGACGCGACGGTCTGCTGGCTCGGCGACAAGCCGCTGCGCCCGGGCGCCCGGCTGCTGCTCAAGCACGGCACCCGCACCACCCAGGCGATCGTCGGCGCGCTGCTCGAGCGCTTCGACGAGCAGCATCTGGCCGCCGACACCGAGGCGGAGTCGTTGTCGCTCAACGATATCGGCCGCATCACGGTGCGCGTGGCCGATGCGATCGCGGCCGACGACTACCGCGTGAACCGGCACACCGGCAGCTTCCTGCTCATCGACCCGTCCGGGGGCAACACCCTGGCCGCCGGTCTGGTCGGCGACGTGCTGACCGCCGTCGAGGTCGGCACCGAGGCCGGGGTCTAGCCGATGGACACCGCGCGGACCGGCGCCTGGGCTGCCGCCCGGGCGCCGGAGAGCCCGCGCACGCCGGGCAATCCGCCGCGACCCTCGCGCAGCCGGCAGGACGTCCGGAGTTCCGTGCACGGATCTCGGGCCCTCCTGGAAATGGAGACTCACCCAGGTCCCGGCGCCGATGCAGCTGCCCCGGAGCAGGCCCCCGCGACGCTGACATCTCAGCCCGCTCGGACCGCGTGTACGGGAGCATCGAGCCCCGGCCTACCTCTCGTCTCCAGGCCAGCGGGTGTGAGCGGGTTTACATGGGTCCGTAACGTCGGGGCAACCGACGGCGGCGCCGCGGCCCGTAGCGTCGGGACCATGGCGGTAACCAGGGCAAACGGCTCCGACGGCGGGCATCCGGCGCTGATCGCGGTCGCGCACGGCAGCCGCGATCCGCGGTCAGCGGCCACGATGTTCGCGGTGGTCGAGGAGCTGGCCGCCGCGCATCCGGCCCTGGACGTGCGGCTGGCGTTTCTCGATCTGAGCACGCCCTCGGTGGAGCAGGTCGTGGACGCGGTCGCCGCCGCGGGCCACACCGAGGCGATCGTGGTGCCGCTGCTGCTGGGCAGCGCCTTCCACGCCCGCGTCGACCTGCCCGGCCTGCTCGCGGCCGCCCAGGCCCGCCACCCGCGCCTGCGCCTGACCCAGGCCGATGTGCTCGGCCCCGACCCGCGCCTGGTCGGCGCCCTGCGCGAGCGCGTGCTCGCCACCGGCGCCGATGCCGACGACGCCACCCTCGGCGTCGCCGTCGCCGCGGTCGGCTCCTCCTCGCAGGCGGCCAACCGCCGCACCGAACAGATCGGCCGCCTGCTCGCCGCGGGCACCGCCTGGCGCACCGAGATCTGCTTCGCCACCACCGAACCCGGTGTTACACAAGCTGTTTCGCGCCTGCGCGAATGGGGCTGCGATCGCGTCGTCGTCGCCCCGTGGTTCCTGGCACCGGGCCTGCTCACCGACCGCCTCGCCGAGCAGGCCCCGGATCTGCGGCACGCCACCCCGATCGGCGCCCACCCCCTTGTCGCCGAGGTCATCGCCGCCCGCTACACCGACGCCCGGCGGACGGCCGGCACTCCCCATACCGCCGTCGCCTGACGACGTCAGTTCCCGAACCAGCGCTCCAGCACCAGCGCGACGCCGTCCTCCTCGACAGTCGCGGTGACCTCGTCGGCCGCTTCGCGGGCGGCATCGACAGCGTTGCCCATGGCCACGGAATGTCCTGCCCAGGAAAGCATTTCGGTGTCGTTGTAGCCGTCGCCGATGGCCAGGGTCGCCGCGCGGGGGATGTCGAGGTCCTCGCGCAGCTGCTCGAGGGCCCAGCCCTTGCTCACGCCGTGGCGGGAGGCGACGAGCCAGGGCTCGAACTCGCCGTGCACCCAGCCCGCGCCCGGGAGCTGACGGTCCCCCATCAGCGCGACCATGTCGTCGAGCGAACCACCCGGCCACCAGCCGTTGAGGCGGGTGGTCGGCTCCAGGCTGAGGTCGTCGTCCTCGACGAAGCGGAACTCGCCGAGGCGGAAACTACCGGGGTAGTACCCGGTGGCCCAGGTGCCGATGCCGACCTTCTCCACCGAGAGCACCATGTCCGGGAACAGCTCGCGCAGGACCGCCACCGCGGGCTCGGGGTCGAAGGTGTGCACCGATACCGGCACCCAGGTCGAGATGTCCGCGTGCACAGCGCCGTTCGAGCAGATCGTGTGTCCCTCGTCCAGGCCTAGCTCCCGTACCACCAGCTTGGTCGCCAATAGTGTGCGGCCGGTGGTGACGACCACGTGGGCGCCAGCCTCGGTGGCCGCCCGCACCGCGTCGAGCACGCGCGGAGCAATCGGCTGACCGGTCTGCAGAATCGTGCCATCGACATCCAGAGCTATCAATTGAGGCCTGTCCGTGTCCACGGACCCATTCTGGTCTATAGCCCAAATGCACCTGCACGGCCATCGGTCACCGGTCAGCGACGGTCGGGCTCCGGCAGCGGAAGGTACGGGGTGATCGCGTGCGCGAGGTTGCTGACGGTCAGCGATTGCAGCCACACCCGGCCCGGACCGGTCAGCGCGGCCAGGAACAGCCCGTCGCCGGCGACCGCCCGCTTCACCGCGCCGAACACCCCGCCCGCGGCCACCCGCGTGGAGGTGTGCAGCCGGATCGACTCGGTCATCCACGAGAGCTGCCCCGATTCGGCGAATACGGTCTCCCCCGGATCGAGGGTGACCTCGAGGACGGGCATCACGGTTCCGATGATCCTGGGATCCACCACTCCAGCGTGCGCGCGGTGCGGCGGGGTGACGAGGTTCTCCTGCGACGAACTTGGGCCACAGGCGATCTCGCTCCGCGGTCGTCGCGACCCGGGCGTGCACCGGGCGGCGTTCCGCGCCGAGCCGGATGGTCGTGTCGGGGTGGGCACGCAGACTGTCGAACCATCCCGGCAGCGTCGGCCGGCCGGACTTGGAGGCGGCGATGGCGATCGTGTCGCCGTCCCGCTGACTACCAGACGCGAAAAGATCGCCGTACCCCATTGAATCGCAGGACGCGCACCGATGGGCCGCCTCGTGACGCCCGGCACGCGCCGGGCGGGTGAACGACGGGGCGGCGTTCGGTGCCGCCGCGGCGCCTGCACCGCGCGGGGAATGTCCTGCGACCGCGGCACTGCGGCCCCGGCGCGGCGGCAGGCATCGGGGTGGCGGGCATGGTCAGTGGTGGCCGCCGCCGCGCGAACCGCCGGAGGAGCCGCCGTGCGAGGAGCCGTTGGATCCGCCGCCCCCGGCGGAATTGCTGCCGCCTGCGGCCGTGCCGCCGAAGTGTCCGCCGCCGAAGTGTCCGCCGCCGGTGCCCGCGGCCGAGGTCCCCGCACCCGTGCTCCCGAGGCGCGCACCACCGGAGTTCGTGCCGCCCGGGCCGCTGGATGAGGCGCCCAGGCCCGCGCCGGTCGTGGCGCCGGAATGCACACCGGCGGAGGCCGACTTGTTCGATGTGGCCGCGCCGTCGGAGGTCGAGCCCGGGCCGGCCTGGGACGAGGCGGCGCCCGGAGCACCCAGCCCGGCGCCCGGGGTGCTCTGCGAGTTCGACACCGGGCCGGTGGAATTCGTGCCTGCGGGGGTATCTCCGGTGGCCGCCGCCGGGATGCCCGGGACGGTAGCGGCGGGCGGGGAATTCAGCCCGGGCGGGGGCGGATCGGATTGCGGCGCGGGCGGGTTCGGGATCACCGGATTCGAGGCGACCGGGTTCGGGATCACAGGGCTCGACGCCGCCGGGTTCGGCACGACGGGGTCGGGCGGTATGACCTGGCTGGGGATGGACCGGTCCGGCATCGACGGGATCGACTTACCGAAGCCAGTCATCGGATTGACACCCGGGGCCGAAACCTGCTGTGCTACAGCGGGATCGGTACTCGGGGCGATGGGCGGCAGGCTGATCTCCGGTGCCTGGAAGCCGGGCGCCGGGAAGGCCTGTGCGGCGGGCGGGGTCCAGAACGGTAGCGGATTGGTGAACTGTGCCGGATCGGCATAGGTCGGGGGCATCAGGCGGTCGTTCGGGCCGCAATGGGTGCCGGACGGATCGACGCTGGTCGTTCTGCCCGCCCCGACCACGGCGGGTGAGACCGACACCTCGTGTGCGCCAGGGCTGTACGAGCCCCAGCGCGGGGCCGGGGTCGTCACGGTGTCCACGCCGGCGGACAGGGCCGCGGGTTCGGCGTTCGCCCCCTGCGGCAGCCGCAGGTCGGCGTTGTCGGCGGGCCCGGCCAGGGCAGGGGCGAATTCCAGTGCGGGAACGTCGGAGCCGATCGGCCCACCGCCGAGCATGGTGGCCGCGGACATCGCGACCGCCGAAACGACCGCGGCACTGGATAGTACGGCGGCCCCGCGCGCGTAGCGGCCAAGATTCGATCCGGTGTCCATCAGCCGCGCCGAGGCCAGCGCCGCCCCGAGGGCGACGGTGTGCGCCGGATCGGGCGACATCACCATCGGGCGGCCCAATTCGTCGAGCACCTGCGCGACCTCGACCGGCCGCGCGGCTCCCCCGATCAGCAGCACGCGGTCGATGTCTCGCATCGTGAGCCCGGCCGCGTGCACGCAACGCCGCACCAGCCGAAGGGAATTGCGCACATTCCAGGTCCGTAATCGGCTGGTGTCCGAGGCCGGGACGACCTTGGACACCGGCGAGGGCGCGCCCGGCGACAGGGCCCGGGCATACCTGGCCAGTATCGCGCCCAGCGGCCGGCCGCCGTAGTCGTGCGAGCGCACCGCCTTGCCGAGCACGCCGCGCTCCTCACGATCGGCCTCGGTGCGGACGACCGCGATGTCCAGGCTGGTGCCACCGAGGTCGTAGACAAGGGTCAAACCGTTCTCGGAGACACCGTATTCCGCGTCCAGCCACTCCACCGCGGCCACCGGTTCGGGCATCAGCAGCGACTCGGACACACTGGACCAGTCCAGGGCGTGCCGCAGCGCGGTGATTTTCCGCTCGGGATAGCAAGCGGGATAGGTGATTACGGGCTCGCCCTCGGGCTCGGCCGCCGAGACCAGGCAGGAGGCCACGGCGGCGACCAGATCTGCCGAGGTCCAGTTGCGCCCGCCCAGCACCACCGGCTCGACCTCGCGGGTGAGATCGGCGAAATCCGTTACCACGGGCGCGAATCGGGGCATCCCGCCCACGCGCGCATCCCCGGCGCTGTCGAAGGTGACCGCGGTGCGGCGCACCCGCACGGTAGGACGCTCGCGATCTCCGGCAGTGGCCGCGCACACGGAGTTCACTGTGCCGATGCTCAAACCGAACCCAGCAGTCATTGCCATCCTGTCAACGCACCGAGACCACGGCCCCGGGCGACGAACCAGGTGGTCGCGGTCGTTTACCAAACAGCGATCACAGGTTAGCTGGTCGGTATCGTTCACGGATACCTAATGGGCGGAAAAGGTTTCATACCCACCGGTCTTGATAGCAAAACCGCAGATAGACTGGCATCTAAAACGAAAAGGGGCGACACGAAACATGCAAATCGCCCAATTAGCCATAAAACTAGCTACCTCACAGTAAATAGCTTTGAATACCGACCGGTGTCCTGCGAATGGGCCGCAACACCATTCGCACGTTCACGTTCACCCAGGGATCGCGGGATGGCTGGATGGTTGCCACCCCCGTGCGGCGGGCGGAATACGGCACAACACCCGGCCCCGACAAACCGCCCGGTTTACGAGATTTTCGCTGAGCACACCGAAATCCGGCACAGCCACTGGCCGGGCATCGGCCGGGCAGTACACCCGGATCCCAGACTTACTGCAGCCCAGAGATATTCCAGCGCCACGAACCAACCGGTATCCACGGCACGACTTACCGCACCTCGAACCGGGCTGAACGGTCACCGCATACGCGCGCGGTACGCGAGGACGGCGAGGACAGCACCAGAAGACCCAACGGCCGCTACCGATCACATGTTCCCGCGATGCCCCGGCGTCGGCAGGGCCGGATTCGCCCCGGGAGCGCGAACCGAGCCCAGCCGACGTCCGAAAATCCAGCCACGACCGAGTCCCGATCGACGCCGGACCAGGTCGGGCTGCAACGAGGTATCAGGCGCGGGAAAGCAGGCCGCGCTTCCACCACGGGCGGGCGACGCCGCCACCGCGGATGGCGTCGGGGCGGCGGGCGGCGACCAGTGCGTCGAAATCGGCCGCGCCGGAGGCCGGTCCGGCCAGGCGGCCGGCGTTGAAGTCCTCGGCGAGCATCCGCACCGTCTGCTGGGCACAGGATTTGTTGGTGCCGATGAAGCCGGTGGGGCCGCGCTTGATCCAGCCGGTGACGTAGGCGCCCGGGACGACCGCGCCGCCGGGCTCGGACAGCACGCGGCCCTCGTCGTTCGGGATCACACCGGCGGCATCGTCGAACGGTAGACCGGGCATCGGCACGCCCCGGTAGCCGACCGAGGCGAGCACCAGTCCGGTGTCCAGGGTTTCGGTCGTGCCGGTCGGCACCGCGCGCACGGCGCCGTCCGGGTCGGCGACCAACTCGTTGTGCGCCAGCTCGATTCCGGTGATGCGGTCGGTCCCGACCAGTGCGGTCGGCGCGGACAGATAGCGCAGCACGATCCGCTTGCGCGCGCCCACCGGCCGGTCGGCGACCCTGCGGAGCAGCCGCAGCTTGTGCTCCACCTGCTGCGGCATGCCCGGAACGGGTTCGGGCACATCGCCTTCCACGACGATGTCCACGTCGGCGCCCAGCAGCCCGACGAACTCCGGTACGGTGAAGGCCGATTCGGCCGGGCCGCGCCGGGCCAGGATCACCACTTCCTCGATCTTGCTGTGCCGCAACGCTTCCAGTGCGGCGGGCGAAATCTCGGTGTGCGCCAGCGATTCGGGATCCGAGGCGAGAATCCGGGCCACGTCCAGGGCCACATTGCCGTTGCCGACGATCACCGCGCGGCGCTGGGACAGGTCGAACTCGCGCCCGGCCTGGCCAGGATGACCGTTGTACCAGGCGACGAACTCGGTGGCCGAGACGCTGCCCGGCAGGCCCTCACCGGCGATCCCGAGCTTCCGGTCGGCCGAGGCGCCCACCGCGTAGATCACCGCGTGATGGTGCGCGAGCAGCTCCTCATGCGAAATGTGGTCACCCACAGTCACATTCAGATAGGAGCCGAATCCGGGCTGCGCGGAGATTACGTCGAACAGCCGGCTCACCTGCCTGGTCGCGGTGTGGTCCGGGGCGACCCCGTACCGAGCCAGGCCGTACGGCGCGGACAACCGATCCAGCACCGTCACCGCGACGTCCGGCTGGGTCAGCAGCTCGTCGGCGGCGTACATGGCCGAGGGGCCCGAGCCGACGATCGCGACCCGCAGCGGACCACCCTGCACCGGCGCGGCCGGCACCGGCCGCGCCAGCAGCGCACGCGGGCGCACCTGGCGGTAGAAGTCGGCGTTGATCTCGATGAACGGCTGCTGCTCCGCGGTCAGCCGCTTCGTCGAGACGATCGCGTCGACCGGGCAGGCCGTGGCGCACGCCCCGCAGTCCACGCACGCCTGCGGGTCCACGTACAGCATCTCCGCGCTCAGGAAGTCGGGCTCGTCCGGCGTGGGGTGGATGCAGTTGACCGGGCATGCGTAGACGCAGGACGCGTCGCTACAACACGACTGGGTGACAACGTACGGCACTGGACGCCCGCCCTTTCGACGATGGTGAGCCAGCGGAGTGCGCGGAGCTGGCGAGTGGGTGGATTCAGGCGGTCTTCACCGCGCGCAGCGGCTCGGAGCGGTAGCGGCTGGTCGGGCCGTCGATGCGCAGCAGCTTCCAGACGCTCTTGGCGATCGGATTCATCAGCCCGATCTCCTTGGCCAGCGCGCGCACATCGATGAAGTAGTCGCTGAATCCCTGCCGGGCTTCCTTCGAACCGAAGAACAGCTCCTTGCGCACTTCCTCGGGAATATCGAACTCGTCGAAGAACGCCCTGGGCGGCTTGACGATCGAGCGGCCCAGCAGCCACATGACGATCGGCATCATCACCGAGAGCGTCATCTTGCTGGCCGGATTCGCCTCGGGCACATGGCGCTCGAGGAACTCGTGCGCGAACGAGATGTGGCGCGCCTCCTCCGCGACGTGGATCGCCATGACGCCGCGCATGATCGGGTGGATCTCCTCGCCCGAGCGCAGGATCGCCTTCTGGATGTGGTCGATCGGCTCCTCGCCGGCGAGCACGGCCATGAAGAACAGGTTGGGGAACATCACCGCGACCGGCACGCCGAGGTGGCGCAGCTGGCGCACGAGCGGGCCCATGCCCGGCACATCGGCGCCGATGCGGTTCACCATCTCCTGGAACATCAGCGTGTGGTTGAGTTCCTCGGACATCTCATGGGTGCAGTAGCGGAACTCGGGATCGCCGTTGGGCAGTGAGAAGGTGTGGTTCACCATGCCGCTGATCAGGATCGACTCGAACTGCAGGCCCACCTTGGCCACGTTGGCCTGGCGATACTTACCGATCTCGATTTGGCGCTGCACGGACTGCGCCCGATACCACGGGTGACGGCCGAGCGAGTCGGCCGAGACGGGCAGGATCCAGCGCTCCGGATTCGCTTCGGCATCGAAATCGGGGTTCTCCCAGTCGATATCCTCATACGGATCGAAGTTGCGGTTCACCGAGCCTTCCGAGAGCAGCATCAGCTTCGCGGCATATTCCTGCGCCTCCTGGACGACAGGATCGATAGGCTCGACGCCGGGGGTCGCGGCAACGGACGTCATCGTCTCAGCCTCTCCACTCGTGGGTAACTGTTTCCAATAGTTACACCAACTCGGAGTTACGTCAACCGTGCGGTCTTATCCCGCCAGATGCACCCCGCTGACCACAACGTTTCCGGCCGAAACGGCCGCGGCCGGTCCCACCAGCCCGACCAATACCCCGGCGCCGACGATGGCGACCGCCGCCACGGCACGCACCAGCCGCCGCGGCAGCCAGGCCACGCCCGGACGCCCCTGGGCGGCGGCCTGCGCCGCAGCCGAACGGCGGGCCATGATCGCCGCGCCCTCGGCGATCGTGCGCTCGGGATCCGGTGCGACCATCACCGGACGGGCCAGCGCCTCGGCCAGGGTCTCGGCCACCTCGCGCGGGCGCGCCGCGCCCCCGACCACCAGGACGCGATCGACATCGGCCATCGTGACATCGGCTGTGCGCAGGCACCGGTAGACCACTTCCAGCGAGCGGCGCACATGGGTGGCGCGCAGGTCACTGATCGCGGCGTCGGAATCGGCCAGCGACCGGGCGGGGGTATCGGCGCGTCCCCCAATTCCACCGGACCGGGCCGTCGTTGTGAGTTCCCGCACGCCGCCCTCGCTACCCCGGATCGTGCTCCGCGGTGCCTGCGAGGCCGTCAGCGCGCCGAAGGCCCGGCCGCCGTAGTCGGGCGAGCGCAGCGGCACCCCTACCACCGGATCGGCGGGGGCACCCGCACCGACGCGGACCAATGTCACCCCCAGATTCGATGCCCCGAGGTCGTAGACCAGCGTCAGGCCCGGGGCGAGCGGGCCGTGGGCGGCATCCAGCCAGGCCAGCGCCGCGATCGGCTCGGCGACCAGCACGGCCTGCGGCAGGCCGACCTTATCCAGCGCCTCGCGCAGTTCGGCGAGGCATTCGGCCGGATAGCCGATCGGATGGCTGACGGCCACGCCCGCATCGGGCGCGAGCGCGGCGCCGAACGTGTCGGTCAGCACGCTGTGCGCCACCGTCGCGACCAGATCGGCGGGCGAGAGGGTGCGATGCCCGACGCGGGCCGAGGGGGCGCCGTGTACATACGTTCCCCCACCCCACCGCCCCGAACTGTGCTGGGTCAGATCCGCGAATTCGGCGAGGGCGCGACCGTGCTTGCGTATGCGGCCCACCCGCGCCGTACCGGCGCTGTCGAAGGTCAGGGTGGTGCGCCAGGTCGACGGGCCGGCACCCGCCCCTCCCCGGCCGAGCGGTCTGTCCGGCCCGGTTCCGCGCTGCGCCCGCGCACCGCCCTCACCCGTCGTGGCGCACACCGTATTGACCGTGCCGATACTGACTCCGAGCCCAACCGTCATCACACCCACCTCGTCGACGAGCCGCGTTGATGCAATCGTGATCCGACCGCGTCCCAGGCAACCATCCGCAACGAGCGCTGCCAACCACCGGACATGCGGTTGTCCGCGCGTGACATGGGCTGCGCACAGGTTTCAGTAAACCGGCCCGGCGTAGCCGACCTTCAGCAAACGCTGCGGCCCGATCACTCCGCGGCGATCCGCGCGACCATCTCCGTCGCCTGGTCCTCCCACTGCGCGTACCGCTCCGGGAAGGCTGAGGCCTGGGTGCGCTGGGCCGCCTGCCACAACGGCACGGCGGCGTAGTCGGGCACCCGCGAGAGCAGCGCGTCCAGGAACGCCCCGGCCGCGTAGGCCGGATCGGTCAGCTGATCGGGACCACCCCAGCCCGCCGAGGGACGCTGCTGGAACAGGCCCAGCGAGTCGTAATCCACTGCGCCGGTGAGGTTGTGCAGCGAGGACTCCTGCATCGCGGTGGCCAGCGCGATCACCGCGGTGTACAGCGGCAGTTCGCGTGCGCGCACCACGCCGACGATCGCGTGGGCGTTCTCCCACTGCTCGGGGCTCGGCGAGAAGTGCCGCTGCGGCCCTTCCGGAGGAGGCGGAATCAGCTGCCCCGCAATGGGGGCGGCCTGCGCGGGCGGTGGCGAATCCGCGGGCGGTCGCGGCGAAATGCCGAGCGACCGCCGAACTTCGCCGGGCGGCGCCGCGAGCGCGGCGACCGGATCGGCATAGGTACGGGCGAGAGTCGGATCGGTCACGAGCGTGTCCGGCCCGTGATCGGAGCGGCCTGTGAACAATGCCAGCGCGCCGCAGGCCAGGACGGCGGCCAGCGAGATTCTCGGAATGGGCATGGAATCCGTGAATTCTGTGCAGCCGAGGCTCCCCACCCGATGCTCCCACCCGTTTCGATATCGCTCTTCCCGCGAGCATCAACCACGGTGATCGACAGGGACTGCCCGGACAGCAGATTCCGGGCGGGAGAAGCGATCGCGCATGTGCACGCGATCTCCTCGAGCTCACTTTCTTCATACCGGCGGAATACGCTTACTCATTTCGCACGAGATGCATCAGACCACATTTCACCGATCTGAAACATCATCCAGCCACGGCGTGTCAAAAGTATTCCGATTTCACGTGACGGGAAGCTCCGGGATTCGGGTTGCTCGCGCGTATACCGTTTCACCGTCGGCCAGGTGCAGCGCCTCGGCGTCGCCGCGGGTGACCTGGGCGGTGAACACGTCGCCGGTCGCTGCATTGCGCAATTCCAGCCGGACCTCGAAACCCAGCACCACCACGCGTTCCACGGTGGCGCGGGTGACGCCCGCCGATTCCGCCGTGCCCTCGTGGGAGGCCAGCGCCATCTCCGGGTCCCGGCCGATGCGAATATCGTGCGGGCGCACCAGATGGCCGTTCAATTTCGCCACCGCACCCAGGAACGACATCACGAATTCGTTGGCCGGGCGGTCGTACACGTCCCCCGGGCTGCCGATCTGCTCGATGCGCCCGGCGTTCATGACCGCGATCCGGTCCGCGACGTCCAGGGCCTCCTCCTGATCGTGGGTGACCAGCACGGTGGTGACGTGCACCTCCTCGTGCAGGCGGCGCAGCCAGGTACGCAGGTCGGCGCGGACCTTCGCGTCCAGCGCGCCGAACGGCTCGTCCAGCAGCAGCACCTGCGGGTCCACCGCCAGCGCGCGGGCCAAGGCCATGCGCTGGCGCTGACCGCCGGACAGCTGCGCCGGATAGCGGTGCTGGAAACCGTCCAGGCCGACGATTCCGAGCAGCTCGTCCACCCGCTTGGAGATTTCGTTCTTGGGTCGCTTCCGGATCTTCAGCCCGAAGGCGACATTGTCGCGCACGGTCATATGTTTGAACGCGGCGTAATGCTGGAATACGAATCCGATATCGCGCTTCTGCGGCGAGACCCGGGTGACGTCGCGGCCGGAGATGGTGACCACCCCGGAATCCAGTGATTCGAGCCCCGCGATCGAGCGCAGCAGCGTGGACTTGCCCGAGCCGGAGGGGCCCAGCAATGCCGTCAGCTCGCCCGCGGGAATGTCGATGCTGACATCGTCGAGGGCGGCGAAAGTGCCGTAGTTCTTCCGCGCATTCGCGACGGTGATCATCTGCTCGCCTCCGGAGCGGGTCGTCGAGGTCGTCATTTCACGGTGCTCCGCTTCCGTTCGAGAAGAATCATCAATGCGAGGGTGACCAGGCCCATTCCCATCAACAGGGTCGCCGCGCAGTACGCGCCGAAGACATTGCGGTCGTCCATGTAGCGCGCGTTCACCAGCAGCGTCAGCGTCTGACCGCCGCCGGGCAGTCCGGTCGAGACCATGATCACCCCGCCGAATTCGCCCAGCGCGCGGGCCACGGTGAGCACGACGCCGTAGGTCAGGCCCCACCGGATCGCCGGGAGTGTGATCCGCCAGAACGTCTGCCAGCGCGAGGCGCCCAGGGTGACCGCCGCCTGCTCCTGGTCGTCGCCGATCTCGTGCAGCACCGGCTCCACCTCGCGCACGACATAGGGCAGGGTCACGAACAGGGTGGCGATGACCATGCCGGGCAGGCTGAAGATCACCCGGAAACCGAGATGCTCGATGCCGCCGAACCATCCGCGCACACCCCATAGCATGATCAGCGAAACACCAACCACCACAGGCGAAACCGCGAACGGCAGGTCCACCACGCCCTGAACCAGCCTGCGGCCGGGGAAGTTTCCACGCACCAGCGCGATCGAGGTGACAATGCCGAACAGCACGTTCAGCGGGACGACGATCAGCACGATGATCATGGTGATGTTGAACGCCGAGATGGCCGCGGGCGTGGAGATCCAGTCGTAGAACTGCGCGATGCCGTGGGCGAAGCTGCGCCACAGAATGATCACCAGCGGCAGCACCAGCAGCACCAGCAGGTAGGCCAGCGCCACCACGCGCATCGAAATACGGCTCAGCGGTGAGAGTCTCATCGGGTCGCCAGCTCCTTGCGCGCGGTGCGGTCGGCGAACAGCCGCAGCGCAACCAGCACGATGAACGAGATGACCAGCAGCACAACCGAAACCGTGGCGGCGCTGACCGGCCGGTCCACCTCGATCTGCTGCTGGATGTACTGCGAGGCGACCTGCGTGCGGCCGGGAATGTTGCCGCCGATCAGCACCACCGAGCCGAATTCGCCGACGGCGCGGGCGAATGCGAGGGCGCCGCCGGAGATGATGGCCGGGGTCAGCGTGGGCAGGACGATGCGGCGGAAGGTGGTCCAGTTGTCCGCGCCCAGCGAGGCCGCGGCCTGCTCGACATCGCGGTCGGCCTCGAGCAGCACCGGCTGCACCGAGCGCACCACGAACGGCAGCGTCACGAACGCCAGCGCCACCACCACGCCCGGCTGGGTGGCGTTGAGGTGGATGCCGACCGGGCTGTCCGGTCCGTACAGCGCCAGCATGACGATGCTGGCAACGATGGTGGGCAGCGCGAACGGCAGGTCGATCAGGGCGTTCACGATGCTCTTACCGGGAAAATCGTCTCGCACCAGCACCCACGCGATCAGCGTGCCCATCACCACGTTGAGCAGTGCCACCAGCACCGACAGCAGCACGGTCACCCGCAGCGAATCCAGTGCGGCGGGCGCGGTGGCCGCGGACCAGAATCCGGACCATCCGGCGTCGAAGGCGTGGAACGCCAGCGCCGCGAGCGGCAGCAGGACGATCACGCTGAGCCACAGCACCGCGGTCGCGATGCCGAGCGGGCCGACCGATCCGGTCACCCGCAGCCACGATCTGCCGCCCGATGCGCCCGACGGCGCGGCGGTAGTTGTCTGGGTCACTATTTCGTCGCCTTGTCGTAGATGATCGCCACGCTGCCGGTGTTGGGCGTGAACAGCTGCTTGTCGACCTTTTTCCACCCGCCGAGATCCGCGATGGTCCACAGCTTCTGCGGCTGCGGGAAGTCCTTGCCGTATTGCGCGGCGATCTGCGGATCGACCGGACGGTATCCGGCGTCGGCGAAGGCCCGCTGCCCCGCGGGGGTGTAGAGGAAGTCCTTGAACGCCACGGCCTTGTCGAGGTTATGGCTGTTCTTCAGCACCGCGAACGGGTTCTCGATCTTGAACGTGGTCGGCGGCACGAAGTACTCGATCGGATCCCCCTGGCGCACGGATGCGATCGCCTCGTTCTCGTAGCTGATCAGCACGTCACCGGTGCCCTGCAGGAACGTCTCGGTCGCCTGGCGGCCCGACTGCGGCTGCACGCGCACGTGGTCCTTGGAGATGAGCTTGCCCAGAAAGTCCAGCCCGGCCTGTGGATTCTTACCGCCGTCACTCTCCGCGGCGTAGGGCGCGAGCAGATTCCATTTCGCGGATCCGGAGCTGAAGGGATTCGGCGTCACCACCTGCACGCCCGGCTTCAGCAGATCGTTCCAGGTGTGGATGCCCTTCGGATTTCCCTTGCGGACCACGATCGCGACCACCGATCCGAACGGAATGCCCTTGTCCGCGTCGGCATTCCACTCGGGATCGATCAGTCCCGCGTCGACCAGGCGGGTGACGTCCGGCTCGACGGACAGATCGACGACATCGGCCTGGGCGCCCGCGGCGACCTTGCGCGACTGGTCGCCCGAGGCGCCGTAGGACTGCTTGACCTGCACCCCGGAGCCGGCGGATGTCTTGTTGAAGGCGGGCACCGCCTTGTCGAACGCGGGCTTGGCCGTGGAGTAGCCGAAGAGGGTCAGGGTGACCTTCGCGCCGCTGCCCGACGCCGCGCCGGGGACATCGCTGGTACCGCCGCTGCAGGCGCTCAGCAGCGCCACCGCGAGCACGGTCAGCACGGCAGCGGTCGAACGCCGGGCGCGGAGCCCGTTGCTGCGAGACATTCGGATGTGGGACCTTTCCTGCTGCCCGCCGGGCCGCCCCTGCGACTCCAGCGGATATCTGAAGTGCCGCATCCGTTGCCTCACAAGCGATTTCGGCAACGGCGCGGCCGGGCCCGAGGGCCGCCGGAATTACGGACACATCTGCGAGAAACCGATCGCGCTCATACTAGGCGCGCGGTAGTGTCCGCCCTATCAGCGACAGTAGACGTCAGCGACGACGAGGCAGCCGACCGCGATCAACGCCAATTCATGGCGGACCCGCGGCACAGCACTCGACGACACGGGCAGACTGTAGCAGAACGGAATGAACCGCCGCGACCTACGACAAAAGCAGTAGGGGGACACATGACAGAGGCTCCGGACCGCATCCGCCGCGAGTTTCCCGGGATCAGCACCCGCGCCTGGGAACATCCGGCCGACCGCACGGCGCTGGTCGCGATGCGCACCTTCGCCGGCTTCGACACCGTGCTGCGCACCCTGTCGGGGCTGCTGCGCGAGCGCCAGCACCGGCTGATGTACCTGGCCACCGCCGTGCGCGTGGACGAGCGGCAGTTCAAGACGCTGCACGACCTGCGGACCGATGCCGTGCGCATCCTGGACGCGGAGGTCACCCCGGAGATGTACGTGCTGCAGGATCCGGCCGCCAACGCCTTCACCATCGGCATGGACACCCCGTTCATCGTGGTGACGACCGGGCTGATCGAACTGCTCGACGTGGAGGAGCTGCGGTTCATCGTCGGGCATGAGCTCGGCCACGCGCTGTCCGGGCACGCGGTATACCGCACGATGCTGATGCATCTGCTGAATTTCGCCGCCAGCTTTGGATGGATGCCGATCGGCGGCTGGGCGCTGCGCGCGATCATCGCGGCGCTGATGGAGTGGAGCCGCAAGTCCGAGCTGTCCGGCGACCGGGCCGGGCTGCTGTGCGGGCAGGACGTCGAGGCCTCGGTGCGGGTGCACATGAAGCTGGCCGGTGGCGCGATGGTCTCCGAGATGAGCCACGCGGCATTCCTCGAGCAGGCCGACGACTACGACCGCACCGGCGATCTGCGCGACGGCGTGCTCAAGCTGATGAATCTGGAGCTGCAGACCCACCCGTTCTCGGTATTGCGCGCGGCCGAGCTGCGGCGCTGGATCGCCGCAGGCGACTACGACCGGATCCTGGACGGCCGCTATCCGCTGCGCTCACAGGACAGCGGTGCGAAGATCAGCGACGAGATCAAGGAGGCCGCGCGCGCCTACAGAGCGAACTTCGACGCCTCGGAAGACCCCCTGATCCGCACGGTGCGGAATCTGAGCCGCGATGTCGGGACCGCGGTCAGCACCGTGGGCCAGGAGGTCGGTGAGACGGTGTCGAAGATCGGGAAGAAACTGGGCCTGTAGGCCCGGCGACTAATCCTCGTCGGTCTCGGGCGGGCTCTCGAGCAGATCCAGGACCCACTCCTCGGAGGCGGTCTCCTCGCCGTCCTCCTCGCTCTCCTCGATCCGCAGGCGGTTCGACAGGCGCACGCCCAGGCCGAGCAGCTGGGCCGCGCGCACCATCTCGATCGCCTCCTCGGGGGAGGCGTAGTGGGTGGCGATCAGGCGGGGCCCCTCTTCGAGCTCATCGGTTTCGAGCAGCTGAGTGAGCTCGGCGAAATCCTCATCGGTTGGCATGGGCAGGAGCGTACCTCGGGCAACCGACAACGGCAGCGCGTTTTCCCCGCCGCCGGGGAACGCCGCCGTCAGGGCGGTCATCCGCCCGCGCGGGCCCGAGGCAGGCTGCCGTGGCGATCTCACACCTACTAGGCTGGGGTCGTGCACAGCATTGCCGGATGGTGGGACAGCGTCGAGCTCTGGGTCGCCGGCCTGCCGTTCCTACCGCAGTTCGCGGTGGTGCTGGTCGGGATGGTCCCGATCAGTTTCGCCATCGCGTACCTGCTCGATCGTGCACTGCGCGAGGCGCTGCGGCTGCTGGGCCGCGATCGCGCGGCGCAGCCGGAATCGGTACGGCCCGAGCTCGTCGGGCCGCAACAGCCGGCGCCCGGCGCGGACCATCCCGAGCCGGCGACCGGCGACGCGATGCCCGGCACGCACGACCTCGCGGACGATGTGCGCCCGCTCTCCGGCGCCGCACGCGGCTGACAGAAAGAAACGGTGTAATGCCTCGCTCACGGGTGCAGTTGGCCCTGGTCGCTCTGCTGGTGCTGGTGATCGTGGCCTGGCTGCTCACGCGCTGACCGGCTGGGGCCGTCACACACCGGACATCCCCGATGGTGGACGTCGCCGCGGTGACGGGCGAATGATGGGGCTATGCCGTCCTATGACGAACCGCTCAGCGACGAACCCGACGACGAACCCGGCAACGACATGACCCATCATCCGGTCATCCCGGACGATGTCCTCTCGGAACCCGAGGGCCGCGACACCGGGCCGGTCGCCGGGCATGGGGACGGCGAGGACGACCAGCTCACGGAGGACTACACCATGCCGTCGCTGACCCACAAGTCGGTCTTCCCACCGATCGACGACTACGCCTTCCTGTCCGACTGCGAGACCAGCTGCCTGATCGCCAAGAACGGCGCGGTCGAGTGGATGTGCCTGCCGCGGCCGGATTCGGCCAGCGTGTTCGGCGCGATGCTGGATCGCAGCGCCGGGCACTTCCGGGTCGGCCCGTACGGGGTCAACGTGCCGGCCGCCCGCCGCTACCTGCCCGGCGGCATGATCGTGGAAACCACGTGGCAAACCGACACCGGCTGGCTGATCGTGCGCGATGCGCTGGTGCTGGGCCCGTGGCACAACAACGACAAACGCAGCCGCACCCACCGCCGCACCCCGATGGACTGGGATGCCGAGCACATGCTGCTGCGCACGGTGAAATGCGTCAACGGCGTGGTCGAGCTCGAGGTCAGCTGCGAGCCCGCCTTCGACTACCACCGTGCGCCCGCCCGCTGGGAGTACACCGGCCAGGTCTACGAGCAGGCCACCGCCAGCGCCCCCGCCGAGCACGAATCCGATTGCACGACACTCACTCTCACCACCGACCTGCGTCTCGGGCTGGAGGGCCGTGAGGCGCGCGCTCGCACCCGGATGAAGGAGGGCGACGAGGTGTTCGTCGC
Source organism: Nocardia sp. GP40 (assembly GCF_050434125.1). Lineage (NCBI taxonomy): Bacteria > Bacillati > Actinomycetota > Actinomycetes > Mycobacteriales > Nocardiaceae > Nocardia > Nocardia sp. GP40. The sequence continues at coordinate 210,318 of NZ_JBNPVW010000010.1, read as the reverse complement.
GCTGTCCTGGTCCGAGTTGCCCGCGCCGCGCACCTACGCCGAAGCGTCCGAGAAGATGTGGGCGACCACCGAGTGCTGGCGCCAGTGGATCACCCTGGGCAAGTTCCCGGACCACCCGTGGCGCGGTTACCTGCAGCGCAGCGCGCTGACCCTCAAGGGCCTGACGTACGCCCCTACCGGCGCGCTGCTCGCGGCGGCCACCACCTCGCTGCCGGAAACCCCCGGCGGAGAACGCAATTGGGACTACCGCTACGCCTGGGTGCGCGACTCCACCTTCGCGCTGTGGGGCCTGTACACCCTGGGCATGAACCGCGAGGCCGACGACTTCTTCGCCTTCCTGCACGACGTCGCCACCGACGGCAACGGCGAATCGCTGCCGCTGCAGGTGCTCTACGGCATCAGCGGCGAGCGCACCATCACCGAGTACGAACTGGGCCACCTGCACGGATACGACGGAGCCCGCCCGGTGCGCATCGGCAACGGCGCCTACAACCAGGACCAGCACGATATCTGGGGCACCATCCTGGATTCGGTGTATCTGCACGTGCGTTCGCGTCAGCAGGTTCCGGAAACGTTGTGGCCCATGCTGCAGAAGCAGGTTCAGAGCGCGATCGAGCACTGGCGCGAGCCGGACCGCGGCATCTGGGAGATCCGCGGCGAGCCACAGCATTTCACCTCCTCCAAGGTGATGTGCTGGGTGGCGCTGGATCGCGGCGCGCGGCTGGCCGAGATGCACGGGGAGACCGACTACGCCAAGAAATGGTCCGAGATCGCCGACGAGATCCACGCCGACATCCTCGACAACGGCGTCAATGCCGAGGGAATCTTCACCCAGACCTACGGCCGCGACACCCTGGACGCCTCGCTGCTGCTGGTGGTGCTGCTGCGCTTCCTGCCCCCGGACGATCCGCGGGTGCGCAAGACCGTGCTGGCCATCGCCGACGACCTGACCGAGCAGGGCCTGGTGCTGCGCTACCGCACCGACACCACCGACGACGGCCTGTCCGGCGTCGAGGGCACGTTCACCATCTGCTCGTTCTGGCTGGTGTCCGCGCTGGTGGAGATCGGTGAGGTGCAGCGCGCGCGGCACCTGTGCGAGCGGCTGCTCGGCTATGCCAGCCCCCTCGAGCTGTACGCGGAGGAGATCGATCCGCGCACCGGGCGGCACCTGGGCAACTTCCCGCAGGCATTCACCCACCTGGCGTTGATCAACGCGCTGACCCACGTGATCCGCGCCGAGCAGAAGATCAGCTCGGGCGAATTCCATCCGGCACACCGCGGTTCGTGAAAATCGTAGGGCCGTGAACACTCCTCGTCATCCCGGCGCAATGCCGGGATGACGAGGAGTGGGCGGGTATCGGCTAGGCCGTGACGGTGTCCGCGCGCTCGCGGATTTCGCGCAGGCGAACCAGTGACGATTCGATCTCCGACAGCCGGCGGTCACGGATCGGGCCGGACTGCTGTGCCGCGGCTTCCTCGGTGGCGCGCAGGGATTCATCGACCGAGCGCAGGGTCTGGTTGGCGATCTCGGTGAAATGGTCGCGCAGGGTGCGCTGCACGCCGCGCAGGCGCTTGCGCGACTCCATGCTGACCTGGAAGATCACATCGTCCATCAGGCGCGCGACCGCGACCTTGGCCTCGGCCTGGCGACGCTCGCGGCGCAGCCTGCGGTCCTCCCACAGCGCGTTGATGCCCAGCAGCACCGCCGCGGCGCCGGAGTAGACGTTCACCGGCGGGATTCCCAGCACGCTGGCCAGCACCACGCCGACCATCAGCAGGCCGCCGTACGAGCCCCGCATGATGTTCAGGATCGGTTGGATCACACCGACTTTCGCGGAGGTGAGGGGTTCGAGGGAGGCCACCGGCTCGAGCACCTCGGCCGAATTCTCCAGGCGCAGATCCGGCAGCCTGGCCTCGTCGGCGCTGGGGAACTTGGCCGCCACCTCCTCGGCCAGTTCGACCGAGCGGTAGTGCGCGATGACGAAGTTCTCCTCCACCGACTCGGTGATCCGCGCATCCAGATCGGCGCCGAAGGCATCCCAGCGGCGGGCCGGATCGCGCTTGCGGATCTCGGTCTCGGCATCGCGCACCAGGCCGCGCAGGCGCTGGCGCAGGTCGTGCTCGATATCGGCCATCAGATCCGAACAGCCGTCGGCGAGGGTGATCTGCCAGTTCGCGGTCCGCTGACGCAGCTCGTCGGCCTCGCTGCGCGCGGTGCGCAGGCGCTCGGTGATATCCGACAGGCGACGCGGATCGCGCAGGGTCTCGGCCTCGCTGCGCATCGACAGCGCCAGATGATCGGTGATGGTGCGGATATCGCGCACCGCGGCGTCGCGGGCCAGGGCGTCCGCGCGGCGCAGCACGTACTCACGCAGATGGTCGATCAGCTGCGGCACACCGGATTCGATGTCACGACGATGATCCCCTGCAGTCTGCAGATGCCGCTCCGCCGACACCGGCGCAATGGCGAATCCCAGCCCGGCCTCGTCGAGCAGCTCGCGGTTGCGCTGCTGCACACGCGACCAGAACGGATGCAGGTCGATCTTGTTCAGCACGCAGATCACCGTCGGGCACACCTGCTGGATGCGCGCCAGCAGCAGAATCTGCTCGGGGGTGTACTCGTTGCCCGCGTCGGTGACATACAGCACCGCATCCGCGGCCGCGATCAGTGACCAGGTGGTGGGGGTGTCACCAGGCGTGCCGGGGGCATCCATCACCACGAAGCCCTCGGCCAGGAACGGGCTCGGTTCGGTGAATTCGGCCCGGACCACCCCGCCCGCGGCGAAAGCGACCTCCGGATTCAGCGGATCGACCGGGAGCCGCTCGGTGCGCAGGCCGGTGACCGAGCGGACCAGGGTGGCCGTGGACTGCGGGCCGTACTCGGCGATCACCGGCACGCTGACCACGCTGCCGGTGGCGCTCACCATCGTCCCGACCAGGCCGTTGACCAGCGTGCTCATCCCGTTCTTGGGCGCGCCCACCACCACGACCCGCACCCGCGGATCCGCGACCCGGGATCGGGACATGCTCAGGCGCGCGGCCAGATCGGCCCGCCCGGCGGCGCGCGTGAGCCCGAGCAGCTCGTCGAGCTGCCCGAGCAGCGGCCCCATGGCCTCGGGGTTCTTGACCACGGCCGATTCCAGCGCCGTCACAACACGGAATGCAGGTCGGGGAAGCCGTGAACCGGGAGGTGCGAGGGGTAGAGCTCGGTGCCCGGGAGCAGGCCACCGGACAGCAGGCTCCCGGGTACCGCGCTCAGGCCCGCGTGCGAGCCATCGTCCCAGGGCGTCGATTCGTTCGAATTCATCACGTGTGCAATGGGTTTCATCGGGAGGCCGGGTTCGAGCGTGGGCAGCACGAGCGGGGCGTGTGGCGCGAGGTGCGCGCCGCCGTCCTCGCCGGGAACCGACACGGTCGGCGGCGTGTCATGGGTGGGCACGGATGGCGTGTGGGGGGAATCGTAGGTCGGGGCCGCGGCGTGGGTCGGCACCGGCTCGCGGGTGAGCGGCGCATCGTAGGTCGGGGCCGGGAGGTGCGAGGGGGCCGAATCGTGGCTCGACGGCGTGTCGTGACCGGGCATCGGAACGGTGGAATCGGCCGCACGCGGAGCGGTGGTCGAATCGGCCGTGCCGGTGGAGCCCGGGTGAGCGTGCGTGGTCGGAGTGTCGGCGACCGTCGGGGTCGGGTGGGCGGGGGTGGTGGCGTCCGAACCGCCGGTGGTCGGATGCGGGTGCGTCGTCGAGCCGTCCGAGTTCGTCGAGCCGGGGTGGGGGCGGGTCGTCGGGCCGTCCGTGGCGGTGGGATGCGCCGGCGTCGTGGGGACGTCGGCGCTCGTCGAACCGTGCATACCGGGATGCGCGGCGGCGGTCGGATCGACCGCGGTGGACCCGTCGGTGCCGACGTGCGCACCGGTGGTGGGCAACCCGGACTCGTGGGTGGGATTGATGGTGTGGCTGGGGGTTTCGGTGCCTGACACCGGAACCGGCGCGATGCTGATGCGCGGGATCGTCGGCAGGCTCGGCTCCGGCCTGTCGACCGGTGTGGGGGTGGGTGCGGGGTGCTCGCCGTGCGAGGAGCCGGGAGGCGTGGCGGGACGCGGGATGCCGAAGAAGGTCGCCGGGCTGACCGCCACGGCGCCGATGCCCAGCCCGAACGCGGGTCCGTGCTCCGGCAGCGCGACGGCCAGCGGGTGCACGGCGGTATCGGAGTGCCCGGGCTGCAGGGGGGTCGTGACGACCGGCTGCGCGACGGCGACCGCCGGGGCCGTCACGGCCGCGAGCGCGGGGGTCGCGACGACCGGCTGCGGCATGGCCACGGCCGGGACCGCGGCCAGGACCGGCGCCGGCGAGACGGCGGGCAGCGCCGCACCGAGAACCGGCGCCGGACCGGCGGGTAGGGCCGTGGGGATGGGCGTTGGCGCGGCCATCGCCACACCCGGCACACCGGCGATCCCCGGCACCGAGGTCGGCGAGGTCCCCGGAAGAACGACGCCCGACATCGGCGCCGCCGCGGGCGCACCCGCCGCGGTGCCGAAGGCCGTGGATGGGATTCCGGGCGCGGCACCCGGGGCTCCGGTGAACGCGGCGGGGAGTGCCGGCCCAGCGGTCGGCGCGACGCCCGCGATATTCGCCGGGCCCGCATCGCCCATCCCGAGTTGCGCCCCGAGCAGGCCGGAGTTCACGCCCGGAACGAATGCGGATTCGGGTCCCAGCGCACCGCCCGGAAGGTGCTGCGCATCCGGCCAGCCGCCGTAATTCCCGTAGTTGTCGAGTTCCTCGCCGATATCACCGACGCCGACATGGACCGTCGTCTCGACGCTCAGCCATACCCCGTCCGCCCCGACGTGCGCGTCCAGATTCGTCGACGCGTCGAAGAAGGCGCCGAAACCGGTACCGACACCGTCGAATCCGGTGCCCGGGCCGAATCCCGCGCCCTCGAAGCCGTAGTCGCCGGGCAGATGGAAACCGGGGAGCGATCCATCCGGAATCGCGTGTGGCGCAGCATTGTCCGGGCCGAACTGTCCGAAATCCGATCCGTCACCGAAGGTGTTGTCGCCGAGGTCGATCGGCCCGAAACCGGACGGGCCACCACCCGAATCATCCAGCCCGGGACCCATATCGGCCGCGACCGGATCGATCGTGTTCGCCACAGCGGCCTCGGGTGAGAAGCCCGTGCCCGGCGAACCGTCGGCCGCGATCGCGGCGGCGGCCGGATGCATGCCGGGCAGGCCGAGATTGTTTGCGCCGGAGTTGAAGCCGGGGATGTGGAAGCCGGGAGTCGAACCACCGGGGGTGCCGTTGCCCAGACCCGGGATGCCGTTGCCCAATCCCGGAATGCCACCGTTCAGACCGGGAATTCCGTTGCCCAGGCCCGGTACGTCGGCGCCGGGCAGATGACCGCCCTGCGGGGCGCCCGGAGCGCTTTCGATGTTGGGAACCAGGCTCGGGCCCTGGGCGCCGCCGTCCGTGCCCGGAATCCCGTTCATCCCGGGAATCTTGTTCAGGTCGGGCATGCCGGGGAGATGATCGTCCCCGTTCGGCCCGATCTGAAAGTGGAAGGACAGCCCCGGCGGGCCGTCCTGCGGCGCCAGTGCGCCGGGAGCATGGTTGCCGTGTGCGGGGGGCACCGAATCGGGCGACGGATCGGGGTAGGTGACGACCGGGCGCGGTGCGTTCGGCTGCGGATCCTTGACCGACCAGCCCGCGATCTGGCTCTCGTCCTCGGAGTGCGGTGTCGTCGGAGTGGCGCCGCCCGAGGCGATCAGCGCGCCGCCGGTGACGTATGCGCCTGCCCGGGCGATCCGGGCCACGCCGCTCGCGAGGCGGTATGCGGTATCACCTGCGTGAGTGCCCGTATCCCCGGCGTCTGCATCGCTGGGCAGGTCACGCGTCATACACACTCCGCTCTCAGGTGCCCGGTCTTCGTACCGGACGGTCTAGCCGCCTTGGCGTACATCTCCGACCACGTCTCACTGTATTTCCGGTAGACCGGCCTGTCACATCGTCCGGGCCGGGCAGGGGCCGGATGATGGTGCGCCACACCAGCGTGCCAGTGCCGGGCCCGCGGCGAAAGCCCCGAGATGAACGGGCACGGAGTCGGCCCCGGCCCTATTTCCCCTTCGGCTTGTCCGAGGCGGCGTCGCTGGACAGCGCGGCGACGAAGGCCTCCTGCGGAACATCGACCCGGCCGATGGTCTTCATCCGCTTCTTGCCCTCCTTCTGCTTCTCCAGCAGCTTGCGTTTACGGCTGATGTCACCGCCGTAGCACTTGGCCAGCACGTCCTTCCGGATGGCCCGGATGTTCTCGCGGGCAATGACCTTCGACCCGATCGCGGCCTGGATCGGCACCTCGAACTGCTGACGCGGGATGAGTTCGCGCAGCTTGGTGGTCATCTTGTGGCCGTAGGCCTGGGCGGCATCCTTGTGGACGATGGCCGAGAACGCGTCGACGGCCTCACCCTGCAGCAGGATGTCGACCTTGACCAGGGCGGCCTCCTGTTCACCGGCCTCCTCGTAGTCCAGGGAGGCGTAGCCACGGGTGCGAGACTTCAGCGAATCGAAGAAGTCGAAGATGATCTCCGCCATGGGCAGCGTGTACCGCATCTCGACGCGGGTCTCGGAAAGGTAGTCCATGCCGAGCAGCTCGCCACGCCGGGACTGGCACAGCTCCATGATGGTGCCGACGAACTCGCTGGGCGCGATGACCGTGCACTTGGTGATGGGCTCGTAGATCTCCCGCGCCTTGCCCTCCGGCCAGAACGACGGGTTGGTAACGACGTGCTCGGTGCCGTCCTCCATGACCACGCGGTAGATCACGTTGGGCGCGGTCGAGATCAGGTCGAGGCCGAATTCGCGCTGCAGCCGCTCGCGGGTGATCTCCATGTGCAGCAGACCCAGGAAACCGCAACGGAATCCGAAGCCCAGCGCCACCGAAGTTTCCGGAATATAGGTCAGCGCAGCATCATTGAGCTGCAGCTTGTCCAAAGCGTCACGCAGGTCCGGATAGTCGGAGCCGTCGACCGGGTAGAGGCCGGAGTACACCATCGGCCGCGGCTCCGCGTATCCCGCCAGGGCCTCGGCCGCCCCGTCGCGCGCGGAGGTGACCGTGTCACCGACCTTCGACTGGCGCACGTCCTTCACGCCGGTGATGAGGTAGCCCACCTCGCCGACGCCGAGCCCCTGGGTGGGCTTGGGCTCGGGCGAGACGATGCCGATCTCCAGCAACTCGTGCTGGGCGCCGGTGGACATCATCTTGATCTTCTGGCGCGGGGTGAGCCTGCCGTCCACCACACGCACATAGGTGACCACGCCGCGGTAGGTGTCGTAGACCGAGTCGAAGATGAGGGCGCGGGCGGGCGCGTCGGCGTCGCCGGTCGGCGCGGGGATCTCCGCAATCACCTTGTTCAGCAGTTCCGGCACGCCGACGCCGGTCTTACCGGAGACGCGCAGCACGTCCTCGGGCTCGCACCCCACGATGTGGGCGAGCTCGGCGGCGTAGCGGTCCGGATCGGCGGCCGGGAGATCGATCTTGTTCAGGACCGGAATGATGGTCAGGTCCCGTTCCATGGCCAGGTAGAGATTGGCCAGGGTCTGCGCCTCGATGCCCTGGGCGGCATCGACCAGCAGGATCGCGCCCTCACACGCCTCGAGCGCGCGGGACACCTCATAGGTGAAGTCGACGTGGCCGGGGGTGTCGATGAGGTGCAGCACGTAGTCGGTGCCGTCCACCTGCCAGGGCAACCGCACGTTCTGCGCCTTGATGGTGATCCCGCGCTCGCGCTCGATATCCATCCGGTCCAGATACTGAGCGCGCATGGCCCGCTCCTCGACCACACCGGTGAGCTGCAGCATCCGATCGGCCAGGGTCGATTTCCCGTGGTCGATGTGCGCGATGATGCAGAAGTTCCGGATCCGGGCGGGATCGGTGAACGTCGTATCGGCGAAGCTGGCCACTGGACTCCTGGTCATGAATGGTATTCGGCGGGGTCCATGATCCCATGGCGCGGCGCCGCGTCCACTTCCAGGTCGGCGGCCGTCCCGTTCTCATCCCGAAACAGTGACACGGCCCACGCTGGGATCATTCGGTTCCGAGGGGCCGCTGTGCCTCGACAGCGGCAAGTGCGACGAGGACCCTGGGCAGGAAGTAGCCGACGATCGGGCCCAGGGTCAGGGCGATCAGTACCGTACCGAAGCCGACAGCACCGCCGAGCGCCCAGCCGATCGTCGCCACGGTGACCTCGATCCCGGTGCGTACGACCGCAACCGGTAGCCGGGTGATACGGACCAGGCCGGTCATGATGCCGTCGCGGGGACCGGCGCCGAACTGTGCGCCGAGGTACAGCGCATCGAAGAATGCCAGTGCGACCAGGCCGGTGAGCAGATAGGCGATCCGAACAGCGAGGTGGTGGGCCGGGGGCACTATTTCCGCCGTGGCGTCGGCGGATTGTCCGACGATGACCACGTTGAGCAGTGTGCCCAGTCCCGGGAGCTCGCGCAGCGGGATCCATGCGATCAGCACCGCGAGCGCGATCAGATTCGTCGCGGTACCGAACGAGATCCCGGCCGATCCGGCCACGCCCTCCGCGAGCACATTCCAACTCGTCGCACCCAGCCCTGACCTGACCAGCAGCATGACCGCGGCTCCGTAGCCGATCAGGCCGATGAGAAGTTGTGGGGCCCTGCGCAATTTACGTCCGGCACGCAATTGCTCGAGCGCGCCCATGCGGCGGATCGCGACCGAACCGTGCGTGCCGGACGCCGAATCAGGCCATCTCATGACTCCACCCGCACGATGGCCTCCCTTCGACAACAACCGATCTCCACCATGCGGTGCGCCGATCCTGGCCCACAAGATCGGTTTTCGCCTCGATCGTTCAGTCGCGGTGAACGATGCCGACGCGGGCGGGCGAGGACTCAGGAGGGAAAGGGCCGCGCATGGACGCGCGCGGTGTCGATCGCGATGTCGACGAAGGCGCGCACGCGTGCGGATTCGCGGCTGTTCGGCCACATCAGGCCGAACTCGAGCACGCCGCGTTCAGGCAAGGGCACGAACGCGATTCCGGGTGTGGCGTAGTACGCCGCCGTGCGCGCGGGCGCCGGAGACACCCCGCGTCCGGCGGAGACCAGCGGAATCACCTCCTGCCACTGCAGGACCGACAGTCCCCGCGAGATGGGGCGACCGCACGGCGTGACCGACGGAAACCATTCCTCTCGCAGGGGTTTCGGGAAATCACCCCCGATGCCGACGATCTCCGCATCGCCCAGGTCCTCCTCCGTGACGGCGGTGCGCGCGGCGAACGGGTGGGCCACGGGCACCATCAACGACCAGGACTCGCGGAACAACACCGGGCCCAGCGTCATGTCGGGCGCCTCGACCGGCCGGGCGGAGAGCTGCAGATCCACCCGGCCCGCACGTAACGGACCGAGGTAGTCGCTCAGCTGGATCGCGGTGATCTCGACCTCACAATCCGGGTGTTGCGCATGGAAAGCCGTTGCGGCCCTTGCCATCAGCTCACCGCACCAGGGCATCGAGAAGCCGACCCGCAGGGTACCGGTGATGCCGCGCCCGGCGGCCACTGCGCTCGCGAGCGCCTGCTCGATCTGCCGGTAGCCGGGCAACAACTCGTCGTAGAACTCGCGACCGATCGGCGTGAAGGCGACCCTGCGGCTGTTGCGCTCGAACAGTGGCGCGCCGACCCGGCGCTCCAGCTTCTGAATTGTCTGGGTCACCGTCGCGGCCGATACCTGCAACCGTTGCGCCGTACGGCCGAAGTGCTGCTCCTCGGCGAGGGTCAGGAAGATCTCGATCTCACGCCATTCCACCGCCTCGACGTTAGGTCATCCCGCTCTCATGCGGGATCGCCTGCGCCCATGACGGTTTCGTATCACCGCTGTGGGCGCACCGGATGATCGGGGTTACCGCGCGTCCGGGCCGGGTTATCCGGCGCCGGTTCCGCGATGAGGGAGGCCAGCAGGGCTAGTCGTTCGGCGGTGGGGCTGCCCGGCTCGGCGTGGTATATGACCAGGATCTGGCGATCGGTGTCGGGGATCGGCAGACTCTCGTGGCGCAGCTCGAGCGGGCCGACCTGAGGATGCGAAATCGTGCCGGTGCCACTGCGTTTGGGGCGCACGTCGTGCCGGGCCCACAGCGTGCGGAAGCGTTCGCTGCGCACGGACAGCTCACCGACGAGCTCGACCAGCGCCGGATCGTCGACGTCGGGGCCGACGAGGTTGCGCAGGGTGGGGACCGAACTCTCAGTGATGGCCTCCCACTGCCCGTGCGCGGCCGCGGAGGCCGGATCGAGAAACAACGTGCGCAGCATGTTGGCGCCAGGGGTGTACAGCGGCGACAACGCCTGGGCAAGCGGATTCGCGGCCAGCACGTCCATGAGACGCCCCTGCACGATGGCGGGCGTCTGCGGCCACGTCATGATCAGCTGCCGGATGCCGTCGGGGACGCGCTCGGGCGGGCGGCGGCGCCGCCGGGACCGGTCCGACGCGGCGAGGCGGTGCAGATGCGCGGCGGCGCTCTCGTCGAGCCGCAGGGCGCTGGCCAGGGCGTCCAGGACCTGAGCGGACGGACGCCGGTCGCGGCCCTGCTCGAGCCGCAGATAGTACTCGACGCTGATGCCCGCCAGCAGGGCCAATTCCTCCCGGCGCAGGCCGGGGACGCGACGCCGCGAGGACCCGGCCCCGAGACCGACATCCTCGGGCAAGACCAGTTCGCGGCGGGCCCGCAGGTATTCGCCGAGCGGGGTGCTCGTCCGGTCGTCGCTCGCCATGTGATCACCGTACGACCGCACGCGGGCGGCGAGCATGTCCCTGTCACTACCAGTATCGACAGAGGACTGGGTACATCCCGGCAGAAGCCGCACCGTAGCTGCATGACACTGATCACGACACCTTTCGGACCGCATTCGACCGCCGCCGAGGTGGCCGCCGGGACGGACCTGTCCGGCAAACGGGCGATCGTCACCGGGGCATCCTCCGGGCTCGGCGTCGAGACCGCCCGGATCCTCGCGGCCGCCGGGGCCGAGGTCACGCTCGCGGTCCGCGACCTGACCGCCGGGGCATCGGTGGCCGCCGCCATCACCGAATCCACCGGCAACGCACACGTCCGAGTGGCTTCTCTGGAGCTGGCGGACCGATCGTCGATCGCCTCCTTCGTCGCGGACTGGACCGGCCCGCTGCACATCCTTGTCAACAACGCGGGCGTGATGGCCCTGCCGGAGCTGCGGCGCACACCGCAGGGATGGGAGACCCAGTTCACGGTGAACCACCTGGGCCATTTCGCCCTCACGGTGGGCCTGCACGGCGCGCTGGCGGCGGCCGACGGCGCGCGCGTGGTCGCGGTCAGCTCCTCCGGGCACCTGTTGTCGCCGGTCGTCTTCGACGACATCCACTTCGACTTCCGGTCGTACGACGCCCATGCGGCGTACGGCCAGTCGAAGACCGCCAACATCCTGTTCGCCGTCGCGGCCGCCGTCCGCTGGGCCGGCGACGGTATCGCCGTCAACGCCATCGCCCCGGGCTCCGTGCCTACCAACCTGGTACGCCATCAGGGCCGCCCGGCAGGCATCACCCTCGAGGAAGGCCTGCGCAAAACGGTGGAACAGGGCGCGGCCACCACGATCCTGGCGGCCACCTCGCCCCTGCTGAAGGGGGTGAGCGGGCACTACTTCGCCGACTGCGCCGAGGCGCACCCGGTCACCCGCCGGCCGTCCATGGCGCCGGTGACCACCGAATTCATGAACGGCGTCGCCCCCTACGCCCTGGATCCCGCGGGCGCCGACCGGCTGTGGGAGGAATCCGCGCGCCTGGTCTCAGGCCGGGGGTGACAGGTGACCGCTGGAATCCGGTGCGGAACAACGTGACCGCGGATACATCGGCAGCGGACGACGGTCCCGTCAGGCTTCGGTCGAGGACTCGGGCGGGGGCTCGGGGGACGCGGCCGTCCAGCGGTGTTCGATGCGGCCGAAGCGCCACACCAGGACCGCGAGGATCCATACCAGCACGAACATCCCGGCAATGGTGAAGCCGGCCTTGTTGGTATCGAAGTTGCTCATGTAATCCCAGAAGCCACCGGACAGGTGAAGTTCCTGCGAGAGGACCTGGCACAGCTCGATGGTGCCGATGATGAAGGCGGCCAGGATCGAGACGCCGGTGACGACGAGGTTGTAATACACCTTGCGGACCGGCCTGGCGAACGCCCAGCCGTAGGCGACGTTCATGAAGCAGCCGTCGATGGTGTCGAACAGCGTCATGCCGCCCGCGAACAGCAGCGGCAGCGCCAGCACCGCGTACCAGGGCAGGCCCTGGGTGGCCGCCGCGGCCGTGGCCGCGAGCAGCAGCACCTCGGTGGCGGTATCGAAGCCGATGCCGAACAGGATCCCGACGAAGAACATCTGCCAGGTCTTGGTGATCGACTTCATCAGCCGGCCGAAGAACCGGTACATCATGCCGCGGGCCTGCAGTTGCTTTTCCAGTTCGGCCTCGTCCAGCACACCGCGCCGCATGGAGCGGAACACCTTCACGATGCCCGCCAGCACAACCAGGTTCAGGATCGCGATCAGATAGAGGAACAGCGCGGCCGCACCGGTGCCGAACGCCCCGCCCACGGTCTCGTAGGTGGAGTTCGGGTCGACCATCGCGCCGTACACGGCCTTGGTCGCCACCACGATGCCCGCACCGACCGCGACCAGGATCGACGAATGTCCCAGAGCGAAGAAGAAACCTGTCGCCAGCGGCCGCTTCCCCTCGGACATCAGCTTGCGGGTGACGTTGTCGATGGCCGAGATGTGGTCGGCATCGAAGGCGTGCCGGGCGCCGAGGGTCCACGCGGTGAACGCGACCCCCAGGCCGATGCCCAGCCCGTTGTATTTGAAGTGGTGCGGCATGATCGCCAGGACGTAGATGCCCCATCCGGCGATGTTCATCGCCAGGATGATCGCCGTCATCGCGCTGAGCCGGAACCGTTCACGCTGATCGAGGCTGTCGCGCAACGCGGTGAGGCGCGAAATTGTCGTTGTCATTGCTCATCCTCCGAACCGACAGGAGGATGACGAGAGTTCTTCCGGGGCCCACCGGATGTGGCCCGCACGAACGCCCTTCATCCGAGGACCTGTGCCACAACGGGATTCAGGCGACCGGACTCGTCCCCCGTGCAGGGGATCGACCGTTGCGGGACAGTGCCGGGCTCACACCGGACTTCGCTGAATCCTCATCGGCCGCGAGACGGACCCGCGGCAGGCCGAGAGTATCAATCGCGAGAGCGCACTCACCGATCGAGCAGGAACTCTCGATGCGCTTCGCACGCTACACATCACCGAATTGCACGAAAACCCAACGCCAAATGCGGATATTTGCGGAATTAAGCCTGCAATGTTGCGAAGATTGCGGAGACGGAATTCGACCGCAACAACGGCGCGGCGAGCAGCGATATAGAGAACGAATCGACACCGTTCGCGGGGGCATCCAGCCAAACTCGCCCGAGACTTTGCCCACGATACGGACGGGTAACCCCCTACCGTGGTGTACCCGCGTGGTGTGAGGGGGCAGACTACGCGGGAAACGGGACGCCACCCCCCGCCCGATCCGGGCCAGTGCTGTGAATGGAAGGAGCCGGCGGAGTGTTCAGCCGCATCGCCATCGTGAACCGTGGAGAGGCTGCTGTACGCCTCATCCATGCCGTCCGAGACCTGGCCGCGGAGACGGGGCTACCGATCGAGACTGTCGCCCTGTACACCGACGTCGATCGGAATTCGACGTTCGTGCGGGAAGCCGACATCGCCTACGATCTCGGCCCCGCCTCGGCCCGCCCGTATCTGGATCTGAAGGCGCTGGAAAAGGCGCTGGTGACAACGAAGGCCGACGCCGCCTGGGTCGGTTGGGGTTTCGTCGCCGAGGATCCGGCATTCGCGGAACTGTGCGAACAGATCGGGGTCACCTTCATCGGCCCCAACGCCGAGGCCATGCGCAAGCTCGGCGACAAGATCGGCGCCAAGCTGATCGCCGAGGAGGTCGGCGTGCCGGTCGCGCCGTGGAGCCGCGGCGGGGTCGACACCGTCGAGGCCGCCAAGGAGGCCGCGGCGCAGGTCGGCTACCCGCTGATGCTCAAGGCCACCGCCGGCGGCGGCGGGCGCGGCATCCGCAAGATCACCAACGAGGCCGACCTCGTCGACGCCTACGAGCGCACCCGGCAGGAGGCCGCGCGGGCGTTCGGCAGCGGCGTGGTCTTCCTCGAGCGCCTCGTCACCGGGGCCCGCCACGTCGAGGTCCAGGTGATCGCCGACGGTCAGGGCACCGCGTGGGCGCTGGGCGTGCGCGACTGCTCGGTGCAGCGGCGCAACCAGAAGATCATCGAGGAGTCGTCCTCGCCGGTGCTGCCCCCGGACCGGGTGACCGAGCTGAAGGCCTCGGCCGAGCGACTGGCCGTCGCGGTCGGCTACCGCGGCGCGGCGACCGTCGAATTCCTCTACCACCCCGGTGAGCAGCTGCTGGCCTTCCTCGAGGTCAACACCCGCCTGCAGGTCGAGCACCCGATCACCGAGTCCACCACCGGCTTCGACCTGGTGCGCGCGCAGCTGCACGTCGCCTCGGGCGGCAAGCTCGAGGGCCAGGCCCCGCTCGAGCGCGGCCACGCCATCGAGGCCCGGCTCAACGCCGAGGATCCCGACCGCGACTTCGCCCCCGCCCCCGGCCGCATCGCACGGCTGGACCTGCCCGCAGGCCCCGGCATCCGCGTCGACACCGGCGTCAGCGAGGGCGACACCATCCCCGCCGACTTCGACTCGATGATCGCCAAGATCATCGCGTACGGCAGCAACCGCAACGAGGCGCTGGGCCGCCTGCGCCGGGCCATGTCCGAGACCAGGGTCGTCATCGAGGGCGGCGCGACCAACAAGAGCTTCGTGCTCGACCTGCTCGACCAGCCCGAGGTGATCGACGGCAGCGCCGACACCGGCTGGATCGACCGCGTCCGCGAGGAAGGCCGCCTGGTCTCGCACCGCCACTCCGCGGTCGCACTGGCCGCCGCGGCCATCGACGCCTACGAGGAGGACGAGCGGGCCGAGCGGCAGCGGCTGCTGTCCACCGCCTCCGGCGGGCGCCCGCAGGTGCAGCACGAGAGCGGCCGCCCGCACGACCTCAAGCTGCGCGGCGTCGGCTACCGGGTCCGGGTGGCCCGGATCGGCGCGCACCGCTTCCGGATCGGCATCGACACGGGCGACGAGGTCCGCGCCGCCGACGTCGATATCGAGCGCTACGACCAGCACACCGCGCAGGTCGTGGTGAACGGCGTCCGGTACCGGGTCATCACCGGCACGTACGGCCCGGTCCACCTGGTGGATGTCGAGGGCGTGGCGCATCGGATCAGCCGCGACGAGGGCGGCGTCGTCCGCTCGCCCGCGCCCGCGCTGGTCGTCGCGACCCCGCTCGAGGTCGGCGCCGAGGTCGAGGCCGGCGCGCCGATTCTGGTGCTGGAGAGCATGAAGATGGAGACAGTGCTGCGCGCGCCGTTCAAGGCCCGCCTCAAGGAGAGCAACGTCTCCGTCGGCAGCCAGGTCGAGACTGGCGCGCCGCTGCTGCGCCTGGAACCGATCGCAGACGACAACGACGACGCGGCGGCCGCCGAGTCCGCGGCGCCCACCGAGCTGGACCTGCCCGGCGAGCCCGCGCCGGTCCGCCCGCAGGAGAGCATGGCCCGCAGCCTGCAGGACCTGCGCAGCCTGCTGCTGGGCTTCGATGTCGACCCGCACGACGACAGCCGCCTGGTCGAGAACTACCTCGCCGTGCGCGCCGAGGCCATCGCGGACAACCGCCGCCCGCTGGCCGAGGAGATCGAGCTCGTGCAGGTCTTCGCCGACCTGGCCGAGCTGAGCCACAACCGGTCCTGGGACGAGGACGGCCGCCCCGGACACGGGCAGGGCCACGTGCACAGTGCGCGCGAGTACTTCCACACCTACCTGCAGAGCCTGGACGTCGAGCGCGCCGGACTGCCGGAGCCGTACCGGACCAAGCTCGCCACCGCCCTCGGGCACTACGGCGTCACCGAGCTGGACCGCTCCCCCGACCTCGAGGCCGCGGTCTTCCGGGTCTTCCTGGCCCAGCAGCGTCCGTCGGACACCGTCAACGTCATCACGACGCTGCTGCGCGAGTGGCTGCGCGAGCCGGTGCCGGACCGGGCGCTGCGCGAGCCGGTCGGCCTGGCGCTGGAACGGCTCGTCACCGCGACGCAGGTGCGCTTCCCGGTGATCGCCGATCTCGCGCGTGGGGTCGTGTACGCCTGGTACGGCCAGCCGCTGCTGCGGCGCAACCGCGCCCGCGTGTACACCAACGTCCGCAAGAACATGAGCCACCTGGACGCCCAGCCCGGCGCCGCGGACCGTCGCGAGCGCATCGCCGACATGGTCCGCAGCACCGAGCCGCTGGTGCGGTTGCTGGGTCAGCGCCTGGTGCGCGGATTCCCGGACAACACCGTCATGCTCGAGGTCCTCACCCGCCGCTACTACGGCAACAAGGATCTGACCGGCGTTCGCACCGAGAACATCGACGGCGCGAAGTTCGTGGTCGCCGAGCGGCGCGGCGTCACCCTGGTCTCGGCCGCGGTGAGTTTCGACGCGCTGCACACCGCGCTGCGCGGGCTCACCGAGCTGGCCGGCGGTACGGCATCCATCGAGGCCGACATCTACCTGTCGTGGGAGGGCCAGCCCACCGACTTCGACGCGATGGCCGCGGCCCTGCAGGAGGTGCTGGCAACCCAGCAGCTCCCGAACCAGGTGCACCGGATTACCACCACCGTCGCGGGCAGCGGCGGCGCGGTGATGCACCACCACTTCACCTTCCGTCCGACCGCCACCGGGATGAGCGAGGAGCGGCTGATCCGCGGTCTGCACCCGTACATCGCGGAGCGGATGCAGCTCGAGCGGCTGCGCAAGTTCGACCTCACCCGCCTGCCGTCCTCGGACGACGAGGAGGTGTACCTGTTCCGCTGCGTCGCGAAGGAGAACCCGGCCGACGAGCGGCTCGTCGCATTCGCCCAGGTCCGCGACCTGACCGCGCTGCGCGAGCACGACGGCCGCCTGCTGGCGCTGCCGACGGCGGAGAACACCATCGCCACCTGCCTGGACTCGCTGCGCCGGGCGCAGTCGCAGCGCGGCTCGGCCAAGCGGTTCAACACCAACCGCATCGTGATGTACATCTGGCCGCCGATCGACCTGTCCCCGGCCGAGTTCGAGGCGATCGTCGAGCGCATCGAGCCGACCACCGCGGGCGCGGGGCTGGAGGAGATCCTGATCATCGCCCGCCAGCCCGACCCGAAGTCCGGTGAGCTGGCCAAGATGGCCGTGCACATCACCTTCGATGCCACCGGCGGGACGAGGGTGACCGTCGGCGAGCGGACCGACGAGGCGGTCGAGCCGCTCGACGAGTACCGCCAGAAGGTGCTGCGCGCCAGCAGCCGCGGCACCGTGTACCCCTACGAGCTGACCGGTCTGCTCGGCGAATTCGCCGAATACGACCTCGACGCCGAGCACGCGCTGGTGCCCGTCGACCGGCCGCGGGGCCACAACTCCGCCGCGATCGTCGCCGGCGTGGTCACCACGCCGACCGAGCAGCATCCGCAGGGCATCACCCGCGTCGTGCTGCTGGGCGATCCGACGAAATCCCTCGGCGCGCTGTCGGAGCCGGAGTGCCGCCGAGTCATCGCGGCGATGGATCTGGCCGAGCGGATGCAGGTGCCGCTGGAGTGGTTCGCGCTGTCCTCGGGCGCCCGGATCTCCATGAAGTCCGGCACCGAGAACATGGACTGGGTCGCCGCGGCGCTCAAGCGCATCGTCGAGTTCACCCAGGACGGCGGCGAGATCAACATCATCGTCACCGGCATCAACGTGGGCGCGCAGCCGTACTGGAACGCCGAGGCGACGATGCTCATGCACACCAAGGGCATCCTGGTCATGACCCCGGACTCGGCGATGGTGCTCACCGGCAAGCAGGCCCTGGACTTCTCCGGTGGCGTGTCGGCCGAGGACAACTTCGGTATCGGCGGCTACGACCGCGTGATGGGCCCCAACGGACAGGGTCAGTACTGGGCACCGGATCTCGCGGGCGCCCGGGACGTGCTGATGTCGCACTACGACCACACCTACATCGCCCCCGGCGATGCCGGGCCGCGGCGCTCGGAGACCAGCGATCCGATCGATCGCGACGTCTCGGACTTCCCGCACATGATCGAGGGCAGCGATTTCACCACCGTCGGGCAGATCTTCTCCGCGACGCACAACCCGGATCGTAAGAAGCCCTTCGACATCCGGACCGTCATGCGGGCGGTGGCCGATCAGGACCACGCCGTGCTCGAGCGCTGGGCGGGCATGGCCGACGCGGAAACCGCTGTGGTGCAGGACGTCCGGCTCGGCGGCATCCCGGTGTGCCTGCTGGGCATCGAGTCTCGCGGCGTGACGCGGCGCGGCTTCCCGGCCGCCGACGGCCCGGACACCTACACCGCGGGCACGCTGTTCCCGCAGTCCTCGAAGAAGGCCGCGCGGGCGATCAACGCGGCCAGCGGCAACCGGCCGCTGGTGGTGCTGGCGAACCTGTCCGGCTTCGACGGCTCGCCCGAGTCGATGCGCAAGCTGCAGCTCGAGTACGGCGCCGAGATCGGCCGCGCAATCGTCAACTTCCAGGGCCCGATCGTGTTCTGCGTGATCTCCCGGTACCACGGCGGCGCCTTCGTCGTGTTCTCCAAGGCGCTGAACCCGAACATGACCGTGCTCGCGATCGAGGGCTCGTTCGCCTCGGTGCTCGGCGGCGCCCCGGCGGCGGCGGTGGTCTTCGCCGGCGACGTCACCGCCCGCACAGCGGCCGACCCGCGGGTCAAGGATCTCGAGGCGCGCGCGGGCAGCGCGTCGGGCGCCGAACGTGCCTCGCTGACAGCCGAACTCGACGAGCTGCGCTCCTCGGTGCGGGCGGAGAAGCTGGGCGAGGTCGCGGCGGAGTTCGACAAGGTGCACAACATCCACCGCGCGGTCGAGGTCGGCTCGGTGGATGCGGTCATCCGCGCCGGCGAGCTGCGGCCGAAGATCATCGAGGCGATCGAGACCGGGCTGAACCGGTAGTCATCGCTCGCTGAAAGCTGTACTCGGGGCCCGGATTCCGGGCCCCGAGTCGTTTTCCGGGGTTCGACGGGCGCCCATTCAGCTCTGCTGACGTCGGGGCCTGGGGCCGATCATGTCGAGAAGGTCGTTGACCTCGTCCGGGAAGCCGTTGGTCGTGGGCTTCGGCGTCTTGGCGGGGAAGCGCCGCGTGACATGTTCTTCGGCGGCCGAGCCGGGAAGGACGTAGACCGGCTCCTGTTTGCCGGTGAGCGGACGGACGATCTCGTTGATATGCGATTGCCGATCGTCGAGGTACGCGCCGATGACGTCTTCGCCTGCCGGGCAGACGGCCATGCAGTAGCCGGCCTTGTAGTTCGGTTTGAACGACAGGCTCTGCCACATCGAATACGACTCGCCCGTGGTGACACGGTCACGGTAGTCCTGGCGGCTGTCGCTGTCGGCGATGGTCTCGGCCCAATCCGTGAAACCACCCATGAACTCACGGTAGTTGTGCGTATAGCAGGCCTGGAAATCGAAGCCGCCATCTTTCGTGATGGCGCCCACGGGGCACGCGGACACGCAGAGCTTGCACTCCAGACACGGGCTGTAGTCCAGGGCCGTGCTCGGCTCGTCTATCAGCGCATCGGTGACCACCGTGCCCAGCAGGATGAAGTTGCCGAACTTCGGGTGGATCACGTTGCGGTGTATGCCCATTACGCCGAGCCCCGCCGCCTCGGCGATCGTCTTGTGCTGAATCACCCAGATGCGGGCCGGGAACCGATCGACCTCCATGGGATAGCCGGGCACCGGGTAGACGGCGCGGTGCCCGGCATCCTGCAAGGCGCGGGTAATTCGACGCGACACCTCATTGGTGTCGTCGTCGGCGTGGTTGAACTCCGCGTTGGCCAACGACCGTGCCGGGCTGCGCAGGTTGTCGCGGTTCATTCGGACGCAGAACGCGATATAGGTGCGCGCGGTCGGCAGAATCGACCGGACGTGCTCCAGTTCGCCCGCCACGGCGGGATTGTCGACGGAGACGAAGCCGACGTCGTCGGCGCCCGCATCCAGGCACAGCTGCCGCAGCTGGTCGGCACGTAGCACCGGGTCCGGTCGGGGTGTGGGATTTTCCGATACCCGACGCACCGTCGGATGGTCGGAGAGCCTGCGGGGAGTAGTGGATTCGTCGGTCATCGGTCCTCCTGTGCGCGCGAGAGGACGACACGTCCTCGAGTATGTAGACACGCGGCGAGCCGAAAAATCATCGCTGCGCCCGTGCAACGACGCCCAGGGCACGGCAGATCTCCGCAATCAGTCGGGTCACAGTGGTTTTCGCGGTGCCCGGGTTGCCGGTGAACACCACCGCACAACACCACGAGACCCCCCGGCTCCCACGCCGGTTCACCGACCCATGCGCCAGAAGATGTCAGCCGCAGCGCACCGGCCGGTTGCTCCCCCCTGAAACATAGGGGTCGCAGACGTACCACTCGATGCACGGGTGCGGGGCGTTCCAGTTGACGGGGCCCGCGCCTACCGAGGCCACCAGCGGCGTACTCGTTCCGACCTGCTGGGTCTTCCAGGTGACGACGCCGTCGGTGGAGCCGTTGTACATCAGCCAGCCGACGGCGATCTTCAGGTCGTAGTGGTCGATCGCGTAATACCCCGCACCGCAGGCTGCTTCGGTGTCGCGGCCGCTTCCGCGGGCCCGCTGGTCATCAGCGTTGCGGCGAACAGGACGGTTACGTGTTGCGCCAGTGTGGGACTCGGCGTTCGTGCAGGGCGGCGAGGCCCTCGGCCGGATCGTCGTGGGCGATGAGGGAATCCAGCAGTTCGGCCGGATTCGCTATGGCGGCAACGGGATCGGTGATCTGCTCGGCGTGGTCCAGGTACGACAGGGCCGTGCGGATCGCGACGGGCGAGCGGGTGACGATGTCGGCGGCCATTTCCCGGGCGGCAGCCAAGGCCTTACCGGTGGGCGCGGTGCGGGTGACGAGTCCGGCAGCCAGGGCTTCGGCGGCGTCGATCCGGCGGCCTGTGACGATCATGTCGTGTGCCAGCGCCCGGCCCACGATCCGCGGCAGGCGCACCAGCACCCCGGGGCCGGGCGGCTGCCCGATCCCGGTGTCCGGCAAGGCGAACGACGCGGCCTCGTCGGCGACGACGAGCCGGCAGGCCAGGGCCAGCTCCAGACCGCCGCTGTCCGCGCGGCCGTTCACCGCCGCGATCACCGGCTTATCGAGACGGCGCGCCGACAGTCCACCGAATCCGTTGCGCGGCAACGACATCAACTGCAGCGGCGAGCCGATCGCACCCAGATCGGCGCCCACACAGAACGCCTCCTCGCCGACACCGCCGAGAATCGCCACCCACAGTTCGCTGTCCCGCTCGAACGCTGTGAAGATCTCGTCGAGCTCGCGGTGGGCTCGGTTGTCCAGCGCGTTGCCCACCTCGGGCCGATTGATAATCACCTCGAGCACGTGCCCCGACCGGGCGACCTGCACCCGTTCGTACGCCTCCCGGAACGCGGTAACCGGCGCGCCCAGGCATTCGTCCATCCGCTCGCGGGTGAACGCGACCCGGTTGCCCGCGTCGGTCGAGCGGGCGAAGATGCGGGCGCCGATCGGCTCACCATCCCCGGTCAGCGCATCGATCAGGGCGTCGTCGCCGTCGAGGGTGTTGGCCAGGAAGCGGCGGCCGTCGTCGAGCCGACCCGCCACGATGCCGATCCGGGACCCGTCCCGCTCGAAACGCACCGCGTAGCTGTCGATCCTGGCCCAGCCGTCCGCGTGGAACGCGACCGGAACCGCCAGTGCCGCATCGAGCGCGGCCTGAACGGCAGTCGTATCACCAGCCCGCCACGCGACCGGGGTGCTCGCATAGACACCCGCCGAATGCTTGCTGAGCAGTCCCCCGTTGGCCACCACCAGCCCGTAGATGCCTGGCCGATCGCGAACGCGCGCAACGACTTCGGCGATGGCATGGGTCGTATAGTTGTTGCCGGGGCCGCCGAAGTACGGCAGGCCGCCGGTGACCGACAGGCCCCGCGGATCCCCCGGATCCAGGCCCAGCCCGTCGCAGATGTTGAACACCGCGATCGGAAAGCAGCTGTACAAATCCATGACGGTCAACTCGTCCACACCGATGGCCGCCATGTCGAGGGCGCACCGGACCGCCGCGACGGCGGCCGGGCTGCTACCCAGATCGGGCCGCACCAGCATCTCGCGTTCGGTCAGATCGGCGTGCCCGTGCAGGAACACCATCCGCGCCTGCGGGACGCCCAGGCGTCGCGCGAGAGCCAGCGACACCACGACGATCGCGCCGGCCTGATTGACCTGATCCCGGGCGACCAGCAGCCGGGGGTAGGCATCGGTGATCAGCCGGTTGCGCTCCCCCACCGCGACCAGATCCTCCGCGGCACGCGCGACGGGCGCGGCCGCGTGCGGGTTGTCGGCGGCAAGCGCGCTCATCGGGGCGAACAGCTCCCCCATCGACCGCGCGTACTCCGCGCGCGTCACACCGAGCCGGGCCCGGCGGGCGTTCTCGAAGACCGTGTAGAACACGGCGGCCTCGCCCATGTGGTGGATCACGGCCTGAGCCGGCGTCATGCCGTCGGTGCCGTACCCGCGATCATCGAGCGAGCCCGGCGCGTGCTCGGTGAAGTCCGGACGCTCGGTATCCGACCCCGTCGGCTCCGCAGACTTGCGGTCCCCGTTGGCGGGCCGAACCATCAGGTTCCGGACGGTGGAGATCGCCTCCGCGCCGAAGAGCACCGCTGCCTCGCAGCGACCGTCGGCGATGTCGCCGCACAGCTCGGTGAGCAGTCGTTGCGGACTTTGCCCGCCGGTAGGGCCCAGGATCGCCCGGCGCGGTCGAGCACCGACCCGCGCGGCCACCGCCCGTGCCACGTTGTCGGGGGCGCCCAGCGGCGCCGTGGCGAACGGATGCGCGGCATCGAATGCCCGAACCGCGGCGAACGTATCGAGTGCGTCCACGACGGCCGCGGCATCCGCATAGATATCGGCGATCGCGGCCCGGACGGCCCCGGCGGCCAGATCCGCCGCGGACAGGGCCCGGTAGCCCGGGTCATCGATGCGTTCGGAGAACTGCCCGACCCCAACGATGACCGGGGTATTCGATGGCAGAGCGGACAATTCGGCAGACACTCGACCGAACGTAACACCCCGGCCGGCACGGCCGCACATCCGCTGTGGGGCCATCGGTTCACGGCCGGGCACCTCAGCATTCTCCGCACCACCGTCGTCCAGCGACACGCGAGCGGCCGCACTATCCGAATCCAGCGTCGATACACGACGGCGATCAGGCGACATTCCGATACCGCGAGAGCATCAATCCATTCATGATCGGTGTTGGACAGGCATCACCGACCGGCCGTAATCTCGCCGAAGCGTGAGGCGAGTCACGCGGATCGATGCGCTCGATCGCGGCGCCTGAGCGCGCCGTGATTCCCGGATCGAAAGGAGTGGGCGATGCGGTTCACTCGACCTCTCACCGCCCCGCAATCGGCGGCGCCGCTGGATACGGCGGTGGAGAAATTCTTCCGCCGCGTGGTTCCGCTGCTGATTCTCATGCTGATCTGCAATCAGCTCGATCGCGCGAATATCGGATATGCCACCAAATACCTGCAGGCGGACGTCGGAATCGGCGCGGCAGCATACGGATTCGGCGCGGGCATCTTCTTCGTCGCCTACGCGATATTCGAACTGCCCAGCAACATGATGCTGGAGAAGTTCGGGGCGCGCATCTGGCTCACCCGCATCATGGTCACCTGGGGTGTGGTCGCCGCCGCGATGGTCTTCGTCCGCAATGCGGAGATGTTCTATGTGCTGCGCTTCCTGCTGGGCGCCACGGAGGCCGGTTTCTTCCCCGCGGTCATCTTCTACCTGGCCAAATGGCTACCCAATGCGCATCGCGGGCGTGCCACCGCGCTGTTCGTCGCCGGATCCTCGGTCGCCGCCGCGATGTCCGGCCCCGTCTCCGGCCCGCTGCTCAGCATGAACGGGCTGCTGGGAGTGCACGGCTGGCAGTGGATGTTCGGCATCGAGGGGCTGCTGTCGGTAGTGGTCGGCGTGCTGGCCTATGCGCTGCTCGATTCCCGGATCGCGGACGCGAAGTGGCTCAGCGCCGCGGAGCGCACCGCGCTGGCCGAGGCGGTGGATTCCGAGGAACAGCAGGTCGTTTCGACCTCCGGCAAGCGCACCCGCTCTCGATCTACGCCAATACGTTCTGGCTGCCCACTATCGTGCGGCGCATCCACGGCCTCGGCGACGTGACCGTCGGACTGCTTTCGGCGCTGCCCTGGATCAGCGCGTGCTTCGCGATGTATTTCACCGCCCGCATCGGCGACCGCACCGGCAACCGCCGCCCACTGCTGATCGGATCCCTGCTCACCGCCGCGATCGGCACCTACCTGGCCGCCGTCGTATCACCCTGGCCCGCACTGATTTTCCTGTGCGTCGCGGCGATGGGGTTCAAGAGCGCCAGCCCGCTGTTCTGGTCGATTCCGCAGTCCACCCTGCATCCGCTGGTACTGGCCCCGGCCATTGCGGTGATCAATTCGCTGGGCAATCTCGGCGGCTTCGTGGCGCCCTACGGCTTCGGGCTGATCAAATCGGCCATCGGCACGGTCACCTGGGGGCTGTACGCGCTGGCGGCGGCGTCGGCGCTGGCCGCGGCCTCGGTGCTGCTGATCCAGCGACATCGGTTGGGCGCCAAGGCCTCCGGCGCGACCGGATCATCCGCATCCGCGAAGTCCACGGACGCTGCCGGTGACACCTTCGGTATTGCCCGATCCGCACTTCTGAATGACGGCGGCGAGCCCGCCCCGGCCTGATGTGCACCCGTCCACCCCCCGACAGAAAGAGACTTGATGCCCGCCGGAAACGCTTCGCACAGCGGAAACATCACGCCCGCTTCGATTCCCGTTGTCACCGACGTGCGCGTGGTACCCATCGCCGGGCATGACAGCATGCTGCTGAACCTCAGCGGGGCGCATGCGCCGTACTTCACCCGGAACCTGGTGATCCTCACCGATTCCGACGGCAACACCGGTGTCGGCGAGGTCCCTGGCGGCGAGGCGATCCGGCGCACCCTCGAGGACTCGCGCCCGCTGGTGCTGGGCCGGCGGATCGGTGAATACCACGCGGTCCTGGCCGATATCCGGCGCACCTTCGGCGACCGCGACGCGGGCGGGCGCGGCGCACAGACCTTCGACCTGCGCGTCACCATCCACGCGGTGACGGCGGTCGAATCGGCGCTGCTGGATCTGCTCGGGCAGCATCTGGGCGTGCCGGTGGCCGCGCTGCTGGGTGAGGGACAGCAGCGCAGCCAGGTCCGGGCGCTGGGCTACCTGTTCTTCGTCGGCGATCGAAATCGCACCGACCTGGCCTACCGCGGCCCCGGCGACGAGGACGCGGACGCCGACGATTGGCTGCGCCTGCGGCACGAGGAGGCGCTGACGCCCGAGGCGGTGGTGCGGCTCGCCGAGGCCGCGCACGTCCGGTACGGCTTCGCCGATTTCAAGCTCAAGGGCGGAGTACTGGCCGCGGACGACGAGGCCGCGGCAGTCCGGGCGCTGGCCGAGCGCTTCCCGCGGGCCCGAATCACGCTGGACCCCAACGGCGGCTGGCTGCTGGCCGACGCCGTGCGCACCGCACGCGGGCTGCGCGACGTACTGGCCTACGCGGAGGATCCCGTCGGGGCCGAGGGCACGCTGTCCGGTCGGGAGGTGATGGCCGAGTTCCGCCGCGCCACCGGCCTGCCGACCGCGACCAACATGATCGCCACCGACTGGCGCGAACTGGGCCACGCCATCCGGGCCGATGCGGTCGACATTCCGCTCGCCGATCCGCACTTCTGGACCATGGCGGGTTCGGTGCGGGTGGCCCAGCTCTGCGACGCCTGGGGCCTGACCTGGGGTTCGCACTCCAACAACCACTTCGACGTGTCGCTGGCCATGTTCACCCACGTGGCCGCCGCCGCGCCGGGCGAGATCACCGCCATCGACACGCACTGGATCTGGCAGGACGGCCAGCGCATCACCACCGAACCGCTCGCCATCCGCGACGGGCTGCTGACCGTCCCCGACCGCCCCGGCCTCGGCATCGACCTGGACCCCGGACGCGTCGAGGCCGCCCACGAGCTGTACCTGCGCGAGGGCCTGGGCGCCCGCGACGACGCCCGCGCCATGCGATACCTGATCCCGGACTGGAGTTTCGACAGCAAGCGTCCCGCCCTGTGCCGGTAGGCATTCGGCCCTGACCAGGCCGGTTCCCGGATGCTCGGCCGGCGGGATGAGAAGGTCGGCGAGCCCGATTATGCTCCCGGACATGGCCAGTACGTGGAGCGCTCTCGG
Source organism: Nocardia sp. GP40 (assembly GCF_050434125.1). Lineage (NCBI taxonomy): Bacteria > Bacillati > Actinomycetota > Actinomycetes > Mycobacteriales > Nocardiaceae > Nocardia > Nocardia sp. GP40. The sequence goes on along the minus strand of NZ_JBNPVW010000010.1, from coordinate 183,862 downwards.
CAAGCAGTTGGGGTCCCTGGCACGGGTGCAGGGGACCGGGCTGGCCGGTCGGATGCAGCGCTCGACCATCTGGGACCGGGCGCTGGGGCGGCGGCGGGCGCCCGGCATCACGGTGCGCCCGGCGGCCTCTGTTCCGGTGCCGACGCAGCAGCGTGCGCGTCAGGTTCTGTACTGCCCGCACCTGGACGGCCGCGCCGATCCGGGCGAAATCGTCTGGACCTGGGTGCCTTTCGAGGAGGATCCGAGCCAGGGCAAGGACCGCCCGGTCCTCGTGGTCGGCCGCGAGGGGTCGACCCTGCTGGGCCTGATGCTGTCCTCGAACCCGGACCACACCCACGCCCCGCACTGGGTCGAGATCGGCTCGGGCCCTTGGGATTACGAGGGCCGCCCGAGCTGGGTCCGGCTGGACCGCGTGCTGGACGTCCCCGAGGAGGGCATCCGGCGCGAGGGCGCGGTGCTGCCCCGCAAGAGCTTCGACGTCGTCGCGCACCGGCTGTGCCGCGAATACCATTGGCAGTGAGCAGGACTCGGTCGAATCAGCGAAATCAGTCGACCCAATCCTGTAGTGGCGTGGTGTCGAGGGTGATTCCGATCGGCTCGGGCAGCGGCACTGGACGGCCGAAGGCGAACCGATGTACATCCTGGTATTCACCGTCGGCAGGTTCGCTGTAGAGAACCACTTCTGTCTTCTCCCGATCGATGAGCAGATACATCGAAATCGAGGAGGCTGCGTAGGCGGACGGCTTCTCCACCCGATCCCGCTGGTTGGTATCAGAGTCGTGCAAGGTCACCTCGACGACCATGCTTACGGCATCGGCGTTGGCCCACTCACCGCAGCCAACGAACGCATCAAGGGGGGCCAGCACGCCATCCGGGCGCGCCCGGCCCTGACGATAGGGCCCAATCCGCAGGCCCTGCCCCGCAACATGCAGAAACAGCCCCGGATTCAACGGCAGCAACAACACGAGCAGCCAGTTGAGGATGCGGTTGTGGTCTCCGTCCGGCATCGTCCGCCGATGTATTCGAGTCGCACACCGTCGGACTCACGTTCGACCGCACTGGCGCAAGTCGGCTGGGTTGTTAATCGGCCACACCGCCGACAGCACTGGTCAAGAGACCAATGGACGCGAGCGGCCGAAGAGCAGGCTGTAGATCAGCGCGCCCAAGGCCCCACCGATCAGGGGAAGCACCACGAACACCTAGACCTGGGCCGTCGCGCCGTTCCGGTAGGGGGCCACGGCCTGGGAGCGGGCCGGGTGGTCACTGCGGTGATGCTGAATCGGTGCGAGGATTCGGCTCGGACGCTGCACCGCCCCGCCGCCATCGCCAGGCAACTTGCACGGGTCGATGGCAAGGCGGGCAGAGATCGGCCCTGCCTGCGAGATCAGTGGCCACGATCGGCGCCACAAGGCGAGAAACTGATAGGTTTCTTGTATCAGCGCGGCTGCGGCAGGCGCCCGACCAGGGCGATTTCGTCTAGGACCCACCCGGCTGGTAGTCTCGATCGTCGGTGCGGCGCTACATGGCCTTCGCGGTTTCGATGTAGTGCGCCCGAGAGACTTCGCAGTAGTACAGAACACACCACACTGACGACAAGAATCAGAGGAAATACGCGTGGCCAACATCAAGTCCCAGATGAAGCGGATCCGCACCAACGAGGCGGCGCGTCAGCGCAACCAGTCGGTGAAGTCCGCGCTGCGCACCTCGATCCGCAAGTTCCGTGAGGCCGCCGCGGCCGGCGAGAAGGATCAGGCGCAGGAGCTGCTGGTCACCGCGAGCCGCAGCCTCGACAAGGCCGCCTCGAAGGGCGTCATCCACGCCAACCAGGCCGCCAACAAGAAGTCGGCCCTGTCGCTGGCCTTCAACAAGATCGGCTGATCTTCGCGGTCCTACAACCGCATACGCTTCGCATCGCCGCCGTGGCAGAGGGTCTGTGAGAGCAGACGACCACGGCGGCTTTTGTCGTGCTTGCCGGATCGGTTGCACCCGGGACGTCGGCCGCGTGACAGCCTGGGATGGCCGCTGCCGTGAACCGAAGATACGATCACCACAGCGCCTGCAGTCGATACTATTGACTTGGTGACCGCGTTTACCGTTGAAGACATACCCGATGAAGTATTGCGGGCTGTCAAGGCCCACGCCACACAAGTGGGCCAATCCCTACAGACGTATGCGCTATCTATGTTCACGCGTGATGCCGCCCAGACCGCGCCAGCAGAATCGGTAGAGACGATTGGCGAGACGCGCGGCCAGCGAGCAGTACGCATGGCTCGCGGCAGCGCAAATAATCTCGAGTTCCAGGGATGGACCACTGACCAGTTCATGGAGTTCATCCGTGGCGAATAAAACACATGGTCAAGGATGACCCGGCATGGGCGGACTGGTCTGTCGAGAAGGTAAGCGAAGCAATCGACGGCGGCGGCGCAGTAATCAATCCGTTGGTGTATGCCGAGATGTCGATCCATTTCGACAGTATTATGGCTCTGGATACGGCGTTACCGCCCGACATCTATCAGCGCGAGAACCTCCCTTGGAAGTCAGCGTATCTCGCCGGGCGCGCATACCTGAAGTACCGCCATGCCGGGGGTACCAAGACATCACCGTTACCAGATTTCTATATCGGTGCGCACGCAGCAGTCGAGGGATATCGCCTACTGACTCGCAACCACAAAGACTTCCGCAGTTATTTTCCCGAACTCGAGATTATCGCTCCATAGCAGATGCACATCTGTCTGAAGGTGTGATCAGCCTGCGCCGTGGAGGTCCAGGATGCGCGACAGGGCGTGTTCCAGGGCGTAGTCGGCGTCGGCGGCGACGCCTTTGACGTCGGCGTTGAGGGAGGCGACGACCTCGAGCGCAGTGCCGATGGTAGCGGCGGTCCAGCCGCGGGCCTGGCCCTGGGCCTTCTTCACCTTCCAGGGGGGCATGCCGAGCGACGAGGCGAGCTTGAACGGGTCGCCGCGTCCGGCCGATCCGACGCGGGCGATGGTGTGTACCGAATCGGCCAGGGCGTCGGCGAGCAGGACCGCGGGGACCCCGCGGTCCGTGGCCCAGCGCAGCGCCTCCATGGCGGCCGGACGATCCCCGGAGACGGCCAGATCGGCCACGTCGAAGCCGGTGACCTCCGCCCGGCCGGAGTAGTAGCGGCGTACCGCGGCGACATCGACCTTGCCACCGGTGTCGGCCGCCAGCTGCGAGCAGGCGGCGGCCAGTTCCCGCAGGTCCGAGCCCACCGCCTCGAGCATGGTCTGCACGACCTCCGCCGATGCCCGCACCCCGGCCGCACGGAATTCGTTGCGCACGAACTCCATCCGCTCACCGGCCTTGCTGATCTTCGCGCATTCGTGCGTAACCGTACCCGCCTTCTGCAGGGTCGGCGCCAGCGCCTTGGCCCGTCCGCCACCCGAGTGCAGGATGACCAGCACCACCCCCTCGGGCGGCTCGGCCGCGGCGGCGGTGATCACCGCGACCGCGTCCTTACCGGCATCGGCGGCGGACTCCAGCACGATCACCCGGTCCTCGGCGAACAGCGACGGACTCAACAGCTCGGCCAGCTCGGCGGTGCTGGCGTCGCCGGCACGCAGCCGATCCACCGGCAGCGCCTCGGAATCCGGGGCGACCGCCCGCACACCGGAGACGATGGAGGCAACCGCGCGCTCGACGAGCAACTCTTCATCGCCGAGCACGAGATGAACGGAGGCGGGGCGGTCAGTCACGCCCCGCATCCTACGGGGCGGCACCGACATCCCGACCGTTCCCCAGTCGAGTCGACCAGCACGGCGGCGTCACCGGGCGCACACCACGATCCATGTCCCGACCTCGCCCGCCCACCTGCCTGAGCGCCGAACGCACGACTCTTTCGGCAACGACGGGAGAACCGGTGCCCGCGCCCGGCGCGCATACCCAGCCGCACATGCACGGGTCGACGCAGGTGCGAGCGAGCCGCGAGTCCTAAGGCGGCCGCTCGGACCCCACGGTCCGATCCGTGGGCAGGTCCGGCGGACGGGTGATCCTGTGCAGCAGCACCAGCAGTCCGGCAACCACGACGGCGGCCGCGCACCCACCGCGCACCCCATCGGGCATCGATACCGAAATACCCAGTGCCGCACCGCGTTCGGAGACGAACAGGAGCCACCACAGCAGTGGGCGAGTGATCCACAGCGCCGCGACCGCGAGGGGCATCCAGACACAGGACAGGATCGCGGCGACGGTGCCGATCACCGTGATCGGGTAGATCGCCGGTTCCACCAGCACGTTCGCGGCGATCGCGAGCATTCCGACGTGTCCGGTCAGCGCGACGATCAGCGGCGCGGTGAGCAGGAACGCGGCGGTAGCGATCGCGATCGCCTCGGCCGGGCGCGGGCGCCAGCCGTGCCGCTCGAGCCACTGCGACCACCGCGGGGACAGCACCACCAGGGCGGCCGTCGCCAGCACCGAGAGCGCGAACCCCATATCCAGGGCCAGCGCGGGCGAGTAGCCGATCAGGCCCAGCGTCGCGGCGCACAGCGCGGGCAACGCCTGTTTTCGGCGGCCGATCAGGACTGCGAGCAGTGCGATCGCGCCCATCACCGCGGCGCGCAATACCGTCGAGGACGGCCGCGCCAGGATGACGAACGCCACCAGCGCCGCCGCCGCGACCACCGCACCGAGGCGCGGATCAACGGTGAGCCTGCGCATCGTGCCCATCACAACGATGAAGATGATGGAGACGTTGGTACCGGATACCGCGACCAGGTGCGTCAGGTCGGTCTGCTGGAAGTTCTCGCGCACCCGATCCGGCAGCCGCGACACGTCCCCGTCGACCAGTCCGGGCAGCAGCCCGGCCGCATCGGGCGGCAGTGCCCGCGCGGCCGCGGCGGCGAAGTGCGAGCGCACCGATCCCGCGGCCAGCTGCCACCAGGGCGCGGCCCCGACCACACGCGGCGGTCCCTGAGCGCGCAGGACGGCCACCGTCAGATCCCGGCGCCACGGCCGGTCCAACCGGGCGCGGAATTCGACCGGCTGCCCCGGCAGCAGCCCCGCCCAGCCGCGCTGCGGGGACAGCACGATCACCGCCCCGCCCGCGCGGAAGAGCGCCGAGCCGCGCCGATACTGCCGCAGGCTCGCCTTCACCATCCATTGACGCGCACCGAATGCCCTGGCGGGCAGCAGCTTCGGATCGTCGTCCGGAACGACCGTCACCGTCAGCTGGGTGCCCACCGCCGCCGTCCGCAGCGGATGCCCCGCGATCCGATGCTCCTGCCAACCCGCGGCCATCCCGAACCCCGCCGCCGCCAGCATCGCCGCCAGCGCCACCGCGGCCAGCACCCGCCGCGCAGGAACCCGAACAGCGAGCGCCCCCACCAGAATCGCCGCAGCACCGAGCACCGCCCCCAACACGAGCCCGGTCCGCCATCCCGTCTCGACCACCACAATTGTCGTGCCCCAGCACATCACCGTCGCGGGCACCAACCGCGCATCCAGCGCCTGTGGCACCGAGATCGGCTCCCGCCCACCGTTGGAATCCGTGCCGCTCACGACTCCACCTCGCTGGCGCTCGGCTCCGTCGTGCCCGGGGCGCGCTGTACTGATGGTTCGCTCGCAAGCTCGCTCACAGCGTCACCAGGCCGCGGAGGCGGTTGAGGCGGGAGGGGCCGATGCCGGGAATTTCGGCGAGTTGGTCGATGGCGGTGAAGCGGCCGTGTTCGGTGCGCCAGGCCACTATGTTGCGGGCCGTCGCGGGGCCCACGCCGGGCAGCGAATCCAGTTCCGATTCGCTGGCGGTGTTCAGGTTGACCTTGGCCGCGGGGCCGGAAGGCATTGCCGCGCCGGAAGTCCGGGCCGACGGCGGGCGCTCGTTTGCGGGGATGATCGCGCTGCCGAGCTGCGGCGATCCGGCGTTCGGGCCTAGTGCGCCGACGACGACCTGGTCACCGTCGGCCAGCCGTTGCGCGAGATTGAGGCGCGCCAGGTCTGCGCCCTGCTCGGCCACGGCGGCCGCCACCGCATCGGCGACCCTGGATCCGGCCGGGAGGTGCATCAGGCCGACATGCTCCACAAGGCCCACAACACTCACGACCAACTCGGCGGGCGGATCGCTGGTGGGCGCCGGCGTGGACGTATCCGCGGGTCGGCTCGGCCCCGTCGCGGTACCGGTCGCCTCCGCGGTCTGCACCGCGGGCAACGGCGGAACCGGCTCCGCCACAGGCCTTTCCCGCTGCGCCGCGGCGGCCGCCACCAGTACGGCAGCCACACCCACCCCCGCCAGTGCGAGCACTCCGCGCCGCCCGGGGTGCACCCGCAGCCCCCGAAATCGCTCGGGCACCAACCGCCCGTGCCACATCGCCACACTCCCCACCGGCTCGTTCAACCACTGCGGTGAAGGTGGCGCTCCCGGGGCATCGTCCCACCCGGACTCGTGCACCCGAGCCCGCTCGCGGTCGCCCGGTTCATACCCAGACTCCTCGACCTGACCTTCCGCATAACCAGCCGATTCATGAACCGACTCACGGAGATCCGACTCCTCGTCCACCGACCGGCGATCCCACCCCTCTCGGTCGCCAGCCCGATCGCGTTCGGCCCCATAATGTTCCGTCCCGGCCGAGTCAGCGATGCCGGACCCGTCACCATCGCCCCGCCTCCACCGCGACGCCCGCCGTCCAAATCCCGCGCGCCAAGCCTCCCCGGCCGCGGAATGAACAGGCTCAGCGGACATCCGACGGCTGCTCTGATGGGAGCCGTGGCGAACTCCTTCACGGGCCCTGGACCCGTCCCCGAAGTCACCTTCCCCCGCCTTCCGACGACCTACGTGATCATGCTCGGCAGCGCCGTATTCCTGCTCGGCCGCACCGTATTCCTGCTCCTCCCCGCTGGAATCGGTTGCCCAGGACGCAATCTCGTCGAGGTCCCAACGACCGCTGCGCAACGGACCACGGCCGCCGGGTTTGCCCTCCAGCGCCCCCAGCCGCTCCCGCACTCGCATCCGCTCGTCATCGCGCCCCATGGAAGCCACCGTAAGAGCGCCGATCCGACATCCCCCGCCGCGAGCTGGGCCGATATCTGCCCTGTGGACAACGGATCCGCTGTGGACAACTCACCTCGAAACGCCGCTGCCCAACGCCCAACGACCTCTCACCGACCAGACTCAGCGAGCTCCTGAACTGCGGATTCGAACCGTGCAAGATCGTGCCGCGGCGACGATCGGATCACGCTGTGCCCGACGTCGCCCGCTCCTCACGCGTCGCGATGATCCAACGACCGCCCCTGACGCCAGTCCGTCGTCGCGGGACCGAGTACCTACCCGCAACCGCCCGGGACCACCACCACCCCGACAGCACCGGACCCGAGATGCACACCCAACGTCGGCCCGAATTCGGCGGTGACCAACTCCCGGATATCGGGAACCAGCTCGGCGAGTTGCCCGGTCAGAGTCGCCGCCGCATCCGCCGCGCCGAGGTGCTGCACGGCGATCGCCGCCCCATGCTCACCAGCCGCATCCACTACCGCGGCAACGAGTTTGGCATAGGCCTTGGATCGGGTGCGGGCCTTTTCCCGCAGTTCCAAACGACCGTCGACGATCTGCAGCAGCGGTTTGGTCACCAGTTCGGTGCCGAAGAACGCGGCCGCGGTGCTCAGACGGCCGCCCCGCCGCAACTGCTCGGTGCGGTTGACCATGATGAAGGCCCGGCCGCGGCCCGCGGCGGCCACGGCGGTGTCGTACACCATGTCCAGCGTCGCGCCGGAGCGGGCGCGGCGCGCGGCCGCCAGCGTGGGCAGGCCGGTGCCGAGTCCGGCGCTGAGCGAATCCACCAGCCGGACCCGATCGGCGGCGTCCATGTCGTGCACCGCCTGACGACCCGCCTCCCACGTCGAGGAGAGCTGGCGCGAAATGTGCACGGCCACAACACCATCGCCCTCGGACAGCGCCCACGCCCGCTCGTAGGCCTCGCGCAGCTCACCGGGCGAGGCGGCAGAGGTGGTGACCGTGGCGGAGCTGTAGTCGATGGCGCAGTCGTCCACACCCTCCCGCAGTTCGTGATCGTCCACGAGCACATGCAGCGGCACCGCGAGGATGCCCAGGTCCGCAATCAGATCCGCGGGCAGGCTCGCGGAGGAATCGGTGACCACCACGACGGACATCGGTCAGGCACCTTCCTGGAGCGGCTTCAGGACCGCACCTCCGATATCGCCTTCACCATGGCCCGCGCGACGGCGGTGTGCCCCTCCCAACCCCAGTGGATGCCATCCGGATTCGACTCACCGGAGAAGATATTGTCGCGCACCGCATCGCCCAGATCCACCAGCGGCACAGCGGTTTTCGCGGACCACTCGCGCAGCGCCCGCACCGCGGGCTCGCGGCCCGTGTGCACGCGGCCGTACGCCTCGCAGTCGTGCACCGACGGCAGCACACCCACGATCGGCAGCTCCGGCCGCAGCTGCGCGAGCGAAGTGCGCGACTGCTCCAGATAATCGACGCTCACCCGCGGCGGCAGCGCCACCGGACGACCGAGCCTGGACAGCCGGGGCTGCAGCCAGTTGTACCCGTCCCGCACCACTCGCCGCAGCTCCGGCGGCCGCACATAGCGGATCAGCTCCCGCAGCGCGGTGGGCAGGGGCGAGGGCAGCGAATCCATTCCGCCGGTTGCGAATACCACCGCGCCCGCACGCGGCACCGCCGCCCACACCCGCGGGTCGCCGATCAGCGCCCAGTACGCGTCCCGGCAGGTCCAGCCGATCCGGGCGACCAGCTCGACATCCCAATCCAACTCCGCCGCAACCAGATTCGGCCAGATGCGGGGATCGTCGGCGGGCAATCCGCCCTTGGGGCCGAAATACGCCAGCGAGTCGGCGAGCACCAACAGGACCGGCCGGGGCTCGGGATCATCGGCATCCCCGGTGTCCCGCGGACCCGATACGTCGGAGGCCACCAGGGGCGGCGTCACGTCCGAATCATTGTTCGCGGGATCGGCAGGATCCGAACCCGGCGCGACGGTATCGGTGACGACCGGCGACTCATCGCCGGAGGCAGTGTCGGACAGCACATCCGACGCAGCGACCCCACCGGCAGCGGCGGAGGATGTGGCGGCCGATCCGGCGGTCGCGGGCTCGCCTGCGGACGTCCCCGGCGGACCGGTATCCCCCTCGGCCTCCTCCGGAACCGCCGCCCCACCGGATCGGTCCGCGCTCGACACGACCGAATCCTGCTGCGATGCGGCCGGTTCCGGCACCGAGCCGCCGAAGAGCAGATCCGGCAGGTGCCACACGGGACCCTCGGATGCCTTGCGCAGCAGTTCATCCGATACGGCTACACCGCGCTCGGCTCCCGCGGCAGCCGGCCCGGCGCCGCCGTCGGGCGCCGAGGCGTCACCGCGCGACGCGGACGCCTCACCGCCGGACGTCGGCTCCTGCGCCGGGCCCGGGCCGCCGAACAGTGCGTCCGGTAGGTGCCGTACCGGTCCCTCGGACGCCTTGCGAAGCAATTCGTCCGACACCTGCCGGGCCGGCTCGTCCCGGTCGTTCGGGGAGGACTTTTCAGAGGACATCAGGTGCTACCTTTGCCGCCGCGTTCCAGACATCGAGCCGCCACCCGGGCTGCTCGATGCTCGGACCGTGGCTGCTCAGCTGCACCCAGCTGGTATTCGCCAGTCCACCCAGGACGGGCCAGTTCGCGGGGGGCAACTCGAGCAATGCGGCAGTCAGAGCGGCGATCAACCCGCCGTGCGCGACCAGGATGATGGTACGACCGGGCCAGTCCGCGCGCGCGGCGAACAGCTCCCGCACGACCGGCAGCGCCCGCGCGCCCACCTCGGCCTTGCTCTCGCCGCCGGGCGGGGTGAAATTCACATCCAGGCGCCAACGCTGGCGGGCCCCGGGCCACCGCGCGTCCACCTCGACATGCGTCAGGCCCTGCCACTCACCCAGCAGCGTCTCGCGCAGCCGCGGATCAGGCACGATGTCCAGGCCGCTGCACTCGGCCAGCGCAGCGGCGGTGTCGTAGGCGCGCCGCAGGTCCGAGGAGAGCAGGGCGATCGCATCGCTCCCGCCCAGCTCGCGGGCCGCCACCTTGGCCTGGCGGCGGCCGAGTTCGCTCAGCTCGGTGTCGTACTGGCCCTGCATGCGGTCGGTGGCGTTCCATTCGGTCTGACCGTGCCGCAACAGGATCAACCGGCGCACGCCCGCGTGCTTACTCATAGGTTCCATATCTGTCCGAAAGTTCTCCCGCGCGCGGACCGGCGGTCACTCGCCGGGAGTCCCGGATTTCCCTATCCCGGCGACCGGAATCGCCGGGCAATCCTTCCAGAGCCGTTCCAGCCCATAGAAATCGCGTTCGTCGCTGTGCTGGATGTGCACCACCACCTCGACGTAGTCGAGCAGCACCCAGCGACCCTCGCGGGTGCCCTCACGGCGCACGGGCTTGTGCCCGGCCAGCCGCAGCTTCTCCTCGACGTTGTCGACGATGGCGTTGACCTGACGCTCGTTGGGCGCGGACGCGATGACGAAGCAGTCGGTGATCACCAGCTGTTCGGACACGTCGAGCACGACCACGTCGGTGGCCAGCTTCTCGTCGGCCGCGAGCGCAGCCACCTGCGCCATCTGCGCTGCCTCGGCGGATGCTGTCATAGGCCTACCTTCCGTTCCTCCCCGGCACGTAGAGGTGCCGTTTCGATATGTACTGCACGACCCCGTCCGGAACGAGGTACCACACCGGCCGGCCTTGGGACGCGCGGCGGCGGCACTCGCTCGAGGAGATCGCCAGGGCCGGGATCTCGATCACGGTCACCGCATCGTCCGGACTGTCCCGAAGGTGTTTCTCGAGGTCCTCGATATTCAGGTCGTATCCCGGACGGCTCACCCCGACGAACTTCGCGAGTTCGAACAGTTCCGTCCAATCCTGCCATGTCAGGATGTTGGACAACGCGTCCGCACCGGTGATGAAGTACAGCTCCGCATCCGGATGCTGTGCCTGCAGGTCACGCAGCGTGTCGACGGTGTAGGTGGTCTTGCCGCGGTCGATGTCGACTCGGCTGACCGAGAACCGCGGATTGGAGGCGGTGGCGATCACCGTCATCAGATAGCGATCCTCGGCCGGACTGACCTGCTTTCCCGACTTCTGCCAGGGTTCCCCGGTCGGCACGAAGATGACCTCGTCGAGATCGAAACGATGCGCGACCTCGCTGGCGGCGACCAGATGCCCATGGTGGACGGGGTCGAACGTTCCGCCCATCACGCCCAGTTTGCGCCGGCCTGTTTCTTGCACGGCTGTCGAGCTTACTGGGCGGTGTACGAACCCCCCGGTACCGCGCCCCCCGACGGCGGAGACGGGCTGTCAGCGATCCACCAGGGACCGGAACCCGGCGGCGGCGCAGCGCTCCACGCGCACGACCGAGGTGCGATGGTGGTGCGGCGAGCCGGCGGCCGCACAGGTCGCCGAACCGGACCCGGCGCACAGGGCGATAGCCATCAGGGCGGCCACCGTCAGCACCACCGCGAGGCGGGTCACTCGGCACGCTCCTCGTCCAGCATGGCCTCGAGCTGGCGACGGGTCTGCACGAGTTCGGCATCGACCTCCGGAGCGGGCGCGGCCTCCGCACGCAGCACGAGATCCGAGAGCAGAGTCCGCATGGTCCCCAGCCCCTGCTCGCGGGATTCGCCCCAGAACTGCAGCCATGCCGCCGCGCGCAGGCACCGGGCACGCGCGGCGAGCCGATCGAGGACATCGAACAGCTCGGCGGCGCGCAGGTAGGCGGCCAGGGCGTCGGCGTCACGGCCGCTCAGCGACAGCGCCGCCGCGGCGGCGTGCTCGAGCTCCGCATGCAACTCACGATGCGCGGGGGTGTCGAGGACCAGCCGGGCGCCCTCGGTGAATTGCGCTGCAGCATCGGGATATCGGTTCAGGCCGTTCAGCGATTCCCCGAATTGCCGTCGAATCAGCGCGATCTCGGACGGCGGATACGGAATGTCGGTGCCGGGCTCCGCCGGTGCGAGCGAGAGGGGCTGTTCGAACAGCGCGGCCGCCTCACCGTGGCGCCCGGCGCGATGGCAGGCGCGGGCGGCGACCAGGGCGTGATGCACCGCGTCGGCCTCGGACAGGGTCTCCCAGCGCCAGGCCGCGGTCACGGCCGCGTCGGCCAGCGCCGATTCCCGGCCCGGCTGCACCGAGATCGCCGTTACCAGTAGCGAACTCAGCCGAGCCAGCTGCTCGGGCGAGAGTACTCGCGCCCCGACGTTCAGGGCATGCCGCAGGCGCTGCTCGGCGCCGGCCGGGTCGGCCGCCAGCCGGGCCGCGGCGAGCTCGCCGAGCCGGCCGGCCCACCGCGCCGCCTCGGCGGACGGATCCGCGCGGTGCGCCGCGGCCGGCCGCAGCGACGTGGAGCTCCTGATGCCGAGCGGCAGACGGTCCAGCAGCGGCGCCGCGACCAGGCGCGCCCGGATGGCGGTGCTGACCGCATCGGTGCCGTTGCGGGTGTCGTACCGGTTGCACAGGGTGTCGATCTCGAGGAGCAGCTCGGCCAGGACGGACCCCGCCGTCCGGCTGCCGACCAGCAGATCGCCGTGCCCCAGCTCGACCAGCCGGCGCAGCAGCACACCTGCCCCGGTGGCGAATTCGAGGCGCAGATCGGCATCGGCGCCCGCGTCGGTGAGCCAGCCCGCGTGTTCGGCCAGGATGTCCAGGCCGCGGGCCTCGTTGCCGGTCAGGGCGCAGAACTCGATGTGCTGCGCGACCGCGTACCGCAGCCCGGGCTTGTCACGGACCAGCGGATATCCGGTCAGATGCGCGCTGCGGGCCTCGCCGACCCTACCGGCACGGACCAGCGGCAGCAGGGCGTGCGCCCGGATGCGATGCGGCTCCTTGGTGCAGCGCCGCCTGCCGTTGAGCACCGGCGCCCACCGCTCCAGCGCATCCCGATCCTCGCCCATTGCCACGGACAACGTTCCCGCCCAATGGCATTCGCAGGCCTCGCAATCGGTCATGGTGTCGCGCGGGGCGGCCAGCGACTCCTCGCGCAGCCGTGCGGCGGTCTCGTAATCGCCCAGATTGCGGGCCAGCTCCGAGCGCAGCTTCAGCACGGGTCGCATACTGTATTCCGCTGCACGGTATCGCCTTTCGAGCTCATCGAGCCAGTGGTACACGGTGGTGAGCGACACCGCCGGATTGTCGATGAGGTTGTGCGTCATCCACTTCAGATACCAGTGCACCGAATGCGACAGCGCGCCCACCGCGCCGGCATTGTCGTCGAAGACGCGCAGCAGCCGGTCGAAGGCCGACGGCGCCAGGTCCCGTTCCCCCGCATAGGTGTATGCCCGGACGAGGTCCAGCAGGACCTCCGCCTCGGCCAGCCGGTCGGCGCCGTCGCGCGCGGCGTCGGCGAGCGTCTCGAGGCGGCGGGTGCGGCCACTGCCGTCCGGTACGGTACGGGCACTGGTGAGCGCGTGCCGGATCTCCGCGGTATCCATGCGAGCATGGTCACCACGCTCCCCTGCCGTGCGCTTAAGAAAACCTAATACCCGCCGGCGGGCCGTGCGGCCGCCCTCACACCGGCAGCAGCTGCCCCACGACCGCGGTCAGCTGGCGCGCCGAACGACATTCGTACATCTCGATGATCTCCGCGTACCGATGTGCCGCGGAATCTCCTGTGCCCCATACCTTCTCCGCCTCGGGATTGAGCCAGTAGGCGTGCTTGGCGGTCTCGGTCAGCCGGCGCAGCGTGTCCAGCGCGGGGTCGCGGTAGTTGGTCCGGGCATCGCCGAGGATCAGCAGCGAGGTGCGGCTGGTGACCGCGTCGGGCCAGCCTTCGGCAAATCCGTCCAGGGCCGCACCGTAATCGGAGTGCCCCTCGATGCCGACGACCTTCGTCTCGCTGAAGATGCGCCGGGTCACCTGATCCAGCGGGGTGACCTGGTCGAACAGGTGGGTGACCTCGTCGGCCCGGTCCACGAACGCGAAAATACGCACCCGGGAGAACTGTTCGCGCAGCGCATCCACCAGCAGCATGGTGAAGCTGGAGAATCCGGCCACCGATCCCGAAATATCGCACAGCAGCACCAGATCCGGGCGTCCCGGGCGCGGCTTGCGGGTCGCCAGATCGATCGGCACGCCGCCGGTGGACATCGACCGGCGCAGCGTTCGGCGCAGATCGATCTCGCCGCGGCGGGCGCGACGGCGGCGGGCGGCCAGGCGGGAGGCCAGCACACGGGCCAGCCGCTGGCTGCTGCGTCGCAGCTCGGCCAGCTCGTTCTCGGAGATGCGCAGGAAGTCCGCGTCCTGGGCCTGGCGCTGCACGCCGTAGGAGGCCACCCGTTCGCGCCCGATCCGCTCCGCAACGCGGCGCCTGGTCTCGGCCTCGACCGTGGCGCGGAACTCCTTGACCCGCGAACGGGCAGCGCGCCGGGCGATTTCGGAGCCGAAGTCCGAATCGTCCACGCCCGCGGCCAATCCCGCGAGGAGCTTGCTGACCAGCAGCTCCGGCTGCACGTCCTTCAGCGTCTGGTATGCGGAGAACGAGGGGCCACCGGCCGACTGGTACTGCCCCATCTGCTCGACCATCTGCGCCGCCAGCTCCTGCAGGGCGCGGGTGCGTTCCCCGGACGGGTCGGCAACGAGCAACTCCGCGAGCATCTTTCGCAGCTCGAGGATGTCGACCTCGCCGTCCGGTTTGCGCGGGATCTCGATCTCGTCCGCGCCGGCGCGCTCGCCGAGCGCAGCGGGAAACCACAGGTCGAAGAGCCCGTCGAAGGTGGCGCGCTGGGAGGGACGGCGCAGCAGCGCGCATGCCAGGCCCTCGCGCACCATCTCGCGATCCAGCAGATCCAGCACCGTGAGCACCTGACCGGCGTCCACGGTCTCCGAGGGGCCGACGGGGATTCCCTTGGCGCGCAACGCCTCCACGAATCCGACCAGGTGTCCGGGCAGCCCGTGCGGGGCGTTGTCCGGCAGGTCGGCCGGCGTGCGGGCGGCCGGTAGACGGGCTCTGCCGGCGAACATCAGGCCAGCTTCAGCTCGGCCAGCGCGCGCTGGTGGTCGCTGCGGTGTTTGAGCACCACGCCGAGGGTGGCGCGCACGGCATTGTCGTCCAGATCCTTCAGGCCCAGGGCCAGCAGCGTGTGGCCCCAGTCGATGGATTCCGCCACCGAGGGCAGCTTCTTGAGCTGCATTCCGCGCAGCACGTGCACGATCCGCACCAGCTGCGCCGCCACCGAGGGCTGCAGCTCGGGCACCCGGCTGGCCAGGATCCGGCGCTCGAGCTCCTCGCCGGGGAAGTCGATGTGCAGGTAGAGGCAGCGCCGCTTGAGCGCCTCGGACAGTTCGCGGGTGGCGTTGGAGGTGAGTACCACGAACGGCATGCGGGTGGCGGTGATGGTGCCGAGCTCGGGCACGGTCACCGCGAAATCGCTGAGCACCTCCAGCATCAGGCCCTCGATCTCGACGTCGGCCTTGTCGGCCTCGTCGATCAGCAGCACCGTCGGGTCGCTGCGCCGGATCGCGGTCAGCAGCGGGCGCGAGAGCAGGAATTCCTCGCTGAACACGTCGGATTTCGTTTCCGCCCAACCGTTCTCGCTGGAGGCCTGAATGCGCAGGATCTGCTTGGCGTGATTCCACTCGTACAGTGCCCGCGCCTCGTCGATGCCCTCGTAGCACTGCAGCCGGACCAGCTCCGCGCCGGCTACCTGCGCGACCGCCCGCGCCAGCTCGGTCTTTCCCACACCCGCGGGCCCCTCGATGAGCAGCGGCTTGCCGAGCCGGTCCGCCAGGAACACCGAGGTGGCCGTCGCCTTGTCGGCCAGATACCCGGTCGTGGCCAGCCGATCGATCACCTCGTCCACCGAGGTGAAGATCGGTTCGTGCACGGTTTGCACAGGTCCTCCTCCGGAGTGGACCGCCGCCACTCACACTCAGCTCTACCGGGGGCGGGGCGGTGAGCACAAGCGTTTATGCACCGTAAAGCCCAGGATCAACGGTACACACCCCACCCGCCGGACGCCGACGGGCCCGGTCCCGGGTCGGCCGGAACGCGTGGGAACATCCGCGCGTAGGCGGATATTCAAGAATCCGCCTGGTGCTCTACGGTGGAGTTGTCAACGACTTTCGGTGCTGGATAATGCATTCGAGCGATGCACCGCTTGCGACGCGAGGGACAACGAGGGGGATCGTCGTGCAAGTCGATACCGTGATTCTTGGGAATCTGGCGTTAATGCTGAGCGTTCAGTCCGCAACCATCACGGCGATCGATCCCAGCAAGGCAGCCTCGGATGCCGCATCCGCGATGAAGGACACAGCCACCGGCGCGGCGGCCGAGGGCCTCGCCGGACCGATCCTGGCCGGATATGCGCAGATCGCACACACGATCGAGCACATGTCGTTCGCGTGCGGCGCCGGCATCAAGGACTACCACGCGATGGATACCGAGAACTCCACCGCGCTCCAGAAATACGACCGGGGCGCGGCCTGATGGCGACGGTCGATCAGATTCGCGCCACGGATCCGGAGACCCTGGTGAAGACGGCGACCTCCCTCGCCGAGAAGAACCGTACGTTCAGTTCGACGCTCGACCAGATACGCCGCGGTGTAGACGAA
Organism: Nocardia sp. GP40; assembly: GCF_050434125.1. Lineage (NCBI taxonomy): Bacteria > Bacillati > Actinomycetota > Actinomycetes > Mycobacteriales > Nocardiaceae > Nocardia > Nocardia sp. GP40. Next base: position 167,310 of record NZ_JBNPVW010000010.1, on the reverse strand, counting down.
ACCATGAGCACCTGGAAGGGCGACGGCGCGACCGCGGCATCGACGACGAGCCTGGCCAACCATCTCGCGGGCAGCGCCCTGGCCACCGCGATCGATGCGCAGATCGAGGCGCTCGGCAATGCCGCGGCCGCCCTCGGCCCGGCCCGCCAGACCGTCGTGACCTACGACGATCAGGCCAAGGCGGCGGGATGCACAGTCGCACCCGACGGCCATGTCACGGCGCCGACGTTTTTCCGGCCCACCACCTGCCAGGCGCATCCGGATGCGATCACCAAGATGCTATTGGCGGCGCAGGCGGCCGCGGACGAACGCGCCAGGGAAATCGAGTCCCATCTGGTTCCCGCGGTTGCCGGCTTCAACAACCTCGACGCTGCCGCCGCCATCGAAATTTCCAACGCCGGCCAGGCGATCGCCGCCCTGGCGAAGAACCCCGACGCGGAGCCGATACCGGCCGCTTTCCGGCCGTTCCTGGCCCTGGCTGCGCAGGGCAACGTCCCATTCGCCAACGATCCGAAGCAGTTCCACGACTGGTGGGTCACACTGACTCCCGCCGAGAAGGACGCGCTGGCCGCCGCCGATCCGGCCATCGGCAACATCGACGGCATGCCCTGTGTCGACCGCGACCACTACAACCGCCGGTATCTGACGCAACTGCAAAGCCAGGGCGGCGCGGGACAGGACGGATACCAGGCCGTCGCCGACGCCCTGAACGACCCGAACAACCCGGACCCCTACCTGCTGCACATCGACACGCAAGGTCACGGCGCGATCGCCCTCCAGAACCCTGACACCGCGCAGTACGTGGCCACTTACGTGCCCGGCACCGGGCAGGATCTGTCGAAGATCCACAGTGGCATGGGAAACAGCCAGCATATGCTGACGACCGCCGCTGGTGCTCCCGGCAGCACCTCGGTGGTCTGCTGGTACGGCTACAACCCGCCGATGTCGAAGTTGGACGGTTTGTGGGGCGCCATAGACACTCCATTCGCTTCATACCGTTCATACGCTGACGCCGGCGTGCCGGCGCTGGACAGTTTCCAGAGCGGCCTGCGCGCCTCACATGAGGGAGCACCTTCCTTCAACACCGTCATCGGCCACAGCTACGGCACCACCCTCATCGGTGACGCCGCCAGCAATTCCAAACACCCCCTCGACGCGGACCAGGTGGTACTGATCGCGAGCCCCGGCACCACGGTCGAGCACGCCAGCGATCTGCACCTCGCCGGTCTGTCGCAAGAGCAGGTGAGCCAACACGTCTGGGCGACGCGAGCGGCGAACGACGTGATTCCTCTCTACTCGCACAGCAAGGGGATCCTGACGGGCGGCGTTGCCGGTTACCTCCTCACCGGCGGCCCGCTGGACCCGTTCAGCCCGATCTTCGGTTACATGGGTGCCCACTACGGCAGTCATGTCGAGCCCGAGGGCCCGCTGGGAGTCGACCCTGCCGCAGGGGATTTCGGGGGCAAGAAGTTCGCGTCCGATCCCGGTCCCTCGGGGTCCTGGTACGAAGACGGATACAGCTCGGCCGCGCACAGTCATTACTTCGACGACAACAACAACACGCCTGTCCGATCACTGCGGAACGTGGGCGCCCTGATCACCAACCAGCCGAGCAAGGTCGACTGACCATGGCCCATACCGACACCGCTCTCGAGCAGATGATGGCGCGAGCCGCGGAGATTCAGCGCGGCATCGCCGCCATCCGCAGCCGTGGAGAATCCATGGACGGCGCGATAGCGGTCACCGTCGACGCCACCGGCCGAATACGCAATCTGACCCTCGCGGAGGGTATCGCCGATATCGGGTTGCCGAAGCTGGCCACCGAGATCGTCCGCGCCCACACCGCGGCCTGTGATCTCGCGGGAGAAACCGCCGCAGCCTTCGAACGCGCCCTGCGCGACGACCCGTACGCCGCCGCGGTCACCAACCAGCTCGCAACCACGGGACTCGCCAACCCCGAATCCGATTACTCCGCAACCGAACAGGACGCCGATACCCCGGAAACCCCGACCGGCTGGGACAATCCGGCGGCGGTTGGCCCCCTAACCAACGTCGTCGAAATCCCCCCTGGCAAGCAAACTCTCGAATCCAGCTGGTGAAAGCTGGTGCACGACACGGCCACGGCATGTCGTGGCCGAGGGCGGCGACTTGCGCACCCCTGGCGATCAACGCATCGTCCTCACCCCGCGCTGAGCCGCCGCCCCCGAACTAATCCGACCGGGTCAGGGAAGAACCTGGGGGATCACATTGGGGTTGAGATCCCCGACCAGGGCGCCGATCAGACCGCCGAGGATGGGGCCGCCCGAACCGGTGGCCGACCCAACGGCCGAACCGATCGCCGCACCGGCCGCCGCACCGTTCAGCACCGGGCTGGGGTACTGAGCCTTGGGGTTGGTGGCAATATCGCCGGGCTGCAGCGGAATTCCGGCGGCGACGGGCGCGGCCGTAGGCGCATGCGTACCGGTGTCGGCCGAGGCCGCACCCGCGAAGACCACCGCGGCGGCCAGCGGCAGGGCGCTCAACGCCACCACTCGACCGGACTTGACCAGGGCATTTCGAATCATTCGTTTCCAACCTTTCCAACCCTCGGGTCACCGAGGGCGCAACACACTAACTGTCAGCACCGGCCCCCACAGAAGCACAAGTGCCCGGCCACTTTTCGAGCCGTAATCGACAGTAGTGCGGGACAGGATCTTTCGCCCTGTTTCGACGGCACAGATTCGAATATCCCGACCTGCCGCGCCCGACTACACCGGCCGAATCTGCCCGTCTCCCCAGTAAATCCACTTTGTGGACGTCAGTTCCGGTAGCGCCACCACGGGCGCGCAGCCTCTCAGTCCAGACGCCGAATTCCGCGCCGAAGCCGAACTCTCCCGGCATCCGAGCTGGACCGGGCGCTGGTCAGGCTTGCCGCAAAGGCCCAGAAACGCACAGAGGTTGGAGGCGGTGAGCATTGTGGGCAATCGGGGGATGTTCTGATAGACGTGAGGATTCGGACTCGAATCGCGACCGAGCGGGTCTGGAGTGATGTATCGACCGGTCTCGGGATCGTAGTAACGCTGACCGTCGTAATGCAGGCCGGTCTCGGGATCGTGGAACTGGCCCGGGAATCGCAGCGGTGTGCTGTTGCCGACGTGCCAGACGATTTGCCCCCACAGGTCGCTTTCCGCAGAACCCGCGATCTGCCCCGTGTCGGCGTCAATGAGGTCTGTTCGTGAACCGGTGGGATCGGTGAGTACGGCGAGGAATTCGCGGTCGACTACACCCGCCCGGTCCGTAGTCTGCGTGACGGGCACGAAGGTGTGGGGTTCATAGTTCCACCGGGTGATCGAGTGTTCTGTTTCCTGCTCGATCAGATGGATTCCATCCCAGGTGAAGTCGGCACCTTCGACGACGGTTCCATCGGTTCGGAGGAGAAGTTTGGTGACGCGACGCCCCAGGCCGTCGTAGGTGTAGTGCCACCATTGCCGGGTGGGAGTCCACACATCGGTGAGCTGGTCGAATGCGTTGTAGCGGTAGTGCCAGACTTCGATTTCCCGCGACCGGTGGGTTCTTTCCTTACGGATGAGCCGCCCGGACCGGTCGTAGTGGTAGTGGGTGCGACCGGCACGAATGAGGAGGTTGCCGCGGTACTCACGGCTACCGTCCTCGTCGAGCTCCAGCCCTGTGGCACCGGTGGTGGCGTGCGGAACAGTCACGGCGACGATGTTGCTCAGCGGATCGTATTGATATGTCGCGGAGGCGATTCCGTTCCGGGAGACAGCGGTCACCCGACCCACGGGATCCCGGGTGTATTGCCGTTCGACCGGTGCGGTGCCGGTGCAATCGCTCCTATGGGCGGTGACGTATCCATCTGGGCGGTAGGAGTATTCGTCGCGGCGTATCGACATCGGGTCGGGACGGTTGGCCGACCCCAGGTCCAGACTCAGCGACACCGCGGGGAATGCGATGACCTGTTGTGCGGAAACACATCCGTATTCGGTGTGCGCTCTGCTGCAATCGATTTCACCGACACGCCATCCGGTAAGACGGCCGAGCGGATCATAGGAGAAGTCCACACAATGATCGTCGGTATCCATGCTCCGGATGTGGCCGGCGGAGTTGTACTTCCACGATGTGACAGCACCGCTGGGACTCGTTCGTCGGGTCGGCCTTCCCTGCGAGTCGTATTCGTACCGCATGGCAGGCTCGTCGTCGAGCTGCTGGGCCGCACATTCGCCGGTCGCGGTGTAGCCGAAGGCCAACGTGCGCCCGATCTCGTCGCCGGTCCCGGAGGTGGCGGTGCGGACGCGCCCAGCCGGGTCGTAGGTGTACCTGACGAATTCTCCTGTGTCGGCGATGGTTTCGATCGGGCGGCCGAGGAGGTCGTAGCTGTGATGAAGGGTGACGCCGGTGTCGGCGGTAATAGTCGCGACACGCCCGTCCCGGTCGTAAGTGAAGCGGGTGACCGCGCCACTGTAGTCGGTTTCGGCGATGAGTCGCCCGGCGAGGTCGTATTCATAGCTCCAGCGCTGGCCCAGTGGGTTGATCACACCGATGAGACGGCGTTGCGAGTCGTAGCGGAAGTCGGTGGTGGAGCCGTCGGGGTCGGCGCGGGCGGCGACGAGGGCGAACGGTCCGTAGCTGAACGAGGTCAGTCCCCCGGCGCGGTCGGTGTGGGTGAGCAGACCGTCTTCCCCGTCGTAAGACCACGACTCCGTATGCCCGTCAGAATCTGTGCGGCTCAGCAGCTTTCCAGTGACGGACCACTCGTAGTGGATCTGCGCGCCGAGGGGATCGATGCTCAGGATCGGGCGGCCGAACCCGTCACGATCGACGCTTGTGACCGCGCCCGCGGGATCGGTGATCCGCGTCGACAGTCCGGCCCCGTCGACTTCAATCATGGTTCGAACACCACCCTCGCCGATCACCTCGGCGACAGCGCCATTGGGATGGTACCGGTATTCGGTGCGGGCTCCCGCGGGATCGGTCACCGTAATGAGGTTGCCCGAGCCATCCCATTCCTGATGGCGCACACTGTCGTCGACATCGGTGCACACTGTCGGCCGCCCGCGGAATGCGTACTCGAACGACAGGGCATACTCGTCGGGCCGCCTGATCTGCGCGATGTCACCATCGGCGGTGTAGCGATAGTGGGTGAGCGCGCCATCGGGGCCGATGACCTTCAACGGGCGGCGGTCGACGTTGTAGTCACGGTGCGTGTGCCCGCTGCCAGGGTCGACCAGATCCCGCAACTGTAGATCGTGATCGAAGCCGTAACGGGTGACCGCCTCGAGAGAATCGATCACAGTGGTGAGAGAGCCAGTGTTGTCGGGGAATTCGGCATAAATGAAGTCGCAGTCGAGGACGCCGAAGATGCCACGCTGGAACACCACACGCCCGGATTCGTCGTAGGTGTTCACCATCTGGTTGCTGTTGGAGTCCGTCCACGCGGTCACCCGATGCTCGTCGTAGGTGTACTGCGTGCTCGCACCGACGGCGTTGGTTTCGGCCACCAATTCACCTGCCTCATAGGCGAATTCCCGAATCGGAATGACCGAACCGCGGTCGTGCACCGACAGCCGCGTAATCCGTCCCGACTCGGTATCGATCGACACCCGGTATCCACCGGAATGTGAAACCGCCACCGGCACACCGCGTCTGTCGTATTGGAACCGGACGCGGTTGCGGAACCGGTCGGTGATCGCCGACACCGCATAGTTCCCGAGCTGAGACTCCTCGCCGCCCAGTCCCGGCTCGGGCGCGAAATGCCAAATCAGTTCCCGGCGTTGATCCCACAGCTGATAGGCGCCGACCTCGGTGTGCGTCAGCGTCCACCGCCGCACGCCGGTAATCGGTTGCACCGCGACTCCGTTTTCGGGGTGCGGAAACGCGAGCATGACACCGTCCTCGCCGAGAAAGGTCACCCCCTCGCGCTCGACCACCAGTCGCGCATCCAGCGTCGCCGACCACGACGGACCGAACCACCGGCCGAACCGGTAATTCGAGCAGTGTGTACGCCGCAATACCAGTGACAGCACACCGAGTAGCTCGACATCGGTTTGCGCTAGGAAGAACTCACCCGTACCGAGGTCGACATGGTTATCGGAGATGGTTCTCTCGTGCTCGGTGCGGTTGTGGGCGGCGCCGGAGGTCGAGGCTTCCTCGCGCACGCCCTCATCGGCGGCGGCTCGGCTGTGCGGTGAGTGATCAGCGTCGTCATGCGGATGTGGTTGTGGCGCACCGGTTTCGGTAGCGAATGCAGAGGTCACCGATGACCACTCCACAGTGAGCGTCACTTGCTGTCGTCAACCGGGCGGCCATCTTTGTCGTACCACTGGCCGGTACTCGCGTCACGGGTCCAACCTTCGTACTCGGTGCCGGCGAGGTCATCGGTTCCACCGAATCGCCCGGGCAGCTTTTGGGTATGCTCACGCCACTCACCAGCGGCACGTTGGCGGTTGTACTCGTCGAACTTGGCCCTGATGGCCGCCATCTCCTCCTCGGTGAGTCGGGGGACTCCCGCCTCTTCCGGGGTTTGGAAGATCTTTCCGCCGATTTCCTCCATGTCGTACTCCTTATAGTTCCATCACTTGGGTAGTTTCGTATGCAGCTCAGCTGGCTGGGCGACCCGCCACCGCGGGTGCGTTCGACGGCGCGCACCTGGCATCGCGGGCCGCGCCGAGTTCGGTCGAACTCGGCGCGGCATACCGACACAGGACGCACCTGGCGGGCGTCAATCCTGGTGCTCGCCGCGTTTCTTCCGCTCCTCGACCTCGGCCAGGTACGCCGCCTGGGCCTCGGCACCGAGCCTGTCGTCCTCAACGAAGTGGTCCCGGAGGGGGAACCGCTGCTCCGGAGGGACGGCTGCCCGCAGGCGGTCGAACTCCTCGAACGCCGCGTCGGCGTCGGCGATCTCCTGCTCGGTCAGCGGTGGAAGCCCTTCCTCCTCGGGGGTTGAGAAGCGTTTCCCTTTGTACCATTCAGCCATTTCGACTCCTATCGTTCTATCAATCGAATTATTGTACGGCCAGTAACGGGATCTAAGAAATTCTTCGAAACAGAAAATTTTGTAGTTGACGGGAACGCTACTTCATGCTCGTAGGGGATGGCGGAATTTAGCCCCAAGTATTTTCCATCCTTAGAAATTATCTGAAATTCAACGTTGCGATTTGCCCGCAGGTCGTCACCAGCTTTCGGGGACGCTGAACTCGACGTCGGAGTAGGTTCGGTGATGATAGCGCCTTCCTTATACTTCGCGATATCCTCAGCGCTCAACTCAGCTCGGCGAAACACGCGACCCTGATAGCTCTGCATCTTGGCCACCACCTCGTCGACACGCCGGAGGTGCGCGAGCTGTTCCGGTGTGGCGATGCCATTACGGACCGCGTAGTTCGCCGCTGGCCCATACCCCCCGATGTAGTCGTCCAGTACCTTCTGATCTTCCGGGGAGAGGTCCACCTTGGTCATCCCCGGAGGGTGAACATCGTTGATCTCTACGGATGGCAGATCCGGCGCAGTCGGGTGTGGCTCCGCGCCGCCAGGGTCTGGAGGAGCGTCGGGTACCGCATTCGGGTGCACTGGCTCCGGTGATTTAGCGGGAACCTGGTCAGGGAGGTTCAGCGAATTGCGCGGTGTCTCGGGACCGGGGTTGTGGTCACCGGGTCGCGCCGGATCACGGGGGCTGTTGTGTCCGGGCGCTGCGTCGGTGGGGCGTGCTTCTGGTGTGGATCTGGGGCCTACGGGGTCGGGGAGGTCGAGTGAACCGTGCGGCCTTTGCCACCGAGTCCGCGCCGACATTGTGTGCCACGGAGGCGACGCTGTGCAGCCCTGCGTCCGCGAGTTCGCCGACCGATTTCTCCGCGGCGGAGATCGCGTCGCTGAGGTCGTCGAACATCTACTTCTGTCCCGGCTGCCCGAGAATGGCCCGGGCCTTGGCCGCCGCTGCGGGATCCGCCGATTTCCAGGGTGTGATCGGGTTCGTCACGACTCCCGGTGCGGCCGCTATGACCGCCCGTGCGTCATTTGAATTGTGCGCCGCCATCTGCTCGAACGATTTCTGGCTGTAGTCGGGATGAAGCGCGTTGTTGACCATGTTGTCCGACAACGTCTGCCCCCACGATTGCGCATCGACCTGCTGGGCGGTCAGGTGCGGATTGCTGGTGAGGTCCGCGTACGCCTCCTTGAACGTGTTGGAGAATTCCTCGTCCTCTTCGTGGTACAGCCCGGCGGCCAAATTCAGGGTGTCCGCGATGTCGTTGCCGTCCTGCACCAACGCCCGCACTCCCCACGACCAGCGGTCACAGAACGTGCCGAATGCCTCCCGCACCGATTCGTTTCCCGCCTCCATCGGCGACAGCCTCGTGTCCGAGAATCCGCGCCCGACCACGGCGGTCGATTCGATACCCACGTCGGACAACTCGCCGACGATTTTGTTGATGCCGTCGGCTGCCTCCTGCAGCAGCTTCGGGTCGACATCCAGCTGATCGGCCACCGGTCAGACCACTCCCGCCACGGTTGTTCCCGATCGGGGACGACCGTGCGGCGCACCAGGAATCGCGCGAACTCCCCCACGCTGGTGAAGGCGCAGATCCATCCGACGCCCTCGAATTGCGATACCAGGATCCGGTCGTCATCGGTGATCTGGATCAGCAGTACGGCATCGGCGAACGCGTCCATCAAGAGCTCGGGCTGCCCGAACCCGGAGTAGAAGGCGGCGATCTCCGCTTGCAGCGCAGAACTATCCCCCCTTGTGGCAAGCAACCGAGTATTCCCCCCTCCGCGTATCTTCAAGGGCCAGATCATATCTCATGCGAGTTCGAGCAACCCCCCGAGATCGATGCGCAAGCAATCTGCCGCCGCAACCCGGGCACTGGTATTCATCACTAGCCGTGATCAGCGTTGTCGCAATGCGGATCCCGGTGTGCCGGCGCCGAACCGAGTGCCGAGCTGGTCGGCCTGTACAGTCGGCCGGACCAGCTCGCCGAGCACCTACACCGGGCGAATCTGCCCGTCTCCCCAGACGATCCACTTGGTGGAGGTCAGTTCCGGTAGGCCCATCGGGCCGCGGGCGTGGAGCTTCTGGGTCGAGATGCCGATTTCGGCGCCGAAGCCGAATTGTTCGCCGTCGGTGAAGGCGGTGGAGGCGTTGACCATGACGGCGGCCGAATCCACGCGGTCGGTGAATTCGCGGGCGGCGCGCAGGTCGGAGGTGACGATGGCCTCGGTGTGGCCGGTGCCCCACTGGTTGATGTGTTCGAGGGCGGCGTCCAGGTCCTCGACCACCTTCAGGGCGATGTCCATCGAGAGATATTCGTCGGCCCAGTCGGTGTCGGTGGCCGGCACCAGGCCGGGCAGATCGCCGTGGACGGTGACCCCGGCGGTCTCGAGCGCCGAGATCAGCCGGGGCACAGCGACATCCGCGACGGCGCTGTCGATCAGCACCGTCTCGGCGGTGTTGCACACGCTCGGCCGCCGGGTCTTGGCGTTGAGCAGGATGGACTCGGCCATGTCCAGATCCGCGGCGGCGTGCACGTAGACGTGGCAGTTGCCGGTGCCGGTCTCGATCGTGGGCACCTGCGCGTCGCGGACGACCGCGTCGATCAGTCCGGCGCCGCCGCGCGGGATGACGACGTCGACCAGGCCGCGCGCCTGGATCAGATGGGTGACGCTGGAGCGGTCCTGGCTCGGCAGCAACTGCACCGCGTCCGGCGGAAGATCCTGCGCCGCAAGCGCTTCCCGCAGCACCTCGACCAGTGCGGCATTGGAGCGCGCGGCCGAGGAGGAGCCGCGCAGCAGGGCCGCGTTGCCGGATTTCAGCGCCAGCCCGAAGGCGTCGACGGTGACGTTCGGCCGCGCCTCGTACACCATGCCGAGCACGCCGAGCGGCACCCGCACCTGCTTGATCTCGAGGCCGTTGGGCAGCGTGGAGCCGCGCACCACCACGCCGACCGGATCGGGCAGGCCCGCGACCTGACGCAGCCCGGAGGCGATCCCCTCGAGCCTCGCCTGGGTCAGGCGCAGCCGGTCCAGCAGGGAAGCGGCGGTGCCCGCGGCCCGCGCGGCCTCGATGTCCCCGGCGTTGGCGGCCAGCACGCGATCGGCGGCGGCCAGCAGCGCATCGGCGCACGCGTGCAGGGCCGCATTCTTCTCGGCGGTGGTAAGGCGGGCGAGCGTGCGCGAGGCCACCCGGGCCCGGCGCGCCGCGTCGTGCACCGCCGCGCGAACGTCGGTGCCGGTGGCGGTGGGAGCATTCATGCCCACCAGCCTACTGACCGGGTGATTCAACCCACGCCGGCATCCCCGCCGCCCCCTTGTCCGGCCGTCGCTCCCGCCCATAAGATGTCTGACATCTGACAGGAGGAGCAGTGGTGGAACTGACACCGGTCTCGGCCGGATCGACGGTGGACGCGGTCCTGGACCAGCTGCAGGCGACCGTGCGGAGCGGGGCATGGGCCGTGGGACAGCGGATTCCCGGCGAGCTGGAGCTCACCCGGCAACTGCGGGTCAGCCGCCCGGCGGTGCGCGAGGCGATCCGCGCCCTGACCCATATCGGCGTGCTCGAGGTGCGGCGCGGCGACGGCACCTACGTGCGCAGCGCCGCCGACCCCCGGCCGCTGCTGCAGCGGATGCAGCGCTGCGATGTGCGCGACGTGTTCGAGGTGCAGCTGGCCTACGACGTGCAGGCCGCCAAGCTGGCCGCCCGGCGGCGCACCGAGGCGGATATCGCGCGGCTGCACACCCTGCTCGAGGCGCGGAATTCCGCCACGGGCGCAATCGAATTCGGTGATACCGATGCCGAGTTCCACCTCACGATCATGGAGATCACCCACAACCCGGTGCTCGTCGAGGCCGGGCGCTTCTTCGCGGCGCAGTTGCGGCAGGCGTTGGGAGCGGTGCGCCGCGACCACGAGGTACCCGAGGCGGGTCCGGCCGCGCACCGCGCGGTGGTCGACGCAATCGCCGCCGGTGACGCCGAGGCGGCGGGTCGGGCGGCAGCAGCGGTCGTGGAACCGACACTGGCCGTGCTGGATTCGCTCGCGGAGGCCGAAAATACGGGCGCTGCAGTCGATCCTGCGATGCCCCACCGCGCGACCCGGACGGCGAACGCCAGGGCTCCCCGGGCGAAGGCCGGCGCGGGTACCGATACGCCGAACACTCCGGAAGTCCGCATCCGGAGTATGCCGGAGGGCACGAGCGATTCACGAAGACAACCCGGCTCGCGGTCCCCGGAATCGCCTGCGGCACAAGACAGAAAGTCGGCGCGGTGATGTCCGGGCAGCAGTGGGCGTACCTCCGCATTCGCTCCGGCCGTGCGCGGTCGACCGACGGCTCCGCCGACAGCACCCCCTCGGCGTACCTCCGCATTCGCTCCGGCCGTGCGCGGTCCACCGACGGCTCCGCCGACAGCACCCCCTCGGCGTACCTCCGCCGTCACCCCGGCCGTGCGCGGCCTCTCGGCGGCTTCACCGACAGCGCCCCGCTCAGGCTCCTACTCATCGTCCTGGTGGCGATCAATCTGCGGCCCGCGGTGACGGCGGTCGGTCCGATGTTGTCCGAGATCCAGCACGAGCTGCATCTGTCCAGCGCCGCGGCGGGCGCGATGACGACGCTGCCGCTGGTCTGCTTCGGCATGTACGGCTTGATCGCGCCATTCCTGCGGCGCTCGCCAGCGCCGGAGACCCTGCTGGTCGCGGCGATGGGGCTGCTGACCGCGACGCTGCTGATCCGGGTCATCCCCGTGACGGCGGTGCTGTTCGCGGGATCGCTGCTGGCGGGCGTGGCGATCAGCATCGGAAATATCGCGGTGCCCGCGATCATCAAGCGCGACTACCCCGATCGGGTCACGACAGTGACCGCGGTGTACTCGGTCGCGGTCACCGTCGGCGCGGCCGGGGCCTCGGCGCTGGCGGTCCCGATCGAGCACGGACTTCACACCGGCTGGCGAATGCCGTTGGCGCTGTTGGCGATTCCGGCGGCCGTTGCGGGGCTGGCCTGGCTCCCCAGGCTGCGGCGCGGCGGAGATCCAGGGGCGGCGGCGCCGGGCGGGCACTGGGAGCTGTGGCGCGACAAGCTGGCCTGGCAGGTCACCGCGTTCATGGGCCTGCAATCCGTGCTGGCCTACGCGATCATCGGCTGGATGCCGACCATCTACATCGATCGCGGCCTGGGCAAGGAGGCCGCCGGGTACGCCGTCTCGCTGGTCAGTCTGACGCAGGCCGTCGGCGCGATGGCGGTGCCGCTGTTCGAACGCCGGCTGCGGGATCAACGCCCGCTGGTCGCCGCGGCGGTGGTGCTGAACGTCATCGGGTTCGCCGGAATCGCCTGGGCGCCGGTCGGATCGGTGTGGGCGTGGGCGGTGCTGCTGGGTCTGGGCCAGGGCGCCGCGTTCGCGACCGCGCTGTCCTTCCTGGGCCTGCGCTCCCCCGATGCACAGACCGCGCGCCAATTGTCCGGCATGGCACAGGGTGTCGGCTACGTGATCGCCGCGGCCGCACCGCTGGCGCTGGGCGCACTGCACGACGCGGTCGGCAACTGGACCGTGCCGATGATCGTCATGCTGGGCGTTGCCGCGCTCACCGGGCTACCCGGCCTGGCCGCGGGCCGCAATCGGACGGTGCTGCCGCATCGTGCGACGACGGCGGCCGGTCAGGAGTGCGCGCCGGCCGCGGGCTGAACTCGCACAACATATTTCGACGCGGCCTCAGGCGGCCCCGGTGTGGTGCGCCACCAGATCGGCCAGCTGCGCCGCGACCCGCTCGAGCGGGGCGGCGGACCGGGTCGCCAGGGACATGACCACCGCGCCCTCGACCGCGGCGACGACGGTGGTCGCCAGCGAGAGCGCCAGCTCGGGATCGACCCGCTCGGCCCGGAGCCGCTCCGCGACGATGCCCTCCCACTCGGCGAAGGTCTCCCCGGCCGCATCGGCCGCCGCGGGCGCCTCGCTGCGGCCTAGTGCAGCGGCCACGATCGCACACCCCGCGGTGAAGTCGCTCGCGATCACCATCTCGCGCCATATCGCCGGGACCTGGGCCACGCACGAGGCCAGGTCAGCGCCCGCGAGCATGGTGCGCATCACCGCACTGTACGCCTGCCCGACGGTGCGGGTCGCCTCGGCGATCAGCTCGGATTTACCGGACGGGAAATTGAGGTAGACCGAGCGCCGGGAGACGCCGCTGCACTCGAGTAGCTGCGCGATTCCGGTGCCCGCCACACCATTTCGCCGCATCAGCTCGACCGCGCCCTCGATCAGCCGATCCCGGGCTCCCATCGCGCACCTCCCTCGTCCGTTCGGCCCAGCATACTCTTGCGAGTATACCGATCGGTGTACTAGCCTGCTCACTACACCGATCGGTCTACCTGGGCTCGATCCATAGGAGGGCATACGACGATGGCAACCCTGCACGATCCACTGCCGCTCCCCTGCGGCCGGACGCTGCCCAACCGGATCATGAAGTCGGCGCTGAGCGAGGGCCTCGGCACCGCGGACCTCGCGCCTGACGAGCGCCTGGTCCGGCTCTACGACCGCTGGGGCGCCGGCGGCTTCGGGCTCATCGTCACCGGCAACGTGATGATCGATCGCACCCAGCTCGGCGAGCCCGGCAACGTCGCGGTCACCGACGAGCGCGACCTCGGTGCGCTGACCCGCTGGGCGAAGGCCGCCAAGCAGGGCGGCGCCCAGGTCTGGATGCAGGTGAATCACCCCGGACGCCAGGCCAATCCGCTCGCCACCCGGCACCGGCCGGTGGCGCCGTCCGCGATCGCCCCGGGCATCCCCGGCATGCCGACGCCACGTGCGCTGACCGAGGCCGAGATCGCGGACCTCATTCAGCGATTCGCCACCACCGCCCGGGTGGCCGAGGCCGCAGGATTCGACGGCGTGCAGATCCACGGGGCGCACGGATATCTGGTCTCGCAGTTCCTCTCACCCCTGTCGAACCGGCGCACCGACGACTGGGGCGGAGACGGCCCGCGGCGGATGCGATTCGCGCTCGAGGTGGTGCGGTCGATCCGCGGCGCGGTGGGTCCCGGATTCGCCGTGGGCATCAAGCTCAACTCCGCCGATTTCCAGCGCGGCGGATTCACCGAGGACGAATCGCGGGCGGTGCTCGAGGCGCTGTCCACCGAGGGTCTCGATCTGATCGAAATCAGCGGCGGCAGTTACGAATCCCCGGCGATGATGGGCCGTCCGCGCGCCGGGGCGAGCACCCGGGCGCGCGAGGCCTACTTCCTCGAGTACGCCGAATCGGTGCGACGGACGGTATCCGGCATTCCACTCGCCGTGACCGGCGGGTTCCGTTCCAGGGCGGCGATGTCCTCGGCCGTCGAATCCGACGCCTGTGAGGTCGTCGGCCTAGGCAGGCCGACGGCCGTACAGCCCACCGCCGCGGGCGAACTGCTGACCGGCCGCACCGATGTGCTACGCCCACCGGTCATCTCGCTGGGCCTGCGCGGCAGGCTCGCGCGCAGCGGCGCCATGAAGTCCTTCGATGGCGCGCTGGATCTGCAGTGGCACACCGATCAGCTGCATCGGCTCGGCGCCGGACTCGATCCCGACCCGACCCGCTCCCCGTGGAAGACCGCTGCCACCATGCTGCGACGCAACGGATTCGATGCCCTGCGTCCGCGCCGCGGCGCGACCGGCGACCCGCGGGACCGGGATGCCCGCAAGTTCGCGATCCTGTTGTGGGCCAACCGGAACGTCATGAACCCGACCATCCGCGGACTAGACCGGATCGGCATCCGGACCACCCTCGCCACCGAACTGGAGACGACCGGCCGCAAGTCGGGGCTGCCGCGCCGCGTGCCGGTCACCGTGCGGTTCGACGAGACCGGCGCGTGGCTCATCTGCCAGCACGGCAAGCTGTCCGGGTGGGGCAGCAATATCGCCGCCGACCCGAATGTCCGGGTACGCAAGGGCACGCAGTGGCTCACCGGAATCGCGGAGCTGCGCCCCGACGACGACGTCGTCGCGCGCGCCCGATCCTTCGCACCGCTCCGCATGCTCGCGCCCCTGACCGCGGCGGGTTTCGCCGCCCTGCAGACCACCCCGGTCTCGGTGCGAATCACCTTCACCGACAACGTATCCCCGGAGCCGGACCGGAGCCGGGCGGTTCAGTCGACAGCCTAGGCGCGCCAGGATCCGGATGCGAACGTTCGGTGGCACAGCGTCGACCGCGCACGAGCCGACCGGCGAGGCCCCGGACAGCAAACGGCCCGCCGTGCACTGCACGGCGGGCCGGTCGTCGATCAGTCCCTACCTAGCCCACTCGTGGCCCCAGTAGCTGTCGGCGGTCATCTCCTCGGCCACATAGTCCGGGCCGACATACATTCCCTCGCAGCCGAATTCGAGATCCCAGCCGCCCGGCGTGCGGACATAGAACGAGATCATCTTGTCGTTGGTGTGCCGACCCAGGGTCGAGGACAGGTGGTAGCCCGCCTTCGTCACCCGGTCCAGCGCGCGGCCCACGTCGTCCAGCTGGTCCACCTCCACCATGATGTGGACCAGACCCGGTCCCTCCGAACGGGATCCGGGGATCAGGGCCAGGCTGTGGTGCCGCGCGTTGACGCCGAAGAACCGGATCCAGATCGGATGGTCCGGCGGGCCGACCCGGAACGAGCCGCGGGCGGAGAAGTCGAGCACCTCGGCGTAGAACCAGCGGGCGGCCTCGAGATCCGGGACCGGCAGCACCACGTGGCCCAGACCCAGTCCGCCGGTGACGAATCGGGCGCCGTGCCGGGTGAGCACCGGGCTGTGATCCAGCAGTGGCCCGTGGAACACCTCGATCGTGACACCGGAGGGATCGGTGAAGCTGATGGCCTCCTCGACGTGGCGGGCGACGGCCTGCTGGAGCGTCAGTGCGGTGACGCCCACCCCCGCCTTCTCCAGGGCCTCACGCACCAGCGCCAGCGAGATGGCGTCGGCGACCTGCCAGCCCACCGCCAGCACCTCGTCGCGCTCGCCAGGCACCAGCTCCAGCCGGTAGGTGTGCTCGTCCATCCTCAGATAGATCGAATCCTCGTTGGGCCCTGAACCTTCGGCGAATCCGATGGTCTCGAACGCGAAGGTGCGCCAGGCCGCGGGGTCGGCAATGCCGATCCGCACATAGCCGAGGGAGCTGAAGGCAGCCACTGTGTTTACTCCTTATCGGATTCCGGGAAGCGGCACGCGGCCGCGGTTGTGCACGTCCATCTCGCGCGTGCTGACGCCGATCACTCCGGCGGCCACGGCGTCGTCGATGCTGTCGCGCAGCATGTGGCAGGTGCGCATGCGCCCGTCGTCGCCGGCGATCTCGGGGCACGCCGCGACGGCCGCGGCATTCCACTGCACGCTCGTGTGCTGCATGCTGTACTTCTCCACCAGCACGCACGAGCCGCACGTCCGGCACGAAACCTGTTCCATGGCACCTACTTTCACACGTCGGCCGCCGCCCGCTTGGCCAGATTCTCGGCCACCTCGGCCTCCCAGGCGGTCACGGCGCGGGTGGTGTCCACCTCGAATTCGAAGCGGTCGGTCATCTCCGCGCTCACCTCGGCGGCGTCGGTGTAGAACTGCTCGTACCAGCGGCGCAGCTGGTAGACCGGGCCGTCCTCCTCGCACAGCAGCGGATTGTTGATGCGGGATTTACGCTTCCAGATTGCCGCGTCCTGCTCGAATCCGCGGCCCAACCCGCCGACGAACTTCTCCGCGATCTGCTGCGCCTGCTTCGGCGGAACCCCCTGGGGCCGCTTGGCGATGGCGCCGTACTGCAGCACGAACCGATTCTCGGTGATCGGGTAGTGGCAGTTGATCAGATAGCCCTCCACCGTGAGGCCCGGGCTCTCGCTGCGCAGGTAGTCGATCATGTACGAGGGACCGTAGTAGGAGGCCTCGGACTGCAGGGTGTTCTTGCCGCCCAGCGCCTTCGCGGTCTCGCCCATCATGTCCTCGCGGGAGATGGAGGTCATGTACTGGCTCGCGGTGTGGCCGGAGAAGACGTTCTTGAAGTAGGTCGGGAAACCGTAGTGCACGTAGAAGAAGTGCGCCATGTCCACCACGTTGTCGACGACCTCGCGGCAGTTGGCCTCGACGATCATGGTGTTCCAGGTCCAGTCGGTCCACTCGTCGTCGAACGCGGCGTCGATCCGGGGAATCGCCAGCTCCGCGGGGGGTTTGGAACCCTCAGGATCGTTCCAGACGAACAGCTGCTTGTTCTCCTCCAGCGTCGGCCACGCCCGGGTGCGGGCCAGCGGCGGCACCCGGCGCGCATACGGGATGCCGGTGCAGCGGCCGTTGCCGCCCCAGCGCCAGTCGTGAAACGGGCAGGCGATGGAGTTGCCCTTGACGGTTCCGTCGGCCAGATTGCCGCCCATGTGCGGGCAATAGGCGTTGAGTACGTTGAGTTTTCCGTCCTCACCGGCGAACACCACCAGTTCGGTGCCGAACGCGGTGACGGTGTGCGGGGTGCCGTCGCGGAAGGTGTCCGCGAGACCGAGGCAGTGCCAGCCGCGGGCGTACCGTGCGGGCGGTCCGGCCGCATCTATGACGCGGATCTCGGCGTCGGTCATGTACTTCCTCCAAATACTTCGGTCGATACCGATAGTGCCTTCGGGTGAGCTCGCCGACAGGTCGAAGTCCCGCTGGGCGGGAGCAGGTTCGCGGCGGGCCCGGGTCTACCGCTCGAGCCGCTCGAACGCGGACCGGCAGAACAGCAGCGGCGGCTCCTGCGAGTGCTCGACGAGATCGGTCACCCGGGCGATCACGATGGTGTGGTCCCCGCCGTCGACTTCGCGGTCGAACTCGCAGTCGATGGCCGCCAGCGCGCCGGCCAGCCGCGGCGCCCCGTTGTACGAGGGGGTCCAGTCGACCCCGGCGAACTTGTCGGTGCCGCTGCGAGCCAGCGCGCGGCACACGTCCTGCTGGTCGTGGGCCAGGATGTTGACGCAGAACCGTCCGGCCCGGCGGATGCGCGGCCACGAGGTCGAGGTGCGCGCGGGAAAGAAGCAGACCGCGGGCGGATCCAGGGACAGCGACGAGAAAGACTGGCAGCTGAAGCCGACCGGTGCACCGTCGTCCAGGGCGGTGATCACCGTGACGCCGGTACAGAACCGGCTCAGCACGGCCTTGAAGTTCTCGCCCGCATCCGGCGCTTTCACCGTCTCCACGGAGCCCTCCTTATTTCGATCAGTCATATAGCTGACAGTCATCAGACCAGGTCGGTGCGCCTATGGGGCAATACGTAGACCCGGTCACCGGGAACAAATACGTAGTTCCACCGATTCGCCATGCGCGCCGACAGGCCACTGTGACTGGTACCACTAGTGACAAAACCGCACATGCCTAGTCGAAATACTTCTAGACTGCATATGAGCCAACGGAGGTACATATGGCCGTCACCGTACTGCCCGCCACCGGCCGCGCCGTCCCGGCGCACCGCCCCGTGACCGGCACCCGGCCCGCCCCGACCCCCGCCCGCACCACCGTGGCGGCGCCGGCCGCCGCCGCGCCCGCTCGCTCGATTCCCGTGTCGATGATCGAGCGCATGACGCTGATCCTGGACGCGTTCGATGCCGCCACCCCGACCCTGACGCTGCTGGAAATCGTTGAGCGAACCGGACTTCCGCGCTCGACGGTGCACCGGATCCTGGACCAGATGATCCGGCTGCGGTGGCTGGCGCATACCTCCGGCGGCTATCGCCTCGGCATGCGGACCCTCGAGCTGGGCGGGCTCACCGCCGACCACAACGAGATCCGCGATACCGTCAGTCCCCTGCTGCACGAGCTGGCCCAGCGCACCGGCATGGTCGGGCATCTGGCGGTGCTCGACGGCCGCGAGGTGGTGTACCTGGACAAGGTGGGCGGCCGTTTCGCCGCCGGGTTGCCGACCCGCCTGGGCGGCCGGATGCCCGCGCACGCAACCGCTTTGGGCAAGGCCATGCTCGCGGCCCTCGAGCCCCCGATCGCGGAGGCCGCCTTCCGGACGCGGCTGGCGCGGCTGACCCCCCGCACCTTCTGCGAGCCCGAGGTCCTGCAGCGCGAGCTCGCCCAGATCCGGCTGCGCCAGGGCGTGGCGATCGACCGCGAGGAGGCAATGCCCGGAATCGCCTGTGTCGCAGCGCCGCTGCGCGGTCGCGGCGCGGCCACCGCGGCTCTGTCACTCTCGGGCCCGGCCGATGCGATGAGTTTCGACCGGCTCGCCCGGGTCGTGCTGGAGGTCGCCCACGAGGCCGGGCGCACGCTGTACCCGCGCCGCGCGCGGTGGCGGTAATTCCCGACCGGAATATTCCTGGGCGATATAGTTCGATGATGAGATCTGGCGCCGACCTGCCGACCACCTCCTGGGCCGTGCTCGGGATGCTCTCGCATGCAGCCGGGCCGCGCACCGGCGGGCCCGAAGGAGGCAGCCTGCGTAACCACAGCGGGGACGGTAGGCCGACGGAGCTTGCGGAGTCGGCGGGGCGGGTGAACTCAGGGCCCTCGGAAGCGCCCGAATATGGCGAGCTGTCGGGGTACGACCTGAAGAAGTGGGCCGACTGGAGCCTGCAGTTCTTCTACTGGAGCCCCTCGTTCAGTCAGATCTACGCCGAGCTCAAGCGCCTGGAGAAACACGGCTACGTCACCTCCCGCACGGTGCTGAACGAGGACGGGATCCGCGGCAAGCGCATGTACGCGATCACGGCTGAGGGCCGGGAGGCGGTGTCGCACTGGGTCAATCACTCCCCCGTCGAGGCCCCGGTGCTCAAGCACAGCGTGATGCTGCGGGCCTGGCTGGGCCACCTCGCCGAGCCGGACCGGCTGCGCTCGATCCTCACCGAGCACATCGACAACGCGGAGACCCTGCGCCGGCGCGCCGAGGCCGACGCCGAGGGCTCGCACGCCAACCCGGACTGGGCCTTCCCGACCGCCGTGCTGCGCTGGTGCGTGCGCCATTACGAGGCCGAGCGCGAATTCGCCAAGGATCTGCTCGCGGATCTGGACAACCTGCAGAAGCAGAGTCGAAAGACGCAGGGCCGCACCAAGTCCCGATCGTCCAAGTCCACGCGCACCACGAAACCCTGAGGCCCGGAACCCGACCGGCGCCGACTCAGCGCCGCACGATGCGGGCCAGCCAGGCCGCGGCCCGGACGGTCCCGTCCGGCCCGGTGCTCACCCCGGCCAGCGACTCCGGCGACAGCGCCTCGGTGATCCGCCCGAGATACCGTGCGGGCCGCAGGTCCTCCAACTCCCATCCGGTGGTGAAGGATTCGCGGATCAGCCCGTCGCTGATCTGCGGACCGAAGCCCGGCTCGACGTCCGACAGGGCCAGCACGTGCACGCGGCCGCCCGGGGCGCACAACGCGTGCAGGGCGCGCACATAGCTCGCCCGGGCCGGCGGATTCTCCCGGAAGACGTGGAACAGCGCGCTGTCCACGGTGGTGTCGAAGACACCGAGCTCGGCGGCGAGGTCCGGATCATCGCCCATCGCCACCATGTCGGCGAGCTCGAACCGCGCGGCGGGCACCCCCTGGCCGGCGGCGTTGCGGCGCGCTAAGGCCAGGGCGCTGGGTGACAGGTCGACCCCGCGCACGTCGTAGCCCAGGCGCGTCAGCGCGATGGTGTGCTCACCGGCGCCGCAGCCGGCATCGAGCACCCGCCCGCGAATCCAGCCGTCGCGCTCGAGCGCGACGATCTCCGGTTGCGGCTGCCCGATCACCCAGGGCGCGGTATCGGTGTCGTAGACGTGGTTCCAGGACTCAACGGGGCGTGTCATGCACTCAGCGTGCGACCTCAACCGAAGTTCACGTCAAGCCGCCGCGCGCCGATCGCGGATGTCGGCGGACACCGATCCCGCTGACCGGAACATCACCTGGTAACTCAGCGGCCGGAATATTTCTATTAGGCATATACAAGGAGGTGGTCGGCATGACAGCTGAACTCGACTCGATCCAGGCCGCGGTGGCCGCGCTGGCGGGCGGCGGGCCCGTGCTGGTGGTCGATGACGAAGACCGCGAGAACGAGGGTGATCTGCTGCTCGCCGCCGAGTTGGCGACCGCGCAGACCGTCGGATTCCTGGTGCGCCACACCAGCGGTGTGCTGTGCGTGCCGATGCCGGGCGAGGATCTGGACCGGCTGGCGCTGCCCCCGATGACGGCGGTGAACGAGGATCCCAAGGGCACCGCCTACACCGTCTCGGTGGATGCGGCGGCCGGGATCACCACCGGCATCTCCGCCGCGGACCGCGCACACACCATGCGGCTGCTCGCCGACCCGCGCACCACGCCCGGCGACCTCACCCGCCCCGGTCACGTCTTCCCGCTGCGCGCCCATCCGCGCGGCGTCCTCGGGCGGCCCGGCCACACCGAGGCCGCGGTGGATCTACTGCGCCTGGCGGGGCTGCGCCCGGCGGGCGTGATCGCGGAGGTGGTGCAGGACGACGGTTCGATCGCGCGGCTGCCGGAACTGCTGATCCTGGCCCGCACGCACGGCATTCCGATCATCTCCATCGCCGATCTGATCGATCATCGAAATCGACTGGAGCGCACGGTGACCCGGCTCGCGGAAACCCGGATGCCCACGCGCTTCGGCGAATTCCGGCTCATGGGTTACCGAGACGACAGCGCGGACACCGAGCATCTGGCGATGGTCTTCGGCGATCCGAGCGGCGACGACGTCCTGACCCGGCTGCATTCGGAGTGCCTGACCGGCGACGCGTTCGGCTCGCTGCGCTGCGACTGCGGCGCCCAGCTGGAGGCCTCGCTGCGGGAGGTGGCTACCGCCGGCCGCGGCGTGGTGGTGTATCTGCGCGGGCAGGAGGGCCGCGGCATCGGATTGCTGAACAAGCTGCGCGCCTACGAATTACAGGACGACGGCGCCGACACCGTGGATGCCAACCTGCGATTGGGGCTGCCGATCGATGCCCGCCGCTACGACGCGGGCGCGCAGATCCTCGAGGATCTGGGCGTGAGGTCGGTGCGGCTGCTGAGCAACAACCCCGCCAAGCAGTTCGGCCTGGAGGCGCGCGGGATCCCGGTCACCCAGCGCATCCCCCTGCAGACCGATCCGACCGAACACAATGTGCACTACCTGCGCACCAAGCGCGATCGCATGCGGCATCAGCTCGAGGTGGCCGACGCGATCCCGGCGACGGGGTAATGCGTGCCCGAACGAAACCAGTTGTGTCAGAGACGGTTTTCGGCCAGCCAGCGCCGCGCCCGGGTCGGCGAGGCCCGGCACAGCCAGGCGTCCTGCACCACCTCGCGCAGCTCGTTCACGGCGAGCTCACCGAGCCTGCTCGCCCGCACCAGTACCGACAGATGGCCGTCGAAGTGCTTTGTGGTGAACCAGGGCGAGTCCGGATCCTGCACCAGCGCCAGCTTGTCGGACTCCGAGGGCACCCAGATCACGATCACGTCGGGATACCGCTCCCCGGTGTCCGGATCGACCGCGTCCGGGCGCGGGGTCCGGAAGAAGACGAACGACTTGTGCCCGACCTGGTAGACCGGATTTTCACCCGACCCGTACTCGACCGTGACGTACGGCATGGCCAGCGCCAGCTCGTGCACGTCGTCGACTCGCGCACGCCGGGGCCCGGCCACGGGTCAGTCCGCGAGCCGGGAGAGCACGGCGCGGGTGCGGTCGGCGTCCGGCCCGCCGGTGAACAGGGCCGCCACGAATTCGGTCGCGCCCGCGGCGACGACCTCGTGAATCCGTTGTGCCACCTGCTCTTCCGAGCCGATGATGGCCAGATCCGCCGGACCCGCGGCGCCCTCGCGGTCCATCATCTCCCGATACGACGGCAGCGTGTTGTACACGGAGAAGGCCTTCGCGGCCTTCTCGCGGGCGCCGTCCACGTCGTCGGTGACGCAGACCGGCAGCGAGCACACCACGCGCGGCGCGGGCCGGTTCGCCTCGGCCGCCGCGGCGGTGATGATCGGCGCGATGTGGTCGCGGATGGTGGCCGGGCCGGTCATCCAGAGCACGGTGCCGTCGGTCGCGCGGCCCGCGAGCTTCAGCATCGCCGGGCCCATCGCGGCCAGCAGCACCGGGACCGTCCCCTCGTTCGGCACGGACAGGGCCAGATTGCCCGTGACCGTCTCGCCCGCGAAGGCGACCGGCTTGCCCTCCAGCAGGGGCATCAGCACCGACAGATACTCCTTCATGTGCCGGGCGGGCCGTTCGAAGTCGTAGCCGAACATGTTCTCGATCACGATCCGATGCGACAGGCCGATACCGAGCGTCAGCCGGCCCGGGCCGGTAGCCAGCGCGGCGGTGCGTGCCTGCTGAGCCAGCGCCCCGGGGTGGCGCGGATAGGTGGGCACCACGGCGGTGCCGATCTCGATGCCGGGCACCTGACTGCCCGCGACGGCGAGCGCGGTGAGCGCGTCGACGCCGAAGATGTTCGCCAGCCAGGCCGAATCGAGACCCTCGTCGGCGGCGCGGCGCAGCTCGTCGGTGAGGGCGCGGAGCCCATCCGATCCGGTCGGTTCGCTCAGCTGAATGCCGATCCGCACGGTAGGCCTCCTGGGGACGGTGGGTGGCGTGTCGATACGCCACTCAGCGTATCGCCCAGAAGCGGTGCGGTCCGGCCGGGGACGGTCCGCGCGCGACCGGTTCCCGTATAGGGTTGCGGGCATGGCGCGGCGTGTCACCGGGAATCTTCCCGCCGAGGTCACCAGCTTCGTCGGCCGCCACGACGAACTGGCCGCCGCGCGGCGACTCCTGCCGACCACGCGGGTCCTGACGCTGCTCGGACCCGGCGGGGTTGGTAAGACCCGCCTGTCCCGGCAGCTGGGCTCGGCGGTGGGGCGAGCCTTTCGCGACGGGGTATGGCTCGTCGAACTGGCCGATGTGCGCGATCCGGACCTGGTGACGCTCAGCGTCGCCGAGGCCCTGAATCTGCGCGACGACACCACCGACCCGCTGCCGCGGCTGCTGGAATTCCTGGCCGGGCGGCGGCTGCTGCTGATCCTGGACAACTGCGAACACCTCATCGACGCGTGCGCCGCGGTGACCGAGCGCATCGTCACCGCGACCGACGACGTGCGCGTCGTGGCCACCAGCCGGGAGGTGCTGGGCATCGGGGGCGAGCAGGTGATGCCGGTGCCGCCGCTGCCGGTCGGCGACCGGCCCGGCGCGTCCGGGACCACGGCCGATCGGGACGCCGACAGCGATGCGGTGCGGCTGCTGGTCGAGCGCGCGAGCGCCGTCACACCGGGATTCGCCAGCACGCCGGCCAATCGGGCGACGCTGGCGCAGATCTCGCGCCGGCTGGACGGGATGCCGCTGGCACTCGAGCTGGCGGCGTTGCGATTCCGGGTGTTCAGCCCGGCCCAGATCCTGGATCGCCTGGACGACACCATGGACCTGCTGCGCTCGGGCCCCCGCACGGCGCCGCAGCGGCAGCAGACCATCGAGGGCGCGATCCGCTGGAGCTATGAGCTGTGCACTCCCGCCGAACAGGTGCTGTGGCAGCAACTCTCGGTCTTCGCGGGCGGTCTGGACATCGATGCCGCCGAGGCCGTGTGCACGCTGCCCGGGGCCGATCCGGACCTGCTCGGCGCGCTCACCGGCCTGGTCGACAAGTCGGTGCTGGTATTGCGCTCCGAGGAGGACTTCGCCAGATATTCGATGCTGGAACCAATTCGGCAGTTCGGGCACGACCGGCTGCTCGAATCCGGCGCCGAGGCCGCGGTCCGGGCGCGGCACCGCGACCACTACCGGCGCCTGGCGCTGCGCGGCCAGCGCGCCTACGGCAACGCCGAGGACCTGGACTGGTTCCGCACCCTGGCCCGCGAGCACGCGAATATGCGTTCGGCCCTGCAGTTCTCGCTCACCGATGCCCCCGAGCTGGCCATGGACGCCGCCACCGCGCTGCGGCCGTACTGGGAGCACTACCGGTTCCTGTCCGAGGGCTATCGCTGGCTCACCGACGCGCTGGCCCGCACGCCGACGACCGCCTCGCCCGAACGCGCGCGCGGGCTGGCCTCGGCGGCCTCGCTGGCCGCGCTGCTGGCCGACCGCGAGTCCGCGGCCCGGCTGACCGACGAAAGCGTCACGATGGCAACGGAACTGGGCACCGCCGACGTACTGGCCGAGGCGCGGCTGGACGCGGCACTGATCGCCTTCGCCGACGGCGACACCGGCCGGGCGCTCGCACTGTCGGACCAGGCCGTCGCCCTGGCTCGCGAGGCGGGCGTCGCCGCCACCGAAATGGACAGTCTCTCCTTCGGATTCATGTGCGCGACCCTGCTGGAGGACGATCGCTCGACCGCGATCGCCGAGGCGTTCCGGGCGATGACCGAGCGCCGGGGCCCCCACATGCTCGGCGGCCTGGCCCTGTGGTCGGTAGGGATCGATCACTGGCGGCACGGCAATCAGGATGCCGCCGCGGCGTTCATGAGCCGCGCGGTCGAGACATTCGCCGATTTCGACCGGTGCGTATGGCTGGCCTCGGTCTTCGACGGGATGGCCTGGTCTGCCGCCGCGCGCGGGGATATGGAGCGCTCGGCCCGGCTGATGGGCGCGGCGCTGACGTTGCAGCGCAGCACCGTGCGCCTGGCCCACACCATCACCACCGCGATCGGCGACAAGGTACGCGTGCGGGTCCGGGATGCACTGGGCGAGGAGGAATTCCGCGCGGCCTACGACAGCGGGTCGGCGCTGCCGCTACCCGCCGCCATCGACTACGCCCTGGGCCGCACCACCGAGGCCGCGCCGACCCTGACACCGGATACCGTGCAGCCCAAGCGAATCGACAGCGCCACCCCCGCGGTGCTCACCCGCCGCGAGACGGACGTCGCGCGCCTGATCGCCGCCGGGTACAGCAACAAGCGCATCGCCACGGAGCTGGTCATCTCGGTCCGCACCGCGGAAACCCACGTCGACCACATCCTGACCAAGCTCGACTTCACCTCCCGCACCCAGATCGCCGCCTGGGCGCACGAACACGACCTGTGAGGCCGGGTTCAGGCGCCGGTGACGCCGTCGATGCGTTCGCGCAACAGGTCGGCGTGGCCGTTGTGGCGGGCGTACTCTTCGATCATGTGCTGGTAGACCCAGCGCAGGCTCAGCCGGGCGCCCGAGCGCGGGTGGACGAAGGTGTGCTCGAGGGGCAGTGTGGCCACCGCCTCGTCGCTGAGCCGGATTTCGGTGTGGAACAGAGCGATATCGCGCTCGGGATCCGCGTCGGCGAGGTCGTCGAAGTCGCCGTCGGGGTGCTCGGCGGTGGAATAGGGGGCCCGCACCTCCTGGCCCGCCGAGCGATGCCGGAACCACGCCTGCTCCACCTCGGTCATGTGCCGGATCAGGCCCAGCAGCGACATCGCGGACGGCTCGACGCTGCGGGTCTTCAGCTGCTCCGCGGTCAGGCCGCGGCACTTCCACAGCAGCGTGGCCCGATGGAAATCCAGCCACGACTGCAGCGTCTCGCGCTCGCCGCCCTCCGCCATCGCACGGGTGCGCTGCACCTCGGGAACGGTCCAAGTCATGTCCCGACCCTAGAGCGCCCGCCGCCGCGGCGACACCGAATTCCGGGGTCGCCGCGGCGGCTGGGTGAGTCAGTGCCCGGAGCTGTCGACCAGCTTGGCCGTCAGCGCCTGCCGGGTCGCGGCATCGATGCCGAGCCCGTTGGACAGGAAGCCGTCGAGGGATCCGAACGACCTGCTCGCCTGGTCGAACGCCGCGTCCAGGAAGTCGCGCTGCACACCGAGGATCGGGGCCAGCAGGGAGGGATCGGTGACCAGGCCCGCCTTCTGCAGTGCCGCCAGCTCGGCCTGGTTCGAGGCCGCCAGGTACTGGTTGGAGGCCAGGTAGTCGTTGTAGATCAGGCCCCTGGGCACGCCGAGCGCAGTCATCACCAGGGCCGTCATCCAGCCGGTCCGGTCCTTGCCCGCCGTGCAGTGGTAGAGCACCGCGCTCGGTGCGTGGGCCAGATCCTTTATGGCCGTGGCGAATTGGGCGCGCGCGGTGGCGTCGGTGACCATCCAGCGGTAATAGTTGCTCATCAGCGCTACGCCCTTGCCGCCGCCGAGGTTCGCCTGCTGCGCCTGCGGGCCGCCGTCGATGATCTTCTCGATCTGCAGGTAGAAGTCGTTGCTCGGATTCCACACCGGCAGTGCCTGATACGAGATCGAGGACGGCAGCTGGTCGGGGGCGGCCTTCACCTCGTTCGGGCTGCGGAAGTCCAGGACCGTGCCGATATTGTGTGAGGCCAGCGCCTGCTGGTCGGCCGCGGTGAGCTTGTTCAGCGCGTCGCTGCGAAACACCTGGCCGTAGCGGATCATTCCACCCTGCTGGGTCGGATAGCCGCCGATGTCACGGGCATTCGGCGCGGTGGCGATTCCCAGGGTATGAATACCGGACGCGGTGGCCGTCGGCGCCATGTGGACGATGGCGGCGGGCTCGGCCGAGGCCGCGGTGGTGACCACCGGGCACAGCGCCAGTAACGCCGCCGCCGCACCGGCCATCGGCGCGCGCAGGACATGTGAAATCGACATATGTTCCCCTCTTCTGTGTCGGGCCCATGCAGGTCGCCGGGCCCGGACCCGTCCGCGTGGCCTCACGCGGAACGTCGTTGCGCCCCAGCGCCGTTACGCTACGCATCGGCGAGGACCGTGATGGTGCCCGCCGCCCCGTCCACCCGCACGCGCTGGCCGTCGACCAGGCCGGTGCTGGCGGTCTTCGTGTCCACCACACAGGGAATGCCGAATTCACGCGCGACGATCGCCGCATGCGAGGCCGCGCCCCCGATATCGGTGACCACCGCCCCGGCGTAGGCGAACATCGCGGTGTGACCGGTGTCCGTAACCGGGGCCACCAGGATGTCGCCGGGTTCGATGTCGTCGTCCTGGGACAGCATGAGCTTCACGGTGCCCTCGACCACGCCCGCGCTCACGCCCAGGCCGGTGAGGGTTTCGCCGATGGCGAGCGCACCCGATACCGCCTCGGGCTCCCAGGTGCCGATGATCAACTCGGGCATGCGGATTCCCTGCAGGCGCGTCCGCTCAGCGCGGCGGCGAGCTACCCGATCGGCCAGATCCTCAGGAGCCCAGAGGATTTCGTCCAGCGTCAGGTACGCCGAATCCTCGGCCTCGCGCAGCAGTCCGGCGCGGATCAGCCGTGCGGCCCGCTCCCGGGTGGCCATGCGCAGGCAGTTGGTCAGGCGCACCACCGCATCGCGAGCGCGCTCCCGATACACCTGCGCGCCGACCGCCATCGCCGCGGTGCGGCCCTTGGGCGCTGCCACCGGATCACGGTGTGGGGCAGGCAGTTCCGCGGCCCGAGCCGCCGCGGTCACCAGCAGTCCGGGACGGTCGCCGAACGGCAGGTTGAGCAGTTCGCACTCGCCGGGACCGCGATGGCCGATCCGGGCCAGCTCCTGATCGAGCGCGGCGGCGAAATCCGGGGACTTCTCGCGTGCCGCGGCCACATCGCCGGTGCGGGCCACGGCCTGCAGCCCGGCATCCGCGCGGCACAGCGCGGCGAGCCGCTCGACCGCCAGCATCGGCTTGGCCGATTCCAGGCGATCCAGATCGATCTTCACCTCGCCCTTGTGCGTCGCCGCGGCCGCGCCGACCAGCATGACGCCGATGGCCGCGGCCTGCCAGGCCTGATTGAGGCGGTCGCGCCACAGCAGCGCGCGGACATGCAGTTGCTCGTCGGCGAGCTCACCGATCTCGGTGCGGGTCAGCGCCTCTCGATGGGAGGCCGCGTTGATGAGTTCGGCGGTCTCCCGGTATTTCAGGGCGGTCGCCGCGACCCGGCCGGTCGCGGTGAGCGTGCCCATCCGCCCGGCCAGACCCGTCGGCATCGGCGGGGGGCCCTGCGGCTGCAGCGGCACCTCGGCCGGGATGGCGCCGTAGACGTCCCTGCGGATGGTCTCCTCGTCCCAGCCGGGCATGTTCGCCGCGGCCAGCACACCGATGGAGGCGTTGATGTAGAAGTTGTGGCCCAGCACCGAGGTGACGCGGGATACCCAGTGTTCCAGGGCTATTCCCTCCAGCGCGATCATGTGGCCCATGGCCTCGTTGCCCAGCCGGATCGCGCCTGCCTGCAGATCGATCGTCAGCGGGGTCATCGGGCCCGGCATCGCCTCGGAGGTGTTGGTGGCGGTGCACACCGGGATGCGGGGATCGATGCGATCGTCGAATTCGCCCTCCCAGCCCTCGGGTGCGGCATCGACCAGCGGGCCGTCGTCGGAGACCGGGGATCGGGACGGCACGACGTGCGCGGGCAGCGGGATATGTCCTGCGCGAGTGGCGAATCCGTCGCCGGACGGCTTGCGGCCGGCGAGACCGCGGGCGATGTCCTCGAGCACCTCGAGGGCGTTCCAGCCGCAGCGGAAGCCCCAATCCTGCTGCGCGGCAGTAGTATCCAGCCATGGCGGGACGATTCCCGAACCGTCGCGCACATCCGAGGATCCCAGTGCCCGCCGCGCGTCCGCCGCGGAGACCTCGCCGGGAGCGGCCAAATCGACCACGCCGGAGCGATCCCCGGTCGCGGCCAGCACCAGGAAGCGCTCGAGATCGTCGGTGTGCAGCAGCTGAACACCCTGCGGCGCGGGCGTTCCCAGCAGGGTCCGCACGACGGTCCGGCCGCCGGACTCCACTCGGCGCCCGGCGACCAGCGCGGTGCGAACGAGCAGGGCCGCCTCCGATCCGGCCAGCGCGGCGGCCACCGCGGTGTCCTCCCCGGCCAGCGCGGGAACGATGACCCGTGCACCCGCCGCGCGCGCCGCCGTCGCCACCGCCGCGACCGGCCGGCCCGACAGGTGAATGATGCTGTCGCAGCCCTCGATCGCCGCGGCCACCGTCGCCGCGTCGGCGCAGTCGCCGACCCGGACCGGCACCCGGGGATCGACGTAGCGATGGCGCCGGACGTCCAGGCCCGCGACCTCGTGGCCCGCGGCCAGCAGCATGCGCGCCACTGCGCGACCGGTGGGCTCGGTGATTCCGGTGATCAGAACCCGCATCGACTCATTCCTCCTCGCGGCCCACGAATGGACGTGATGCCGTTCACACACCTTCACCACCACAGCGTCCCGGGATCGGGTCAAGTCTCGGTCAGCGAGACCCCGGGATTGCTGATCGGGACCCGCACCGGTAGGCCGGTCCGGCGATTTACCTCCGCCCCCCGCCCGGGCGTGCAAAAATCCGCTAGGTGCACGAGATATGGCGGCTCGATCAGGGACGAACCCGCTCCATCAGCCCGGAGAATCCGACGGGCGCGCCCGGGGCGGGCGGCCGCGCGACAACCGGAACCGGTGCGGGCGCGGCCGGAGACCTCGGCGTCGGATGGAAGGTGTCCCCCTCGATCGATCTCGCGGCGGGGCAGACCGCGACGCTAGCCGATATCGAGGGCCCCGGGATCATCCGGCACTTCTGGCTCACCACCGACCGCACCGCGCTGCAGGACATCACACTGCGGGTCTACTGGGACACCGATTCCGAACCGGCCGTGGACCTGCCGCTGGGCTCGTTCTTCTGCAACGCGTGGGACCAACTGGCACTGGTTGATTCGGAGATGATGGTGGTCGCCCCGGCGGGCGGCCTGAACAGCTACTGGCCCATGCCCTTTCGCGCACACGCCCGCATCACGCTGACCAACGGCGGCGATCACGCGGTTCCGGTCTACTACCAGGTGACCTATCTGGAACAGGATGTGCCGCGCGCGGCCGGCTATCTGCACGCACGGTGGCAGCGCAGTAATCCGCTGGGGCATCCGGCCGTGCACACCGTCCTGGACGACATTCCCGGCCCGGGCCGGTATGTCGGGACGTACCTGGCGATCTCGCCCAACGCCCCGGGCTGGTGGGGCGAGGGCGAGATGAAGTTCTACCTCGACGGCGACACCGAATTCCCCACGATCTGCGGCACCGGCACCGAGGACTATTTCGGCGGGGCATGGAATTTCGATCTCGACAACGCCTATCGCACATACTCGACGCCGTATCTGGGATTGGTGCAGGTGCTACCGCCGGACCAGATCTATCAGCCGCAGCAGCGATTCGGCATGTACCGCTGGCACGTGCAGGATCCCATCTGCTTCGACCGCGGCCTGCGGGTCACCCTGCAGGCCCTGGGCTGGGGCAATGACGGCAAGTATCTCCCACTCGAGGACGCCGATATCGCCACTACCGCCTGGTGGTATCAGCATCGCTCGGTCACCGGACGCAGGCAGCGGCCCTGATCGTCGCGCCCTGCGGTGCAGCTCGGCCGTAGTCATCCGGATTCCGGTCCAGTACGGTCGAATTCGTGACCACACTCGACACGTCCGCGGTGCGCGGCGCGCTGCTGGCCGAGAACGACCGGCTCGCCGAGCTCTACCTGTCGACCGACCCGGCCACCCCGATTCCGGCGTGCCCGGGCTGGTCGCTGGCCAATCTGGTGGCCCACGTCGGGGGCGGGCACCGGTGGGCCGCCGCGATGGTGACCGATCGCGCCACCGAGCGCCTGGACTTCGCCGAGGTGCCCGGTATCCGCCGCCCACACGAGGTCCAGGAGGCCGCCCGGTGGCTGCGTGAGGGCGCGCGGGCGGTCATCGAGGCGGTCGACGCCACCGGCCCCGACGCGCCGGTGTGGACGCCGTTCGGGGGCCCGCGCCCGGCCGAGTGGTGGGTGCGCCGGCGGTTGCACGAGGTGACCGGGCATCGCGCGGACGCACTGCTGGCCCTGGACCGCACGGTGGACCTCGAGGGCGCGCTGGGCGCCGACGGCCTCTCCGAACTGCTGAGCATCATCGAGGGCGCCTCGGCACAGCCGGACATCGCGCGGTTCACCCACCCGCTGGACGAGGGAACGCTCGCGCTGCACTCCACCGACGGCCACGGCGGATGGTTCGTCCACCGTGCGGGGGACGGGATCGCGTGGACCACCGAACAGCACGCGGCCTCGGTCACCGTCGCGGGTACGGCCACCGATCTGTACCTGTTGCTGTTGCGCCGCATCCCGGCCGACCACCCGGCACTGACGGTGTCCGGCGATCCGAAGGTCCTCACCACCTGGCTCGAGCGGACCGCGTTCTGACCGGTGTGCTTGCGCCACACCGCAATTCAGGTCGTAGCGACAATTCAGGTCGTGACGACCTCGTGCCTGCCGGACCGATACGAGCGGCGATACTCGCTCGGTGAGACGCCGACCTCGCGGCCGAAATGGGCGCGTAGATTGGCGGCGCTGCCCAGGCCGCAGCGCTCGGCGACGATGTCGACCCCGAGATCGGTGGCCTCCAGCAGTTCCCGGGCGCGAATGAGGCGCTGAGTGAGCAGCCACTGCAGCGGGGTGGCGCCGAGTTCGGCGTGGAAGCGCCGCGCCAGCGTCCGCTCGCCGAGCCCGGCCCGCTTGGCGAGATCGCCTACGGTCAGCGGACTTTCGAGGCGCTCCAGCGCCCATTGCAGGGTGGCGGTGAGCCCGGAATCGGCCGCGGCGGCGAGCGGCACCGGCGAGGGCACATACTGTGCCTGCCCGCCCGCGCGGTGGGGCGGCACCACCATGCTGCGGGCCACGGCGTTGGCGACCTGGGCGCCGAGATCCTTGCGGATCAGGTGGATACACAGATCCATGCCGGCCATCGTGCCCGCGCTGGTCAGGATCCGGCCGTCGTCGATGTAGAGCACCGACGAGTCGACGTCCAGCCGGGGAAACCGATCCAGCAGCGCGGCAACGTGTTTCCAGTGCGTGGTCATGCGGTGCCCCTCCAGCAGCCCGGCCGCGGCGAGCACGAACGCGCCCGAGCACAGCGCCACCACCCGCGCCCCCGCCTCGTACGCCGCGCGCACGGCCTCCACCAGATCCGCCGGAGGGTCCTGCCGCACATCGGGAGTGGCCGGCACGATGACGGTCTCGGCGGCGATCAGATCGTCGTAGTCGTAATCGGTGAGCGTCACGAACGGATCCCGCAGTGTCGCATGGCGTGTGCCGCGCGGCCCACACAGTCGCAGGTCGTACCAGCCCGCGGCGTCCACGCCCGGGGGCGGCTCGAAGAACACCTGATACGGAATGGCCACCTCGAAGATGGGCTGCCCGGGGGCGACGGCGATCGCAATGGTTCCGGCGCGATTCTCGGTCATGTCAGTAATCTAGCGTATGTTGTCGTTTCTGACACTTCTCGCCGAGATTCTATGGCGGAATAGTTGCACCCATGACAGTTACCGCCAGCGTCAAGACGCCACAGTCCCCACCGGTCACCGGGTCGCCGCGGCGATGGCGGGTCCTGGCCGTGGCCGCCGTCGCCCAGTACCTGGCCATCCTGGATCTGTTCGCGGTCACGGTGGCCTTCCCGACACTGCAGGCCTCGTTCGGCCATGCCGGAGCCGGCACGGTCTCCTGGGTGCTCAATGCCTACACGATCGTGATGGCCGCGCTGCTGGTCCCCGCGGGCCGCCTCGCCGACGACACCGGCCGCAAGCGCGGATTCCTCATCGGCATAGCGCTTTTCGGGCTGGCGTCGATCGCGTGCGCCGCCGCACCGAGCCTGGGCCTGCTGATCGCGGCCCGCATCGCGCAGGCGGTGGCCGCGGCACTGCTGGTGCCGACCGGACTGGGACTGGTGCTGCCCGTGTTCGACAGTCGCGAACACGCGACGGTGATGGGAATCTGGACCGCGATCGCCGCCGCCGGAGCGGGCAGCGGACCGGTCATCGGCGGGCTGCTGCTGCAGGCCGGGTGGCGCTGGATCTTCCTGCTGAACGTCCCGTTCACGGTGGCGGCCTTCGCATTCGGGCTGCGAGTGCTGCCCGATATCCGCCAGCAGGCCAAGCGGCGCCTGGATCTGCTCGGAGCCGCGCTGATCCTGGGCGCGACCGCGGCACTGACCACCGTCTTCGTGCAGGCCGCCACCTGGGGGTACACCTCCCCCGCCACGGCGGGCATGCTGGTCGCGGCGGTGGCCCTCGGCGCCGTGTTCGCCTGGCACGTGCGGCGGCACCCGGATCCGGTGGTGAGCCCGGTCATCCTGCGGCACAAGCCGTTCCGCATCGCCACCGCCGGAGTGTTCAGCTACTACCTGGGTTTCGCGGCGCTGATCCTGTCGGGGACGCTGTTCCTGAGCGAGCGGTGGCACTATTCGCAGCTGAACGCCAGCCTGGGCATCGCGCCCATCCCGATCGCCTGCCTGCTGCTGTCGCCGCTGTCGGGGCGCATCGTGGCCCGCATCGGCGCCCGCGCCTCGGCCGCCCTGGGCGGCGCGACCATTGCCGCGGGCGTGGCCTGGTGGATCGCAACCTCCGGATTCTCCACCTCGTACCCGGTGGAGTTCCTGCCCGGCGCGATCCTGGCCGGGGCGAGCACCGCCCTGCTGCAGCCGCCGCTCTTCGGCGCCTCGGCGCTGCTGCCCGCGGACCAGCTATCGCTGGGCTCGGGCACGCTGATGATGGCGCGGCAGACCAGTTCCGCACTGGGCGTGGCGATTCTGACCGCCATCCTGGCCCGCACCGCGGTGCCCGGGCTGAACGACTACCGCACAGGCTGGGCGTTCATGATGGTCGTCGGGCTGCTCGCGGCGGGCGCCGGGCTGGCGTACCGGCCCGAGGCGCGTACCGCCTGAACCGAATTCGACTGTGGCGCATCCGTAAATCCTCGGATGCGCCACAGTTGTGTGTGAAACTCAGCGGGCGACGAGCCCGGGCCAGCCGTAGCGCAGGGGCCCGGCCGCAATCCCCGCGCCGCGCACGACAACCGCGGCCTGCTGCTTCGGAGCATTGGTGACCTGTGCGAGCTCGGGGTGCATGGCGGTCAGCTCGCGCCGGACATCGTCCATGTTCAGCCACATGATTTCCTGGACGATCTCCTCGAGCTGCCCGGCGTTCTTGAAGCCGGGCGAGGAGTAGACCGGCAGACCCTCCCGGAAGGCCAGGAGCGTGGGCAGGCTCTGGATCTGCGCGGTGGCCGACAGCTGCTGTTCGGCATCGGCGTCGACGGTGGCGTGCAGGATGTCCGGATGCATCCGCGAGGACTCCTCGTACACCGGCGCGAATTTGGTGCACCAGCCGCACCAGGTCGCCCAGAAATCGACGAGCACGATGCCACCCTTGGCAATGGTGGGCTGAAAGGTCTGCTGCGTCAGCGGTTGTGTCGGCATGCGGCCCTCCCGGCTCTCGAAATCGAACTCGCCCGTACAGCCGGATTCTTCCACGAATTCCGGGCCGCGTCATCGTCGCGGGTGGCTGCTGACCAATTCGAACACCTATCCGATATCGCTCACCAGCATCAATACGTCTCGACTATAGCCAACTCCGGTCGTGCCGACCGGCGGCCGTATCGGATTGCGGACACAGCGGCGCTCGCCTGCGAGTGAATTCCTGTGCAATCGGCACGCGGCATTCCGGCACATCGTTCGCTGGAACCGGTCGATCAGGCGCGGTCCGGAAAGTGCAACGGCGCGATGTGGACCCCGCCCTGTCCCCAGCCCGCACTGGTGATCCACCACGTGCCATCGTCCTGCAGGATCTCCGCGGCGTGCGCGTGGATGTGGCCCACGCGATCCTCGGGCCGGAAGTGCAGCGGATCATCGCTGCGGAAGACATCGGTGCCGACATAGTCCGGGCGCGGACCGATGAACAGATACCAGGAATCGTTGTGGCGCACCACGAACGGCGATTCCGTCGGACCGGCGCCGGTGCCGGTCGCGGGATCGGTGTACGCGATCGCACGCTCACTCCAGTGCACGAGGTCGATGCTGGTCCGGTAGGCGACCACATGGTTGCCGCCGGCGGGGTCGCTGGTGGCGCAGTAGTACATGACCCAGCGGTCCCCGATGCGCAGCACCATCGGATCGCGGGCGTCGTAACCGTCGCGGAACTGTGGACCCTCCGGATGCCTGGTCCAGGTCCGCAGATCGGTGGAGATCGCCAGGTTCATCGCGGTCCCCGTGCGATCCTCGCCGCCGCCGTCGTAGTACATGAAATACCGTGCGCCGTCGTAGATTACGTACGGCGCCCACAGGTGGGTCTCCCCGTAGTCGCGATCCACCCGCAACGCGGGCGGCCGCCCGGTCCACGGCCCGAGCAGCGTATCGGCGCCGGCGTGCGCGAATTCGGTCTCGTCCCAGGGGTCCGCGGGCTCGGGATGGGTGATCCCGAACAGATGCCAGCGCCCGGACTCGTCGCGTATCAGGGTGTGATCGTTGATGTACCAGCGCTGTTCGCGGCCCTCGCTCGGATCGTAGAGGAGCCGGAAGGAGCCCGCTGTGACCTGCATACCGCCTACGGTGCCGTCTCGGGCCCTCGCGCACACCCCGACACGCTGAGCCCGTGGACATTCGCCGCGTTACGCGACGATCAGCGCCTCCCGCAGCGCATCGAGCTCGCTCTCGGAGAGTCCCTGCGCCAGTAGCCACGCCGCGGCCCCGCCGTGATCGGCGTGCAGGTTCTCCAGGAAGCGCAGCATCACCTTGTCCTCGACGGCGAGGATTCCCGTATTCGCCGCGGGCAGGCCCTGATACGAGGGCAGCGCGTCCAGCCGGTCGCGCACCCGCTGGATTCGCTCGTTGGTCAGCGCATAGTCCGCGGCAATGGCCTCGGCCGGCACGCCGACCGCGTCGAGCAGAACCGCCGCGAGCACACCCGTGCGATCCTTGCCCGCGGCGCAATGGAATACGACCGCGCGCCGACCAGGATCGGCGATCACGCGCACCGCGGCGAGGATTTCGGCGGGACTACCGGCCAGCAGCTGACCGTACAGCTGCACGAGATCCACCCGGGATTTGTCCGGAACTAGATCCCTTGCAGCCAAGGATGATTGGGCGGACTTGCGGATCGGCAGATTCACCACCTGCACCGGAGCGCCGGTCATCGACCCGTAGCCCTCACGCTCGACCTCGTCGGGCAGCCGCAGATCGATCACCGTCTGCACGCCCACCTGCCCCAGCAGCAGCCGGCGATCGGATTCGGTGGCATGCTGCAGGGTGCTGGATCGATAGGCGACACCGAAACGCGTACTGCCGCCGCCGGTTACGGGCAGTCCGCCCAGGTCCCGCACGTTGTCGATCTCGGCGAAATCGACCCACCTCGTGGCTTTACTGGGCACGCCCGGCCTCCGCCTCCTCGGACCGGGTCAGCCCGCACAGTCCGATCAGATCCTCGTGTAGTTCGAACCACACCGTGTGATAGCTGTCCATGATCGGGCGCGCCACCCAGGCGTGGTCGCCCTCGCCGATGCGCTGTACGGCCAGATCCAGCCGGGTCAGGTATCGCGCCAGTCGGGGCGTGATCGCACCCAGCCACGACCCCAGCGGGCGCACCCGCTCGTGCAGGTCGGTGAGCCGAAGCAGCACGCCCGCATCGTATTCGGCGTCACTGTGATCGTTCACCGTGGCCGGGTCCCGCATCTGCCATTGCGTCACGATCGTCTTCAGCTCCGCGTTGAATGCACAGAAGTCGTCGTACGCCGCCTCGAGCGCGACCGGGTCCAGGGCCGAACGTTCCTGCGCCAGCTGAATTTCCAGCTCGGTACGACCCTCGGGGGTGAGCCGGACTCCGGCGGGAGTCGCGACGCAGAGCGCGCGACCGGCAAGATCCTCGAGGCGAGCGGTCAGCTCGTCCTGGGCGCCGCCCAGGCTGGCCGCGGCCGCCTCGGCGCGCACGCGCCCCTTCACCCCGATCAGGCGTAGCAGCGCCAGCTCGGAGATCTGCTCCGTCTTCGGCTCCGCCGCAGCGGCTTTCGTTTCCGTGTCGGCGAGCCGGTCGGCCAACAGGTCCGGCGCGACACCGGCCCACCCGGCCAGCGTGCCGATATCCTCGACGGTCCCCGCGTCGACGGCGGTGCCGACCACCTCGCCGTCCCACACCACCCCGGCTCCGCCGTCGACCGTCACCGTCCGCCCGGCCAGCGCCGCGACGACGCCGTCGCCGCACCCGACCACGCACGGCCGCCCGAGCTCGCGGCTCACCAGCGCCGCATGCGATGTCGCGCCGCCCAGTTCGGTGACCACGGCCCGCGCGGCGATCATGCCGTGGAGATCGTCGGGACTGGTGGTGCGGCGCACCAGAATCACGTCGGCGCCCGCCTCGGCACACCGCTCGGCCTCGGCCGGATCGGTGACCACAATGCCCGAAACCAGTCCCGGACAGGCCGATTCGCCGTGGGCCAGGGCCTCGTGCCCAGTGTCGTCTCCCGAGGTCGGGAGCAGCACCGCCCGCACCTGATCGGCGGTCACACGGCCCAGGCCCGTCGCCGTATCGATCAGTCTCTCCTGCACCATGGCCACCGCGGCACGGACGGCCGCGCGCGCCGAACGCTTCGCCACGCGCGACTGCAGCAGCCAGAGCGCGCCGGATTCCACGGTGAATTCGATGTCCTGGATATCGCGGCCGTCGCGTTCGAGGAGTTCGGCCGCGGCAATCAGCTGCCGGTGCACCGCCGGTTGGGCGGCGGCCAGCTCGTCCAGCGGCCGCGGCGTGGTACGGCCCGAGACGACATCCTCGCCCTGCCCGCCGACGAGCCATTCGCCGAAGGCCGGGCCGTCACCGGTATTCGGGTTGCGGCTGAACAGCACCCCGGTGCCCGAATCGTCGTCCAGATTGCCGAACACCATGGCCTGCACGGTCACCGCCGTGCCGAGCGTGTCGGGCACACCGCGCGCGCGCCGATAGGTCTTGGCCCGCGCGGAATCCCACGACCGGAACACCGCGGTGATCGCCCCACGCAGTTGCTGCCACGGATCCCGTGGCACCTCACCGGCCGCATCGCCGAGCACGGTCTCGCGGTACTGCGCCACGAACCGGTCATGAGTGTCCCTGGCATACACCGGATTTCGGGTCTCCGCGGCCAGCGCCTGCTCGACCTCGGGATTGATGCCCAGATTCAGCACGGTGTCCATCATCCCGGGCATGCTCACCGCGGCGCCCGAACGCACCGACACCAGCAGCGGCCGGTGGCCGGAACCGAACCCGCGCCCGGTGCCGCGCTCGAGGGCGGCAATGCCGTCGCGAACCGCGCGCCAGATTTCGTCCGCGATGTCGCCGCGCGCGGTGAACTCCGCCCACGCCTCGGTGGTCAGCACGAACGCGGGCGGCACCGGCAGTCCCAGCGACCGCATGTGGTTGACGCTCCAGGCCTTGCCACCGATCCGCTCCCGCGACAGGGTGCAGCCGCCGTCGAGTCCGACGACGGTGGCCTCCGCCGAGACGTCGGGTCGTCGATCCAGCTCCGCACCCGCGGTCATAGCACTCCTCGTAGGTCGTGAATTCATCTCGGGACCACCGTTGTCCGCACCGGTGGGCGGTTTCCCGGCCTCGGGCACGGACGGGTCCTCTCACGAGCGTGCCGCGCGGCGGCCCGTAGCCAGTAGCCATGATCCCGCTGAGCAGGATGTCTCCGGCAGGGGCCGGATCCGCCCGGTGACCGGGACTCACCGCGTCGTTCGGCCGAAAATGCGGGTTCCATGGGGCACGATGGCGGGCATGAATCGGCCCGAACCAGCATCGAGCGTTGGCGACGGGCACGGGACGATACCGGCCGTGCTGGCGCGGCGGGCCCGCGAGCACGGGACGTCGGCGGCCATCGCCGGGCCCGACGGCACGCTGACGTACGCCGAACTCCACGCCGCGGCGCGCGCGGTGACCCGAGCCGCGATGGCGGCCGGGTTGCGCGCCGGCGATCGGGCCGCGATCTGGGCGCCGAACAGCACGCGCTGGATCGTCACCGCGCTCGGACTACTGGGTGCCGGGGCCACACTGGTGCCGGTCGGTACCCGCCTGCGCGGTCCGGAGGCCGCGGACATCCTGGCGCGCAGCCGATCTCGCGTGCTTTTCACCGTGCGCGGCTTCCTGGACACGGACTATCCGCGCCTGCTCGCCGAATCCGGCAGCGCCCTACCGGATCTCGAGACGATCGTGCTGCTGGCCGACACCGGCGCGACGCATCAGGACGAGACCGTCGTGCCGATCGCCTCCTGGCCGGGCTTCCTCGAATCCGGCCACCGGATCACCGAGGCCGAGGCCGAACTCCGCTGCGCCGCCGTCACACCCGACGATATCGGTGACATCCTGTTCACCTCCGGAACGACCGGCGCCCCCAAGGGGGTCCCGGCCACCCAGGGGCAGACCCTCGCGGTGTTCGAACACTGGACCACCGCGGTCACGCTGCGGCACGCCGACCGGTACCTGCTGGTGAATCCGTTCTCGCACACGTTCGGCTACAAGGCGGGGATCATCGCCTGCCTGCTGCGGGCAGCGTGCATGGTGCCGGTCGAGCGATTCGACGCCCGCCTGGTCGCCGAGCAGATCGAGCGGCATCGAATCACCGTGCTGACCGGTCCCCCCACACTTTTCGGCGACCTCATCCGGGCCGATCGGGCGCTGCCGACGGTGCGCCTCGCCGGGACCGGCGGCGCGAGGATCCCGGTCACGCTCGTCGAGCGGATCCGCGACCGGCTGGGCATCGCGCACGTGTTCACCGCCTACGGGCTCACGGAGTCGATCGGCGTGGTGTCGATCTGCCCGCCTGATGCGCCCGCCGAGCTGATCGCCACCACCGTCGGGCAAACCCTGCCCGGCAGCGAGATTCGCATCCTGGATTCGGCCGGTAATCCCGTGCCCATCGGAGAGAACGGCGAGATCGCCGTCCGGGGACCGAATGTCATGCACGGCTATCTGGACGATCCGGCCGCCACCGCCGCAGCCATCGATCCCGAGGGCCTGCTGCACACCGGCGACGTGGGCTACCTGGACGAATGCGGCTACCTGCACGTCACAGACCGGCTCAAGGACATGTTCATCGTCGGCGGCTTCAACGCCTATCCGGCCGAGATCGAGCGAATTCTCCTGGAGCATCCCGGAATCGAAGATGTGGCGGTGATCGGCGTACCCGATGCCCGGCTCGGCGAGGCGGGCGCGGCGTTCATCGTCCCGGCCGGGCCCGGCGCGGACGCCGAGGCGATTCTCGCCTGGGCGCGAAACCGTATGGCGGGCTACAAGATCCCTCGTCACATCTACTTCGTCGATTCCCTTCCGCGCAATGTCGCGGGCAAGGTGCGCAAGACCGACCTGCGGGCGGAATATCCGGCGCCGGATCAATCCGGCTGAACACCACCAGGTTTCCCGCAGATACCGATGGTGCGTGCGACCGATCGGCCGCACGCATCATCCACAGGCACGCCGGGAACTACTCCCCTACTTGTTGACCTCGTTCTTCATCTGCGCGGTGATGATCTTCTGATAGCCGGACCCGAACAGGCGCGGCAGCCAGTCGATCATCCGCGCGTCGTTGCCGATCAGGACCTTCGCCTTATCCTTGCGGATGCCGTCGAGGATGGCGTGCGCCGCCTTCTCGGGACTCGTCTTGGCCAGCTTGTCGAAGTTCGCGGCCAGGGCGTCGCGGCTGTGGTTGCCACCGACGTGCGCCTTCCACGCGATCCCGGTCTTGATCATGCCGGGGTGCACGCAGTTGACGACCACATTGTGCCCGGCGATCTTCATCTCCTGGCGCAGCGCGTCGGTGAATCCGCGCACGGCGAACTTCGTCGCGTTGTACGAGCCCTGGGTGGGGCAGGCGGCCAGGCCGAACATGCTCGAGACATTGACGATCGCGCCGTCACCCGAGGCGATCACATGCGGCAGAAAGGCTTTCGTGCCGTAGGCCACGCCCCAGAAGTTGATGTTCACGATCCACTCGAAGTCCTCCCAGCTGACCTCCTCCACGCTGGCGATCAGCGAGACACCCGCGTTGTTCACCACGATGTTGATCGTGCCGAAATCCTCGAGTACCTCCTCGGCATGGGCGTAGACGGCGTCGCGGTCGGTCACGTCGAGCCGATAGGCACGCGCGGTGGCGCCCTCCTTCTCGCACAGCGCGGCGGTCTCGGCCACGTTGTCCAGATTGTGCCCGGACAGCGCCAGCCGCGCACCCTGCCGCGCCAGCTCCAGCGCCAGCGCCCGGCCGATTCCGGCCCCGGCGCCGGTGATCACGGCGGTCTTGCCAGTAAAATTCTTCACCGCGAATGTCCTTGTCTAACTTATTGGGTGGTGTAGCCGCCGTCGGCGACGAATTCGGAGCCGGTGCTGTAGCCGGACTCGTCGGAAATCAGGAACAGCACCAGATTCGCCAGCTCCTCGGGCGTGCCCGCGCGCGAGATCGGCTGATCCTGGAACATCGAATTCGAGCGCTGTGAATCCGCGGTCATCTCGGTGATCACGACGCCCGGGTGCACCGAGTTGACCCGAATTCCCAAGGGGCCGAACTCCTGTGCGGCGGCCTTGGTCATGCCGCGCACGGCCCACTTCGAGGCCACGTAGCCCAGGATATTCGAGAACGAGATGATGCCGCCGATCGAGGAGATGTTCACGATCGAGCCGCTACCGGCGCGGCGCATCGAGGGCACAACCGATTTCATGCCGAGGAATACCCCAACCTGATTGACGTCGATCACCCTGCGGTAGTCGGCCTCGGCCAGGTTCTCGATCGGGTCCACGTGCACGATCCCCGCGTTGTTCACCAGGCCCGACACCGGTCCGAACGCCTCCTCGGCGCACGCCACCACCGCCTGCCAGGCGGCCTCGTCGGTGACATCGTGCGCCATGAACTCCGCGGCCGAACCCAGTTCCGCCGCAACCGCTTTGCCCTCGTCGGCGAGCACGTCGGTGATCAGCACCGAGGCGCCCTCGGCGACCAGACGGCGAGCGAAGGCCGCACCCATGCCGCGCGCACCACCGGTCACGATGACCGTTCTGCCCTGAACCCTGCCCATCGTCATTCCTCACTTCCCACGGTTGTGGTCGATTCCGCGTTCGCGGCGATATGGGTGGCGGCGATGTAGCCGAAGACCATGGCGGGGCCGATCGTGGCGCCGGCGCCGGCGTATTCGTTGCCCATTACCGAGGCCGAATTGTTGCCCGCCGCATAGAGTCCCGCGATCGGGCGGCCACCGTCGTCGAGCACCCGGGCCTGCTCGTCGGTGACCAGGCCGCCCTTGGTGCCCAGATCCCCGGGCACCATCTCGACCGCGTAGAACGGGCCGTGTTCGAGCGGGGCCAGGCAGGGATTGGGCTGTACCGTCGGGTCGCCGTAGTAGCGGTCGTAGGACGAGTCGCCGCGCCCGAAGTCCTCGTCGCGCCCCTTGCGGGCGAATCCGTTGAACCGCTCCACCGTCGCCGCGAGCGTCGCGGCCGGGACGCCGATCTGATCTGCCAGCCCGGCGAGCGTCTCGGCGCGCTTGATGATGCCCGCATCCAGATACTTCTGCGGGATCCCCTGCCGGGGAAAGGTTCCCAGGAACAGGTACCGGTCGCGGAACTGCTGATCCATGATGAAGTACACCGGGATGTGGCCCGCTCCGGAGCTGTGCTGCTCGTACATCCGGTGCACCACATTCACATACGGCGCGGATTCGTTCACGAACCGCTCGCCGGCCTGATTGACCATGAGCCCGCCGGGCTGGGCGCGCTCGGCCAGGCAGAAGAACGGCGGCCCCTCGGGATTGCGGACCGACGGGCCCCACCACGCATCGTCCATGAGATCCACTGCGGCGCCCGCCTTCTGGCCCGCGACGATGCCCTCGCCGAGGTTCTCGGTGGCGCCCACGGTCCAGTCGGTGGACTGCGGCCCGGACATGTACTGCTTGCGCATCTCCAGGTTGTGCTCGAAGCCGCCGGCGGCCAGGATCACCCCGCGCCGGGCCTTGATGACCACCGGCGCGCCCTGATGCTCCGCGCGCACGCCGGTCACGGCGTCACCCTCGGTGAGCAGCTCGAGCAGCGGGGTCTCGAGCCAGACCGGGACCGCCGCGTCTCGCAACGAGAGCCACAGCCGAGCGGCCAGGGCCTTGCCCAGCGACAGCGGCAGGCCGCCGCGCAGCTTGTTGGCCACCGCCTGGGCGCCCACCCGCATCGCGGTCCGCTTACCGGTCCACGTGCGGGCGATCATGTTCAGATCGTGGAAATCCTTGGCCGTGAAGGCAATTCCCTTCGGGCCCGACATGGTCGGCTGGTTGATCTTGTGCAGATCACCGCCGAGCAACCGGCCGTCGAGAACGACCGGCTCGATGCTGCGGCCCTGCGCCAGGCCGCCGGGAAATTCCGGGTGATAGTCGGAATACCCGCGGTCGTAGAAGAACTCCCAGTACTTGCTGCGCGCACCGATATAGCGCATCATCTCGGGGCCGTTGTCGAGGAAGGCGCGCTGCTTGACCTCCGGAACTCGGTCGCCCACAACCGCTTTCAGATACGTGCGCGCCAGCTCCGGACTGTCGGGCACGCCGGCGCGCTGCAGCACCGGGTTGTTCGGAATCCACAGTGCGCCGCCCGAGCGCGCGGTGGACCCGCCGAAACTGCGGCTCTTCTCGATGAGCGTGACCGACAGCCCGCG
This sequence comes from Nocardia sp. GP40, assembly GCF_050434125.1. Classification (NCBI taxonomy): domain Bacteria; kingdom Bacillati; phylum Actinomycetota; class Actinomycetes; order Mycobacteriales; family Nocardiaceae; genus Nocardia; species Nocardia sp. GP40. The sequence continues at coordinate 123,081 of NZ_JBNPVW010000010.1, read as the reverse complement.
ATAGGCGGCGATCAGCGCCGCCGTCATACCGGCGGCGCCGGAGCCCACCACCACCACGTCGAACTCGAATTCCTGTGTCATCCATCCTCCTGGGCTCGACGCTATGACCGACCACACACCTGGGACATCGAGCGGTCCCGGCCACCGGGACTTGTGACTGACCTCCTGCAATTCGGCTAGGAGTATTTCGATTAGGCATAACGCCGCCGGCACTCGCTGCCCCTAGGCACCGCCGACCGACTCGCACCGACGATACGAAACAACCCAGGAGACCCGGATGAAGTTCTCGATGATCTTCGAGGCCCAGATGACCAACCCGACCGCCGAACACGAGGCCCAGGTGCTGCGCGACTGCGTCGAGCAGGCGGTGCTGGCCGACGAGATGGGCTTCGACACGGTCTGGGCCGTGGAACACCACGGCCTGAAGTGGTATGCGCACATGAGCGCCCCGGAGATCTTCCTGACCTGGGTCGCCGCCAAGACCGAGCGCATCCGCATCGGCCACGGCGTGGTGTGCATGCCGTTCAACTTCAACCACCCGGTGCGCGCGGCCGAACGCGCCGCCATGCTGGACGTGCTCTCGAACGGCCGTTTGAACCTCGGCGCCGGCCGCGGCGCGACGCCCGTCGAAACCTCCATGTGCGGTGTGGATCCCGACCGCACCTACCAGGAGGTCGAGGAGTCGCTGCGGATGATCGGCCAGGCCTGGCAGGATCCGGAGGGCGAATTCGAGTACCACGGTGAGCTTTTGGACATCGACCCGCATTCGCTGCTGCCGCGTCCCGTGCAGCGCCCGCATCCCCCGCTGTTCATGGCGTGCACCAAGAAGGATACCCTCAAGCTCGCCGCCGACTACGGAATCGGCGCGCTGGTACTGGGTTTCGCGGGCGCCGAGGAGATCGCCGAGCTGCGCCGCACCTATGACGAGGCGATCGCCGCCCGCACCGGCGAGCGGTTCGTCTCGACCGTGACCAACGACCACTTCGCGGCGCTGTGCCCGACCATCGTGCTGGACGACCGGGAGAAGGCCCAGCAGATCGGCGCGCGCGGTCAGCGCTTCTTCGCCCAGTCGATCAAGCACTACTACGGCGCCGGGCCCGTCCCCGACGAGGCCGTCGACCCGACCGTGGACGAGGTCGCCCGCATCCGCGAGGCCGCCGACGAGCACGTGGCCTACCTGCACGAGGCGAAGATCCCGGTGAAGACCGGTTCGACGTCGGTCTTCAACGCCGAGCACGCCTACGGCAGCCCCGAGGACGCCATCGCCTACGTGGAGCGGCTGCAGGAGGCGGGCGCCGACGAGATCCTGTGCCTGATCCAGATGGGCACCGTGCCGCAGGAGGCGTGCCTGGAGACCATCCGGCACTGGGGCGAGAAGGTCATCCCGCACTTCCGCAACAAGTAGCCCGCCCGAATCGTCAAGGAGCCCATCATGGTTGATCTCGCGGGCAAAGTCGCCCTCATCACCGGCGCCGCCCGCGGCCAGGGCGCCGCCGAGGCAGAGCTGTTCGTTTCCCGCGGCGCCAAGGTCGTGATCAGCGACGTGCTGGAGACCGAAGGCAAGGCGCTGGCCGAATCCCTCGGCGACGCGGCACGTTTCGTGCGGCACGACATCACCGACGACAACGACTGGAACGCCGCGATCGCGGTGGCGGTCGCCGAATTCGGCAAGCTGGACGTGCTGGTGAACAACGCGGCCATCTACACCGCGAAGCCGCTGGTGGACACCGAGCCCGACGAGTTCGACCGGATTCTGCGGGTGAACCTCGTCGGCGCGTTCCGCGGCATCCGGGCCGTGGTCGAGCCCATGGTGCAGGCCGGGGGCGGCTCGATCGTCAACATCTCCTCGCAGGCGGGCCTCGAGGGACTGCTGCGCCACAGCGCCTACGGCGCGTCCAAGTGGGGCCTGCGCGGCCTGACCAAGACCGCGGCGCTCGAGCTGGGGCCGCAGGGCATTCGCGTCAACTCGGTGCATCCGGGGCCGATCGCGACCCCGATGGTCCCGACGCTGACGACCGGGCCGGGCAGCTTCCCGACGCTGCCACTGCAGCGCACCGGTCTGCCCGTGGAGGTCGCCGAGCTGGTGGCGTTCCTGGCCTCGGATGCCTCGGCGTACATCTCCGGCGCGGAGGTGGCGATCGACGGCGGTCTGGCGGCCGGGAAGTTCATCGTGCCCGACCTCGGGGCATAGGGGCGCGCCGATGTCGATGACACCGCATACCCGGGCGGTAGTGGACGCGGCCTCGGCCGCGTTCCCGGCCCTGGGCACGAAGGTACTCGACGCCGCCGAGGCGCGCCGCCTGCTCGCGGCCCGTCCCCCGGCACCGATCGAGCCGATACCCGTTGCCGCCGTGGAGAATCGAGTGGTTCCGGGGCCGGATCACGCTGCCGGTATTCCGGTCCGCATATACACACCGCTCTATGCCGCGGGGCCGCTTCCGGTCGTGATGTTCTGTCACGGAGGCGGATTCGTGATCTGCAACCTGGACAGCCACGATCAGTTCTGCCGGGAGATGGCCAATGCCACAGGGGCCCTGGTTGTTTCGGTGGATTATCGCCGCGCCCCCGAGCATCGTTTCCCGGCGGCCGCGCACGATGCGTATGCCGTGCTGACCTGGATCGCCGCCCACGCCTCCGAATTCGGCGGCGATCCGGCCCGGCTGGCGGTGGCCGGGGACAGCGCGGGCGGCAACCTGGCCACGGTGTGCGCGCTGCTGAACCGGGACCACAACGGACCCGCACTGGCGCTGCAGCTGCTGCTGTATCCGTTCCTCGATCCCACCCGATCCAGCGACTCGTACCGCGAGAACGCGCAGGGCTACTTCGTCACCGACGATCATCTGCGCTGGTACTGGGAGCAGTACCTGGGCGACGCGGACCCCGCCGATCCGCACGCGGCCCCGGCCCACGCGGATCTCACCGGCCTGCCTCCCGCCTACATCGTGACCGGCGAATACGATCCGCTGCGTGACGAGGGCGAGGCGTACGGGCGCGCGCTGACCGCGGCCGGTGTCAAGGCCGAAATACATCGGTACGATGGGATGTTCCACGGATTCCTGACCATGTCCGACTTCCTGCCGGATGCCCGGCGGGCCAATGCCGCGGCGTTCGCGGCACTGCGCAAGGCGTTGGAGCCGAAATGACAGTACAGCGAATCAGCCCGGCGTATCCGGCCGAAAACCTGACCGCCGCAGTCGAACTGCTCACCGCGCTGATCGGCGCTCCCACCGTCGTCGACGGCGACCGCTTTGCCCAATTCGACTCGGGCGGGGTCCGCATCATGCTCGCCGGGACCGATCGCGACGAGTCGAGCCCGTTCCTGGCGGTCAAGGTCGACGACCTCGATGCGACGCTGAACGACCTGCGCACCAAGGGATTCCAAGTGGGTGACCCCGTCCGCGGACCACACGAGCGCCGCGCGACAGTTCAGCTTCCGGGCGAATCCGCCTGGCACATCTCGGTATACGAGCCCGCAGGCTGACATCATCGCGCCGGCGCGAGATCGCCCGGATTAATTGGGATGCGATTCCCACCTCCGGCCCCCTACCGTGAACTGGCAATCCAGTACACGAGAGGTGAGAAGAATGTTTCCCGTCGAGCTGCGCGGTACCCGCGCGCAGACGCTCATGTGGGCCCACGAGCACGAGGTCGAGCCGGCCGCGCTGCAGCAGCTGCGAAACATCGCGCAGCTGGAATGGGTACACGGCGTCCGCGTGATGCCCGATGTGCACCTCGGCAAGGGGGCCACGGTCGGGTCGGTCATCGCCATGCGAGATGCGGTCGCACCGGCCGCGGTCGGGGTGGATATCGGCTGTGGCATGGAGTCGGTGCGGACCTCGCTCAAGGCCTCGGATCTGCCCGACGATCTCGGTTCGCTGCGCTCGCGGATCGAGGCGGCGGTTCCGATGGGCTTCGCGGCGCATTCCGATCCGGTGGACGTCACCCGGCTGGAGGCCCGGACGTTCGGCCAGCACCGCGCCGGGACTACTCTGCGCGCGGGCTGGAAGCGGTTCTGGGACGCCTTCGCCGACCTCGATCCCGCGGTGCAGGCACGCGAGTCCAAGGCGCACAAGCAGATGGGTAGCCTCGGCGGCGGCAACCACTTCGGAGAGCTGTGCATCGATACCTCCCATCAGGTATGGATCCTTTTGCACTCCGGAAGCCGGAATATCGGTAAGGAACTCGCCGAGCGGCACATGAGCGTGGCCCGGGCACTGCCGCACAACCAGCAGCTGCCCGATCGCGATCTGGCGGTATTCCTGTCGGGCACACCCGAAATGGATGCCTACCGTCGCGATCTGACCTGGGCGCAGGAGTACGCCGCGCGAAACCGCGCGGTCATGCTCGCTCTGATCTGCCAGGCCGTGCGCGACGAATTCCCCACGCTGCCGGTGCATTTCGACAAGCCGATCTCCTGCCACCACAACTATGTGGCGGAGGAGACCATCGACGGAGTGCCGATGCTGGTGACCCGTAAGGGCGCGGTGCGGGCGGGCTGGGGCGATCTAGCGCTGATCCCGGGATCGATGGGTACCCGCTCGTATGTGGTGCGCGGTAAGGGAAACCCCTTGTCGTTCAACTCGGCCTCGCACGGAGCGGGTCGCCGGATGAGCCGCAATGCCGCCAAGCGGCAGTTCACGGTGGCCGACCTGGTCGCGCAGACCGAGGGGGTGGAGTCCCGCAAGGACGCCGGGGTGCTCGATGAGATCCCCTCGGCCTACAAGGACATCGATCAGGTGATCGCCGCGCAGCAGGATCTGGTCGACGTCGTGGCGACGCTGCGGCAGGTGCTCTGCGTCAAGGGCTGACCGACCCGGGCGTGCGCCGATCGCGTTCCGCGCAGACCTTTTCGCGGCACGTCGATCGGTGCATGCCCGGTCCGAACCGGCCGGGTGTGCGCCCGCCGCGGGGTTGCGGCGATTTCAGGGTCCGTCAGCGGCGGCGGACGAAGCCCGCGAATCCCGCTCCCAGCAGCATGAATCCGGAGATCAGCGCGAATCCGTTGGTAACCCACGAATGCAGTGCCACCTGCCAGACGGAATTGACGAACGGCAGATCACCGATCAGCCGGAAGGTGTCGTCCGGGAACAGAATGTGCAGGACCCCAGGGAAGATGCCCCACACGAGGCTTCCCACCATGGTCCCCACCGGGGAGAAGGCGGCCAGCGCCGCCACGAGCATAAGCAGCACCGATCCGACGAGGATCTCCCCGGCGGCGGTCCACCGATCGGTCACCGCGCCGACGATCACCCAGTAGCGGATGTCCGCGCCGCCCTTGGCCGCGAAGGCGATTCCGACCGGGGTGAGCACGAGCCCGATCAGCACGCCGAGCAGGTTGCCACCGGTTCTGCGCCGGCTCTGGAACTGTGCGCCGGGCGGAGCCCAGCCCGGGGGTGATTCGAACTTCTTCGGCATCGCCCGTCCTCCCTGCTTCCGCGGTGCCCGAGAATCATCGCCGCGACGGCAACCATTGTCCCGCCCGCCGCCGGATTTATCGGCGCTGACACGGAAATCGCCTGGAGGCGACTCGCCAGGGCCGGAGTAGATAGCATCCGTGACATGCCCGATTCGATCTCCGGACCGCCGTCCATACCCGGGGTGCGCCGCAGTCACGTCACCGCGCGTGGCGTGCGGTTCCACGTGACCGAGGCGGGCCCCGCCGACGGCCGGCCGTTCCTGCTGCTGCACGGCTGGCCACAGCACCACTACGCCTACCGCCACCTGCTCGCCGATCCGCCCGAGGGGATGCGCCTCATCGCACCGGACCTGCCCGGATACGGCTGGTCCGGACCACCCCCGCATCGCTGGGCCAAGGACGACGTCGCCAGCGACCTGCTGGCCCTGCTGGATTCGCTGCTTCCCGACGATCCCCGCACGGCGCTGCTGGTCGGGCACGATTGGGGCGGATTCATCGGATTCCGCATGGTGCTGCGCGAGCCGGAACGGTTCGCCGGTTTCGCGCCGCTGAACATCGCCCACCCGTGGCAGACCCCGCGGACCCTCGCACCCCACGCCTGGCGCTTCCTGCTGTACCAACCGCTGGTGGCCACGTTCGGCATGCCGCTGCACCGCCACACCAACTACATCGACCGGATATTCCGGTTCGGCGTCACCGACCACACCGAATTCACCCCGGATGTGGTGCGCACCTACACCGCCCGCTTTCGCGATCCGGTCGTCGCGCGCACCGCAACCGACACCTATCGCACGTTCCTGCTGCACGAGGCGCTGTCCGGGCGAGGCGCCGCGCACCCCCGCCCTACCCTGCCGATCCGCGCCCTGTTCGGCCTCGACGACCGCGCGATCCACCATTCCCTCGCCGCCGCCGAGACCGCAGCGGCCGACGACTACACCGTCGAATACGTCACCGGCTGCGGACATTTCATCCCGGAGGAACGCCCTGCCCTGGTGCGGGCGCATCTCCTCGCGCTGGCCGCGGAGACCGCCTGATCAGCTCGGCGCCCCCGCACAAGTGCGAGCCTCGCGCGTCGATCCCGGCGAGCCAGGCGGATCGGCTGGCCCGACCGGCTGATCACCGCCGACCGCTCGAAAACGCCCGCGCGCGTGCGGGCCTCGCGTAACGCTTCCGGCCGGGCGGGCGGAGTTCGACGCGCCGTGAGGCTAGCGGCCCTTGCATCTGTCGCGCTGCTCAGGTGTGGTCGTTTGTGGGTTGCACGTGGAGTCTCCTGATGTGCAGTGGCCGAGGGTCCGGGAGAGCGGCCTGGCGAATGTAACCGGAGGGGCGGTGGGTATCCGCCAAGGCGGCGAGGAGGCGAACAGCGACGGTGTTGGCGGCCAGCTCGCTCGAAGTCCACGTGACCACCTGGAATCCGTTGTCACGCAGTCTATTCCATCGGATCCGCTGCGAAAGCGCCGCGTCGACGGGGCTCACGCCTCCCGGAATCTCGGCAATGGCGCTGCCCTCGAATTCACCGACGACGCCGCTGTCACCGAAGTAGAAGGCGACCCGGCCCAGGAAGCGACCGTCGCGGGTGAATACCTCGCCGTCGGGTGCGGGCATCGGCAGATCAAGGCCTCGCAGCATGATCCGGCTGATCGACTCGCCGGTGCTCCGGCTGTGCGGATTCAGGAAATCGACCACGCGCCGCGCCGCCTGGATGCCGCGGCGGTATCTGGCGAATTCCAGCTCGGACGCGAGATCGGCTGCGGTGATACCGAATTCGCGGACCAGTCGATCACCGGCCACGACCGCGGTGCCGAAGGGCAGAGTCAGCCCGAGGTCGACGATGGTGCGCGCGGGCGTGGTAAGCAGCATGCCGTCCACCTCGGCGGCGGATTCCAGTGGGGCGCAGTGCACGGTGACGTGCGGCTTGATTCGGCCGCCGTGCCGTCGATTGCGGGTGACGTGCAAACGATCGAGCGACACGCTCCACACCGGCGCACCGTAGACCACCGCCGCCGACTGGTGGCTCAGCACCGTGTCCGCGGCCATCGCGGGAAGCGCCGCCGCGGCCAGCAGCCGATGGCGGGCAACAGGGCTCAGCGCCGCGCGAGATTCCGCGGTCACGCATACATTGCGCCGCACCCGCTTCCACGTCGGCACCGCACACTTGCGTCGAATCTCGTCGTCAACGGCATGTCCCCCGCCACCCTCCAGGTTCGCCGCTTCGCGCTGCCGGTCCTGGGCCCGGGCGCTGCGGGCCGAAACAGCATCGCGCTGCCCGTTCCAAGACCGGACACTCCCGGCCGGAGCCGCGTCACACGGCTGATCGCGGACCCGGGCACTTGCCGCCGGAACGGCGTCACTGCAGCGACCTGTCGATCTCTCGGCGCCACAGCCCGGCGCATCCGAACGCGTCCTGTCCGGAGCAGCGAGCGGACCGTGCGCGCACAAGGAGGGCGCCGACCGCGGCGCGGTGGCGTTCATTCGCACCCCTCCTGACTCGGTGGGCGCCGAGTGGGCCGCGGGGTGAGCCGTTCGCAGAGCTCACCGGGCCGATGGCCGCGGCCTCCCCGCGGCGGGCGGGGGTTGATTCCGTTGCGCCACGAGATGCGGCATCCCTGACTCTTTTTCACGCTCGACCTCCCCATACAAAGTGGCTGCAGATCGTTTCGTCTAGTTCGACGTGGGGTTCGCCGATCCGGTTCCGTAGTCATATGACCAGGTCACGGCCGCACCCGCGGGCGAGATGTCGCATTCTTCGCAACGCCGGGCGCCGGACCGGACACCGCGGCCGGTCAGCAGCCGGAACCGTCCGCTGCGAATACATTGAACACGACGACCGAAAAGGTGCGGATGTGCAGGGTGGCGGACGGATGTCGGTGGGGTCGGGCACGATGGGCGGCATGACGACGACCGAGCTGCGGGAATCCGCCGAGGGGCTGCTGCGCGAGCTGGCCGGGGCGGGCGCCCGGCTGCGGGAAGACCAGTGGACCGCCATCGAGGCGCTGGTGCGGCAGCGGCGCCGGGCGCTGGTCGTGCAGCGCACCGGCTGGGGCAAGTCGGCGGTCTATTTCATCTCCGCCAAACTGCTGCGGGCGGCCGGGCGCGGGCCGACGGTGATCGTGTCGCCGCTGCTGGCACTGATGCGCAACCAGGTGGCCGCCGCGCGACGGGCGGGCGTCGTTGCCGCCACGATCAACTCGGGCAACATGACCGAGTGGGACGATATCCACGCCCAGGTCGCCGCCGGCGACGTCGATGTGCTGCTGGTCAGCCCGGAGCGGTTGAACAATCCGGATTTTCGCGATTCGGTGCTGCCCAAGCTGGCCGCGGATGCCGGGCTCGTGGTCATCGACGAGGCGCACTGCGTCTCGGACTGGGGACACGACTTCCGGCCCGACTACCGCCGCATCCGTACTCTCATCGCGGATCTGGGCGACGATGTCCCGGTGCTGGCCACGACCGCAACGGCGAACGACCGGGTCGTCACCGATGTGGCCGCCCAAATCGGCACCGACACACTGGTTCTGCGCGGGAGCTTGGATCGCGAGTCGCTGCACCTCTCGGTGGTCCGCATCGAGGATGCGGTGCGCCGCACCGCCTGGCTCAGCCGATATCTGCACGAGTTGCCCGGCTCGGGCATCATCTACACCCTCACCGTGGCGGCCGCGCACGATCTGGCGGATGTGCTCAGCTCGCACGGCCACCGGGTCGCGGCGTACACCGGCCAGACCGATCCGGCCGAGCGCGAGGTCCTCGAGCAGGCCCTGCTGGACAACGAGGTGAAGGCGCTGGTCGCCACGTCGGCGCTCGGGATGGGTTTCGACAAGCCCGATCTGGGTTTCGTCGTGCACGTGGGCGCGCCCTCCTCCCCGATCGCCTACTACCAGCAGGTGGGCCGCGCCGGCCGCGCCACCGCCCGCGCCGAAGTGGTACTCCTGCCGGGCCCTGAGGACAGGCGCATCTGGAGTTACTTTGCCTCCGTTGCCTTTCCGCGTGAACACATCGTCCGTGCGGTGTTGGAGGCCCTCGATACCGAACGCCCGCTGTCGACCGTCGCGCTGGAACCGCTGGTCGAGCTCAATCGGTCCCGGCTGGAGATGGTGCTCAAGGTGCTCGACGTCGACGGCGCGGTGCGGCGGGTGCGCGGCGGCTGGCTCGCGACCGGACGGCCCTGGGACTACGACACCGAGCGCTACGAACGCCTCTCGGCGGCCCGGGAGGTCGAGCAGCAGGCGATGATCGACTACCAGTCGACGACCGAATGCCGGATGAGCTTCCTGCGCCGCCAGCTGGACGACCCAGCCCTGCAGGGTGATTCGGTATGTGGCCGCTGCGACAACTGCACGGGCCGCCGCGCCGATACGACGGTCGACACCGACGATCTGGCCTCCATCCGCACCCGCCTGGATCGGCCCGGCATCGACCTGTCCCCGCGCAAACAATGGCCGTCCGGCATGGCGAAGCTGGGAGTTCCGTTGTCCGGCAAGATCACCGAGGGCGCCGAGACGGGCCGGGTGCTGGGCCGCCTGAGCGACCTGGGCTGGGGTCAGCGGCTGCGCCCCCTGCTCGACGGCCCCGACGATCCGGTCCCCGATCACATCGTCGATGCCTGCATCGCCGTGCTGCGCGAGTGGACCTGGGCCCAGCGCCCCACCGCGGTGCTGGCCCTGCCATCGCCGACGCATCCGCGCCTGACCGCCGATCTGGCCGCCCGCCTGGCTCGCATCGGCCGCCTGCGCGACCTGGGCACCCTGCCCCCGCGCCCGGGGCGCCCGCCGGTCTCGGCCGCCAATTCGGCCCACCGCGTTGCGGCCCTCCTCGATTCTTGGGAGGCCCCGGACCTCACGGAGCTCGACGGCCCGATCCTGCTGGTGGACGCCCTCACCGACACCGGGTGGACCTTCACCCTCGCCGCCCACAGCCTCCGGCTCGCCGGAGCACCCGCGGTCCTGCCCTTCGCCCTGGCCACACCCAGTTAGACCAGGCCGGGAGAATTCACTCGGCCAGTATCTGCTCGCGCAGGATGTCGGCGTGCCCGCAATGCTGGGCGAGCTCCCGCAACACTTGCAGGTACACCCAGCTGAGCGTGCGAGGCCCGCCCCGGTGGCCGGTCACGACGGTGTCCAGCGGCAGGCCCTCGACCACTTTCCGGGCCGTGGCGCAGGCCTCTTGGTGGGCCGCCGTGATCGAGGCGATGGTGTCGTCCGGCGCGAGCCGGAAGGACTCGTCCGGACTCTGCACCAGCCCGAGCTCCCGGCGAGACGTGCCACCCACGCACTCCTCGAACCACACCCGCTGCATCCACGTGACGTGCTTCAGCAACCCGAGCAAGGTCGTCGCCGAAGGAACGAGCCGACAGCGAGCCTGCTCCTCGGTAAGTCCGTCGAGGGTCGCCTCGATCGCGGTGCGATAGTCCTCGATGAACGCGTCGAGCTGGGTACGCTCGTCGTCCAGCAGCACATCGAACGAACCCATCAGAGGTCTCCTGTCATGCGGCGGGCCGAGGGGCCACAGTGCTCGGGCTGGTGCCGACGCGGAGGGGACCACGTGGCTGCCGAACACTCGGCACCCTCGAATCACAGCACAGCGTGGCCCCGAGTGCATGGCGCACACCCGTTGGGGTGACACACCATTCACTCCGCCTAACGTCCGCGCAGCGTAGTTACACCCGGCCCGGTCAAATCGTCGAGATAGGCGGTGCGGCCCGCCATCACCATCGTCAGCGCGATCGCCGTGCCGCTCACCACCGGACCGGATCCGGCCGCGAAGGGACCGTCGGTCGCTTCGAGGCGCAGCCCCTCGATCATGGTCCGGCTGGGAACAGTGAAGTTGCGACCGGCGTAGAAACGTGCGACTTCGGTCGCGGCTTCGATCGAGGGTTGGCGCGCTATCCCCAGCGGTCGCCGAATGTCCTGGGCGTGCACGACAACCTCCCCCAGCCACGCCGCCGTGTGCCCGGTCGGCGCCGTGGTGCTGGTACGGATCGCCTTGAACCGCTCCAACGTCTCGGCCGGGGTGGCGCCGCGATGTCTTGCCAGCTGACGCTCGTTGTGCTTGTCGAAATCGAACCGGACCCGGACGACACTGGCCAGCCAGGCCAACCGGCCCGTACTCGCCGCCGCGGTCAGGTGGGCCACCACCTCCTCGACCGTCCAGCGCCCGCAGAGCGACTGCCGCGCCCACTCGCTGTCGTCCAGGCCGGCGAGATCGTCGGCCAGGGCCGCACGTTCGGCATGGGCCATGGCCCAGAGCTCATCGCTCGTAACGACATCCGACACCCGAGAATCCTCCTGATCCGAGCCAGCCGGCCCGCCGATAACCTAGCCGCGCGGCCCAGCGGCCACACGGTTGTGCTTCAGAAGGCAGACGGCGCCGCCCCTGCAAACTCATCGACCGCGGCGACTGCCCTACTCGGTTCGCGCGAGCGCCCGGGCCCGGACTCGGACATCAAACGCCGCAGGGCATCCAGACAGTCGATCAGGCGGCCAAGGTCGTTTCAACAGCGGCCTGTCCGCAGTCCAGGTGCCCACCATGCACCGGCGACTCGGCTAGGCGCGCAGCCGTGCACCTGGCCCGGTGGCGCCCGATGGGCCACCGGCGTCGAGGCGATCGTGCCCTGAGCTACTCTGCCGCCACAACCGAGTCGGGCACCGCCCGCCTCGCCCCGGTTCCGTGTTAGCGCCGATGCGAACATGATCGAGTCGCTATTGTCGGACGGGTGGCCAGTAAGTCTGCGTCGCCGGCGATCGAGCTGACGGTCGGCGATCATTCGGTGCGGGTGTCCAATCCGGATCGGGTCTACTTCCCCGATACCGGGGCCACCAAGCTCGACCTGGTGCAGTACTACCTGAGCGTCGGCGACGGCATCGTGAACGCGCTGCGGGACCGGCCGTGCATGCTGCACCGATTCCCGAAGGGACTGCCCGGGGGCAAGGTCCACCAGAAGCGGCTGCCCGGGGGCGCACCGGAGTGGATTCCCACTGTGCGCGTGTACTTTCCACGCTACGGGCGGCATGCGGACGAACTCTGCGTGCGCGAACTCGCCGATGTCATCTGGGCGGTGCAGATGTCGACCGTGGAGTTCCACCCCTGGAATTCCCGCCGCTTCGACACCGAGAAGCCCGACGAGTGGCGCATCGACCTGGACCCGATGCCGGACTGCCCCTGGTCCCGGGTGCAGCGGGTGGCCGGGGTCGTGCACGAGGTGCTCGACGAGCTCGGCGCGGTCGGGTGGCCGAAGACCTCGGGTGGCAAGGGCCTGCACGTCTACGTGCGCATCGCGCCGGAGTACGGCTTCCAGGACGTGCGCCGGGCCGCACTGGCCTTCGCCCGCGAGGTCGAGCGCCGCGCCCCCGAGGACGTGACGACCACGTGGTGGCGGCGCGACCGCGACCCCTCGCTGCTGTTCGTCGACTACAACCAGAACGCTCGCGACCACACCATCGCCGCCGCCTACTCGGTGCGCGGCAATCCCCAGGCCACGGTCTCCACCCCGGTGCACTGGGACGAGGTCCCCGACATCGAACCCCGCGACTTCACCATCACGACGGTTCCCGCGCGCTATGCGAAGCTGGGCGACCTGCACGCCGGGATAGATGAGGCGGTCTTCGACATCACCCCCCTGCTGGAATGGGCCGACCGCGAGAACGTCGAGGTCGACCTCGACGAGGACCCCGACACGGCCGACCGGGTCTAGCCCGCCACCCCCACGGCCAATCGCATCCCTGGACGCCGCTCACCCCGGGACCCGTCCCCACGCGGTACACCGCCGTACAGTCGCGCACCGATCCAGCTCACCACCCTGCATCCGTCCCACGCTGCGCGCCACCCGAGGTCGCACATCGGCCCAGCTGACCCCGACATCCGTCCGCACGCCACGCGCCACCCGACAGTCGCACACCGATTCGCCCCGACATCCGTCCCCACGCGACACACCGCCCGACAGTCACACACCGACCCAGCTCACCCCGACATCCGTCCGCACGCCACGCGCCGCCCGACAGTCGCACACCGATTCGCCCCGACATCCGTCCCCACGCGATACACCGCCGGACAGTCGCGCTTAGTTCAGCTCACCCCGGCACCCGGCCCACGCGATACACCGCCCGACAGTCACACACCGACCCAGCTCACCCCGGCATCGGTCCCATGCCATCCCGCCGCGCGGCAGTCGCTCACCGGTTCACCTCAACCGGATATCCGTCCCTACGCGATACACCGCCCGACGGTCGCTCACCGGTTCAGCTCACCACGGCACCGGTCCCCACGCCATGCGCCGCCGGACGGTCGCACACCGGTTCGCCTCACCCCGGCATTCGGCCCCGCACGATGCGTCCGACGCCGATCAGCCACCGGTGTGCCGCCGCCGATCACACCCGCTACCGTCGAAACCGACCGCCCCGAGCACGTACAGGAGACACCATGACGCCCACCCCCATCGCGCTGGGCCCGACCCGCACCCCGCTGCTGGAGAAGGCGATCACCGCGGCAGGTGGGGAACCGGCCGAGCTCGACCGCGCCCGCGCGCTGATCTGGAACGGCGGCCCTGCCGGATTTCCGGACCGGTTGCCCGCGGGCATCGAGTGGGTGCAGCTGTTCTCGGCCGGCGTGGAGGAATGGTTCGGCACACCCGTCTTCGACTGCCATCGCGACGTCGTATTCACCTCTGCGGCAGGCGCCTTCGCCCACAGCGTCGCCGAGCACACCCTGATGCTGCTGCTGGCCGGCGTGCGCCAGCTGCCCGCGCACCTGGCCGCCCGCGGCTGGCGCCACAAGGAGCTGGCCCCGCGGATGGGCACCCTGCGCGGCGCCACGGTGGCCGTCGTCGGCGCGGGCGGGATCGGCCGCGAGCTGATCGACATGCTCGCGCCGCTGGGCGCGCGGGTGATCGCGGTGAACCGCTCCGGCGCACCGATCGACCGGCCCGGCGTGGTGGAAACCGTTCCCGCCGATCGCCTCTCGGAGATCTGGTCGCGCGTCGATCATGTGGTGGTGGCCGCGCCCGCCACGCGGGAGACCCGCCATCTCATCGGCAGGGCCGAGCTGGCCCGGCTGCAGCCGACCTCCTGGGTGATCAATATCGCCCGCGGCAGCCTGGTCGACACCGACGCGCTGGTCGAGGCGCTGCGCGCGGGCACGATTGCCGGGGCCGGGCTGGACGTCACCGATCCGGAACCGCTGCCCGATGGCCACCCGCTGTGGGATCTGCCGAATGCGATGGTGACCCCGCACGATTCGAATCCCCACCAGCTGCGCAGCGTCGCCTTCGCCGAGCACGTGACCGAGAATGTGTCCCGCTTCGTCCAGGGCCGCGAGCTGCTCGCCCGTATCGACGTTGCGGCCGGCTACTGAGGGCGCCTAGGAAACCGCGCCGTCCGGATCGATGAACTCCAGCCCGGTGATCATGTCCGGGACGATCCGCACGATGTGGTCCCCCGGCCCCGGCAGCCACGGCCGCAGCCGCTCGCGGTAGCGCTGCGCCTCGACCGGATCCTCGATCATTTCGGTTGTCCCGGTGACGATCACGCACCAACCGCGGCGCGTGTGTTCGTCGATGCGATCGGCCTCGTACGCGACCACCTGCCGCTCCGCGGACAGGGTCGCGCTGTGATTCGTGCGCACCACGATGGTCTCGCCGTCGACGAGATGGTTGACCGGGCGAATGGTCGGCAATGCGTACCGCGAGAACACGATTCGGCCGAACGGCACCAGGGCCAGCCGCCGCAGCGATTCCGCCGATGTCAGGTCGCGGGAGGACTGTGGCGCACGGGGACCCCCATCGGACATGATCCCGCCCGGCCCGGTTGCGCTGGACGGCCTCGGGTACTCCTCGGCTCGGCTGTTCATTGCGATGTCCGCCCCGCTGATCATGAACCTGTTGTTCCGGGTCACATGAAGATTCCCGAAAGCAGCCCCGATCAAACCCCGGGTATCCGAACGGGCGAAGTTACGGTGGCGACCGGCGACTGCGCGCGGATCACTGTCCCGCGGCGCGGAACCGTCCGATCCGGCGCGCCGCGGAATCGGGCTTATTAGTTGAATCCGTCCAGCCGTCGGCGAGTTCGGCCAGCGCGAACCAGGCCGCGTGCACCCGCTCGTCGGCGGCGTCGTCCGCCGTCCGCAGCAGCGCGATCGCGCGTACCTGCGCGGCGGCCATGCCGTCGACCAGCGAGCCCAGCGATTGGGCGTGCGGACCGCGGATGTACCGACCCACCCAGTCGTCGATTCGCACGATGAGTTCGGCTCGGCGGCTGTCGATTTCGGCGGTGCGCAGCGGTAAGTCACGCCTGGCCAGATGCAGTTCGGCAAGTGCGCGGGCCCAGCCGGTCACCGGATGGGTGTCGGGCTCGTCGCCGATGTGCCCGCAGAATGCCGCGAGCAGCTCGTGCCAATCGGGCAGAGCGGCGCCGGGACCACCGGCCCAACTCTGCGGATCGCCGGGTTGCGGTACGTACACCTCGTGTACCTCCCAGGACTGCGGCGTGCGGGAGCGGTCTGCACAACCCCTTGCAGACCGCACCGCGCCCGCTATCACTCTGTGTGCGCACCCGGCACCGCACACACGGGTACCGGACCGCGAGCCCGGCGCGGCAAGGGCGGGCCGCGCCGGATCCGGTGCGCCGCAATCGCGAAGGGACATCTACTGCGGCACCGGGTGCACATTCCAGCATGCACGTTCCCGGCGGCCCTCCCACTGCCCTTTCGGTGGCCCAGCGGTGACCGTCGGGACCGGGATCGCACACCGCTTGGCCGCCGGTGCGGGACACCGTTAGGCTTGTTCAGGGTCGGGGGGATATCGGGTGAAGGGTGTGTTTCAGCGTGAGTTGGTCTTTCACCCCGGATGAGTTCGCACACATCTGGCGCGAGACCGGCCTGGACCGCCACCCGTTCCCGATCCGGATCCTGGAAAGCCCGCACACCGAGGCACAGGCAGAGGCGCTGCACCGAGAGCTCCAGGGCCGCCTGCCGTCGGGCTACGACCCGGATCTGTCTGCGTGCCTGCGCATTCTGGCCCGCCCGCACACCCGGGTGGTGGCCATCGGCGGCGGGCACACGCCCGGAAGCGAGATCCGAGCCCTGGGCGCCACCGTCTACGACCATGCGGTGCTGGCCGTGCAGGACTCCGGGCCGTCCGCGGATTTCGGTGGACACGTACATATTTCGATCGGGCACAGTGCCAAGCTGGGCAACCGGATCGCCGCGCTGCTGCCGGACGCCCCGCCGGGACGGGAGCCCGCACGCACGGCCGCCGCCGAGGCGATCCGCGACGAGGAGACCGTGGTCGCCGCCGACCCGGTGGCGCCCCGCATCCGGCGGCTGCTGCTCAAAGCCCATACCGCCGAGGGGCATATCCGCATCGAACCGCGGCTGGACCGCGAGACTCCGCCCGCACCGGTCTATTACACCTGGATCGACGTCGCCGGGGACGGCCGCTACCTGATCCGCGCGGGCGATCAGGTTCATCTGGCGCCCGCCTCGGTCCCGCAGATCGCCGCCCACCTGCAGAAGCGCATTCCGCGATGACGACGACCGATTACCCGGCGGCCGCGCATACCGCGCCGGGCCCGGCACAGCGCCGATCTGCCGCGTCCGCGCGATCCGGAAAACGAGGCACACCTGCACAAACGTATGCTGTGCTGAAGTGCAACGACATCGTTTCACATCCCGGCCCGGCCCCGGTGCCGTTAGGCTGGGCACGACCGAGGAGAGCCCGAGGGGGTGCGCAGTGACGACCGATACCAGCCAGGCCGACATCGCCCGATTCCTACAGGCGGCACGGACCGGCACAGTACGTTTCGACATGGACGCGGCGCGCAGCTGCGCCGCGCTGTACGAGGACCAGGCCGAGTGGTTGCTGTCGTTACAGCAGAACCTGGAGTCGGCGTCGCGGTTGGAGGGTTTCGGCGGCTTCTTCTCCGCGCAGCAGTTGCAGGCCGGGTTCGCCCGCAAGGCCCGCGACGCCGCCGAGGCGCTGGACCGGTACATCGCGGCCTCCTACCGGATGAAGGAGGCCTTCCTGATCAGCGGCGGACTGTACGCGGAGGCCGACGCCGCCAATGCCGCTGCCCTGCGGGCAATCTCGTCGAGGCTACCCCGATGAGCGCCGCGCAACCGCGCCGCAGCGACCCCGAATACATCAGTGCGATGGAACATTTCGAGTCGATGCCGCCGCAGGAGATCTGCGCGAAGGCCCAGCAGATTGATGCCGCGCAGATTCTGCAGGCGTCGACGGTGTGGCTGGAGAGCGCCGCCGCCATCGCCGGGTCGATGCCGATCACCGGCAATTCCAGTGACCAGGTGATGAATTCGGCGGGCTGGGAGGGCGCGGCCGCCGACGCCGCGCGCGCCAGCGCCCGCAGCTTCGCCGCCGCCCTGGACGAAATGGCCGAGGTGATGGCCGAGGTCGGCGGTCGGCTGGGTGCGGTGGCCGCCGCGGCCGAGGCGGTGAAGCTTGCCGTTGCCCCGCCCGGCGAGGCCGGACCGATCGGCGCCATTGCCCGCGTCCTCGAGGGCGCACGCGTCATCGATGCCCAGCAGGTCCAGGAGACGCTGCGCCAAGAGGCGCTGATGGCGATGAACATGATCTACAAACCCGCATATTCGGTGGCGGGCACCGGCGTTCCGGCCCTACCCGACCCCCCCGAGCTCCCGGGCGCCACCACCCCGAGCACCCAGCACGCGAATACCCCTGCGCCGCAACAACATCTGCCCCAGCAGCAACCCTCCACCCCCCACCAACAGCAGCCTTCGCAAAGCCCCACTCCCCCAGCAACCCCCGCGCCGTCACAGTCGACCCCGAACACGGCACCACCACCGACCACCCACGCACCCGCCCCACAGTCGACGGCCCCCGCCCCACAGACACCTGCCCCCGCCCCGCAGGCACCGGCGCCCGCAGCGCCTGCGCCCGCAGCACCCGAATCATCAAGCCCCCCAGCACCTCCGGCGCCCGCGACACCGGCGGGCCCACCCCTCAACGACCCGGGCGGTCAGCCGGGCATCACCGGTCCCATCCCGAACAGCACGGCGACACCCGCCCCGGGCCAGTCCGGCGTCACTCCCGACCACTGAACCTGGCGGTGCGGCACCTATCCACCAACATATCCAGCCCTGCTCGCCATCCGCCCCTCCGCGAGCCGGTTGCGTCGGCTTCCGGTACGGCCGAGTCCCTTCACTCGGCCTTGCATCGGCCGCACGTTAATCCAGCCCGGAGCCGCCGAATCCCTACCCCCGTGTACCGCATCGGCCGCACGCGAATCTTGCCGATCCCACGATGCGCGGCCATCCCGTCCGGATGCCGTCCCGGCACAGGCTGCCAGAACAGGATACCCGTTACACCTTGACCAGGTCGTCGGCGTGAATAACGGGGCGCTGCATGCCTTCCGGGAGTTCGTTCGTGGAACGCCCGATCATGGTCTGCAGTTCGGTGCTGTCGTATTCGGCGACGCCACGGGCGACCACCGCGCCGTCGGGGGCGATCAGGTCGACGACGTCGCCGCCGTAGAAGCGGCCGCGTACGCCGGTGATGCCGGCGGCGAGCAACGAGTGGCGGCGCTCGGCCACCGCGCGCACCGCACCGTCGTCGAGCAGGACGGCGCCGCGGCTGTCGGCGGCATGGCGGACCCAGAACTTCCTGGCGGACAGGCGAACCGGGCGCGCGGCGAACGCCGTCCCGGCGCTCGCGCCACTCAGCGCGGACTCGGCGTCGGCGGCGGCGGCCAGCAGCACCGGCACCCCGGCGTCGGCGGCCAGCCGCGCCGCGGACAGTTTCGAGGCCATGCCGCCGGTGCCGAGCGCGCCGCCGCTGCCCGCGATCACCCCGTCCAGATCGGCGCTGCTGCGCACCTCGGGAATGAAGGTCGCCGAACCCTTGCGCGGGTCGCCGTCGTAGAGGCCGTCCACATCGGACAGCAGGACCAGGGCGTCGGCGCCGACCAGGTGCGCGACCAGCGCGGCCAGCCGGTCGTTGTCGCCGAAGCGGATCTCGTCGGTGGCGATGGTGTCGTTCTCGTTGACGACCGCGATCGCATGCAACGCCCGTAGCCGGTCCAGGGTGCGCTGAGCGTTGCGGTGATGTTCGCGCCGGGAGAAGTCACCGGCGGTCAGCAGCACCTGCCCCACCGTGCGGCCGTACCGCCCGAAGGAGGTCCCCCACGCATGCGCCAGGGCCAGCTGCCCGACGCTCGCCGCCGCCTGCTTGGTCGCCAGGTCCTTCGGCCGCGAGGACAACCCGAGCGGGGCGATGCCCGCCCCGATGGCGCCGGAGGACACCACGACAACATCGGATCCCGCGCGCATTCGCGCCTCGACGGCATCGGCCAGCCGATCGAGCCGGCCCGTGTCCAGCCCGCCCTCGAGGCTCGTGAGCGCCGATGACCCGATCTTCACCACCACGCTGCGCGCCGACGCGATCGCCCGGCGCGCCTCGCTCAACTCGCTGTCCGAATCCACCTGTGTCATACCGGAACTCATCAACCTTCACCCGAACCGATCAGCACCACAATAGTTTCCGCATCCCGTCGCCCGCACGAGTCCGTCGCGCAGATCACACCGCGCCGCGGCGGACTACCCAGGCGGGAGAACGCATCTCGCTGACGAAACGCGGAGGGCATCGAGGGCAGGCCGGGGCCACCCGCTGCCCGGACCGCCGCGTCCGTTCGGAGGCCCGGCAACGAATGCGGGTCCCTGCCACGAATGCGACGCGCTGCGATCATTCGGAGTTTTCGTCCTCGGTGACCAGACCACGGCGAACCCGGGAGGCATGCTTCCGCTCGGCAGCCGAGATGCGGTCGCTCTGATCCAGGCGCGGGTCCACGCCGCGACGAGTCAGCAGCGTCTCGACCCCGGCGGAAATCGCGGGCTCCCAGTCGAAGCAGTAATCCGCGATGGTCACCGACGCGCCCGGCTCGGCACCCATCTTGACCAGCTGCTCCTCGACACCGAGCCGGGCCAGCCGGTCGGCCAGGTAGCCCACGGCCTCGTCGTTGTCGAACTGGGTCTGGTGCACCCAGCGCTCGGGCCGCTCGCCGATCACAATGAACCCGCCCTCGACCTCGGGATCCCGAATGACCCGGAAACCGCTGTCGCCCTTGGCGACCGGGCGAATGACCTGCCGCTTCGGCTCCGCCTTCGGATGCGCGGCTCGGTACTGCGCCACCATCTCGGCTAGGGCGAAGGTCAAGGGCCGCAAGCCTTCCCGGCTCACCGCGGAGATCTTGAAGACGGGCCAGCCGCGCTCGGCGAACTCGGGCGTCACGAAGTCTGCCAGCTCGTCGGCATCGGGGACATCGGCCTTGTTCAGGATGACCACGCGCGGCCGATCGGCCAGATCGCCCAGACCGGCGTCGCCCTTCAGCGCGGGCTGGTACGCGGCCAGCTCGGCCTCGAGCGCGTCCACGTCCGAGACCGGATCGCGCCCGGGTTCCAGGGTGGCGCAGTCCACCACGTGCGCGAGCACCGCGCACCGCTCGATGTGCCGCAGGAAGTCCAGCCCGAGGCCGCGGCCGTCGCTCGCACCGGGAATCAGACCGGGCACATCGGCCACGGTGAAGGTCGTGTCACCCGACTGCACCACGCCGAGGTTCGGCACCAGCGTCGTGAAGGGATAGTCCGCGATCTTGGGCTTGGCCGCCGACAGCACCGAGACGAGCGAGGACTTGCCGGCCGACGGAAAGCCGACCAGCCCCACGTCCGCTACCGATTTGAGCTCGAGGACGAGATCGCGCTCCTGCCCGTCCTCGCCGAGCAGCGCGAAACCGGGCGCCTTGCGCGATTTGGACACCAGCGCCGCATTGCCCAGCCCGCCGCGTCCGCCCTGCGCCGCCACGTACGTCGCGCCCGACCCGATCAGATCCGCGAGCACCTCGCCGTCGGGGTCCAGCACGACGGTGCCGTCGGGCACCTTCAGCAGCAGATCCTGCCCCTGCTTCCCGTCGCGGTTGCCGCCCTCGCCGGGCTTGCCGTTGCCGCCCTTGGCGTGCGGATGGAAGTGGAAGTCCAGCAGGGTGTGCACGTTCGGGTCGACCTCGAGGATCACATCCCCGCCGTTGCCACCATTACCGCCGTCGGGTCCACCCAGCGGCATGAACTTCTCACGACGCACCGAGGCACATCCGTGGCCGCCCTTGCCCGCGTGCACGTGCAAGACGACACGGTCGATGAACTTGGACATATCGGTGATCATCCTCCTTCAGGACTGTTCGTTTGCAACGCCACCCGGACGAGCGGCACCTGTAGACAGCAAAGCGGGCCAGGGGTTCTGACAAACCCTGACCCGCTTCGGAAAAAGCTTGTGGAGCGAACTCCGGTGCGCCGGTCAGGCCTGCACCGGCTCCGGAACCACGATGTTCACGGTCTTGCGGCCACGCTTGGTGCCGAACTGCACCGCGCCCGCCTCGAGGGCGAACAGCGTGTCATCGCCGCCACGGCCGACGTTCACGCCGGGGTGGAAGTGCGTGCCGCGCTGGCGAACCAGGATCTCGCCGGCCTTGACGGCCTGACCGCCGAAGCGCTTCACGCCGAGCCGCTGGGCATTCGAGTCGCGACCGTTGCGCGAGCTGGATGCACCCTTCTTATGTGCCATTTCAGAACTCCTCGTGCCGGGGTGCGAACCCCTGGTCGGACTACTTGATGCCGGTGACCTTCAGGACCGTCAGCTTCTGACGGTGGCCCTGACGCTTGTGGTAGCCGGTCTTGTTCTTGAACTTGTGGATGCGGATCTTCGGACCCTTGGTCTGGTCGATGATCTCGGCGGAGACCGAAACCTTCGCCAGCTTGTCCGCATCGGTGGTCAGCTCAGCGCCATCGACGACGAGCACGGGCGCCAGCGACACCGCGCTGCCCAGCTCACCCTCGATCTTCTCGACCTTCACCAGGTCACCGACCGCGACCTTGTACTGCTTTCCGCCGGTCTTGACGATCGCGTACGTTGCCATCGGTCGGCTGCCCTCTTCTCTGCTAGTGCTCGGCACTCTGCTCGCGGCGGTCTGCCGGTTCACACCGGAAAACCACCGTACGACTGGTCTGGTAATCACGCCGCCTCAGCGCCCGGTGGCCCTTGCGGAGCCTTGGGAGCTCGTTCGAACCGGGGCCACGGGCACAGCACAAGACAGTGCTGTCGCCGAGCAGCGACTGTCCAAGATTACAGGACGCGGCCTGCTGTACCTAATCGGGCCCGGGCCGCACGCACCCACCGACTCGGCGCTCGGCGGCCCCGCCCAGCTCCGGCCCGCCACGCCCGCCGATACGCAGGGGTGAACTCGCCGCAACCGCGCGCGGGCTCAGGAAAGCCCGTGGCCCCGCCGTCGAAACGGCGGGGCCACGGGCTGTGATCGATCACTCAGTCGTTCTGCTCCGGGGCGCCTGCGGCGCGACCCGCACCACGACGGCGCGGGCGACTGCGCGGCACCACGACCGGCGGCTCGAAATCGGTGAGCGAGACCTCGGGGGCCTGCGACTGGTCCGAGCTGTTCAGCACGAACACCGCCGCGGTGTTGTCGGTGCTCGGTGCGGCCACGGTACGGGCCACCCGACGACGCTCCCGACGCACCGGGGCCGACGCGGATGTCGCCGTGGCGGCGTGGGCCGGGGCCGCCTGCGACCGATCGGAGTCACGATGCGGCTGCGCGGTATCGGCGCCCGAGTCGGCATGCGCTGCAGCCGGTTCGCGGTGGGCGGTGCCATTTTCACCCGCCGCGACACGGTCCGGCGCACTCTCCGCCGGGGTCGAAGCAGCGGTGGCAGATCCATCCGGCTCCCGGGTCGATGCCGACTCCGATGCCGCATGCTCCCGGCCCGCCTCGCGACCGGACCGCATCCGGCGCCGACGGGTGCGGACGCCCTCGCCGGCCTGAGCCGCCGCGCCGGACACCTCCGCCGCCTCCGGCTGTGCCGCCGACTCAACCGCTTCGGCCTCGGCAGCCTGCGCGCCGTGGGCCTCGACCTCGTGCGGTTCGACATCCTCGCCGTGATGCGCCGCCATGGCCAGCGCCACCGGATGCGCCCGCCGGGCGGCCGCCTCCTCCTCCGCGGCATGCGCATCGACCGGAGCGGGGATCGCGACGACCGGAGCCGGTGCGGCCGGCTTCTCCTTGTCCTTGCGGCGACGCCGGCCCTCACGCCGGCCCGCGCCCTCCTCGGCTGGTGCGGATTCGACCGGGTAGTCGTGCACCAGGATGCCGCGACCGTGGCAGTGCTCGCAGGTAGTCGAAAACGCCTCGACCAGTCCGGTGCCCAGCTTCTTGCGGGTCATCTGGACCAGACCCAGCGAGGTCACCTCTGACACCTGATGCCGGGTGCGATCGCGCCCCAGCGCCTCGGTCAGCCTGCGCAGCACCAGATCCCGGTTGGACTCGAGCACCATGTCGATGAAGTCGACGACGATCATGCCGCCGATGTCGCGCAGCCGCATCTGGCGCACGATCTCCTCGGCCGCCTCCAGGTTGTTGCGGGTGACCGTCTCCTCGAGGTTGCTACCGCCCGCGCCGGTGAACTTGCCGGTGTTGACGTCGATGACGGTCATCGCCTCGGTGCGGTCGATCACCAGCGTGCCGCCCGAGGGCAGCCACACCTTGCGATCCAGGGCCTTGGCCAGCTGCTCGTCGATGCGGAAGCTGCCGAAGACGTCGACACTCTGGTTGTCGTACTGCTCGACGCGGGCCAGCAGATCCGGCGCGACGGTGCGGATGTAGTTCTCGACCGTCGTCCACGACCGCTCGCCCTCGATGACGAGCTTGGAGAAGTCCTCGTTGAACAGGTCACGGATGACCTTGACCAGCAGGTCCGGCTCCTCGTAGAGCGTCTTGGGCGCGCCCGAGCCGTTCTTGGACTGCTCCTCGATGGTCTTCCAGGTGGCCTGCAGCCGCTCCACGTCGCGGGCCAGCTCGGCCTCGGCCACGCCCTCGGACGCGGTGCGGATGATCACCCCGGCGTCCTGCGGCACGATGTCGCGCAGCACCTCCTTGAGGCGCTTGCGCTCGGTATCGGGCAGCTTGCGGCTGATGCCGGTGGAGGTGCCGCCGGGTACGTACACCAGGAAGCGACCGGCCAGGCTGATCTGAGTAGTCAGGCGGGCACCCTTGTGCCCCACCGGATCCTTGCTGACCTGCACCAGCACGGTGTCGCCGGGCTTGAGCGCCTGCTCGATCTTCCGCTCCTTGCCGCCGAGCCCGGCGGCCTCCCAGTTCACCTCGCCGGCGTACAGCACGCCGTTGCGACCGCGGCCGATGTCGACGAAGGCTGCCTCCATGCTCGGCAGCACGTTCTGCACCCTGCCCAGGTACACGTTGCCGACCATCGACGCCGAACCGGTGCTGGTCACGAAGTGCTCGACCAGGATGTTGTCCTCGAGCACCGCCACCTGGGTGACCGCGCTCGGGTGGTCGGTGAAGTCCTTCTCACGCACGACCATCACCCGGTCCACCGACTCGCGGCGGGCCAGGAACTCGGATTCGGTCAGGATCGGCGGGCGACGGCGCCCGGCCTCGCGGCCGTCGCGACGGCGCTGACGCTTGGCCTCCAGGCGGGTCGAGCCGCTGATGCCCTGCACCTCGTCGACCGAGGCGGATGCGCGCCGTTTGTTGCGCGGCTCGCGCTCGTGCACGACGGTGTTCGGCGGATCGTCGTCCGACGGCTCGGACTCGGCATCCTCACCGGCCTTGCGGCGGCGACGGCGACGACGGCGGCGGGTCGAGCCCTCCGGCTCCGCTTCACCCTCGGACGCGCTCTCCTCGCCCTCGGTGTCGGCGGAATCCTCGGCGGATTCGGCCGGCTCGTCGATCTCGTCGGACTCGTCGTTCTCGTCGCCGTCGTTGTCCGCGGACTGCTCGCCCCGGCCCCGGCCCCGGCCGCGGCGACCCCGGCGGCGGCGGCGCGAACGGCCGCCGTCATCGGTATCGTCGTGGGACTGATCGTCGTCCCAGTCGCCGGTCGCGGCGGCGTCCTCAGTCTCGGCGGAATCGTCGGACTCGGCCGCGACGGCCTCGGAACCCCGGGCCGATTCGGCCCGAGCGGGCTTGTCCTGCGCGGTGGAGCCCGTGACGACCGGTTCCTCCGCCGTGCGCTCCTCGGCGCGCTCCTGCTCGGCCTTGGCCTGCCGGGCCGCCCGGCGCTGACGGCGGGCCTCCTCGGCGGCCGCGGCATCCGGCGACAGGAACAGCGGCGCGGCAACCACCGCGGGCGGTTCGAAGGTGACCGGCTCGACGGTCTGTGGCTGGTGGCTCTGGAAGGGGCTGGTGAACAGCGACTGCCGACGCGGCTCGGCCGGTTCGGCGGGCTTGTCGGGGGCGGACTCCTCGGCGGCCTGCTCCGCGACCGCTGCCTCCGGGGCGGCAATTGTCACCGGCTCGGGAGCCGACTGCTCGACCGGCTCCGCGGGCGCGGTCTCGGCCGGTGTGGTTTGCGCTGCTGCGGCCTCGGCCGGTTCGGCGGGTACGAACGCCTCCCGCACGGATTCGGCGACCGTACGGTCGAGGCTCGATTGGGCGCTGCGTGCCTCGGACCCCATGTCTGTCAGATGGGCCAGAATGCGTTTGCTGGTGGTTCCCAGCAGCTTCGCCAGCGCGTGCACCCGGATACGTTCCGGCAACTGCGCCGCCTCCCCTACCCCTGGCGCCGACGCCGGCGCGCGTCCATTGGTTTCTTGCGACGTTTCCTGCGGCTCTTGATCGGCCACGAAATCTCCTCGGACCCCCGGGCGCGTCCCACTCACATGCGAGAGTGACGCGGCCGACGCGGGGGCACTGTCTGTTCGCCTGCCGCCCCGTGGACGTCAGGCCATATGGTCTTCGCTCCGCGTAACCCGTTATCACGGTGTTTGTCGTCGTTCGGGTAACCGATCACGCGGCGCCTGGCTGTTGGCTTCCAACACCAGGGCCCGAGCGCTCATCCAGCGTGCGCCGGACAGCCGAGTCTTGGTAACCGTCCGGGGCAGCGATGATCGGCGTCGAGCCGCGGTGCCATGCGGTTGCGCTCCTCACCAGCATATACGGCCGATATCGAAGCACATCCACAGCCAGTATCCCACACCCGAGGTAGTTACCTTGCCTTCACTGTGCCTGAGTTGCCGCCGCCGGACTCCCGGGCGACCGCACGACCAGCACCCGGATGGCATTGCGGCCATCCGGGACGAGCGGGGCGAGAGTGTGCGGGACCAGCGACTACTGGGCGAACTGCGGGAACCAGAGGGCGATCTCGCGCTTGGCGGATTCGGGCGAGTCCGAGCCGTGCACGAGGTTGTACTGGGTCTCCAGGGCGTAGTCGCCGCGGATGCTGCCCGGGACCGCCTTCTCGACCGGGTCGGTGCCGCCGGCGATCTGGCGGAAGGCGGCAATGGCGCGCGGGCCCTCGAGGACCGCGGCGACAACCGGCCCCGAGGTGATGAACTCGATCAGCGAGCCGTAGAACGGCCGCTCGGCGTGCTCGGCGTAATGGGCGGCCGCCAGCTCCTGCGGCACCTGCTTCAGCTCCAGCTCGGCAATCTTCAAGCCCTTGCGCTCGATGCGGGTGATGATCTCACCGACCAGGCCACGGGCCACGCCGTCCGGCTTGATGAGTACCAACGTCTGCTCAGTCACGCGGGCAACTCTAACCGGCACGCCCGTGGCACCACGAACCACCGGGTCGTATCGTCGTCCGGCCCGCGGTGACGCCGGGCGCCGCTAAGCCCGCTGACTCGGCAGCAGGCCGCGATCCATGCGCTTTTTGACATCGGCGCGCAGGATGAAGATGAACGCCCACACCGAGACGAAGACGATGCCGATGATGCCGATGGACAGGTGGATGAACGTCCCCACCAGCAGCAGCACCTGCATCGCCACATTGAATCCCAGCGCCCACGGGCGCCGCTGCAGCCCGGCGCCGAGGATCATCAGCACCGCCAAGCCCACCAGATAGGCGATGGACCACCAGCTCAACCCGCCGCCGACCGAGGCGACCACCGGCAGGGCCAGCAGCACGGTGATGGCCTCGAGCACCAGCGCACCGGCCATCACCCCGCGAAAGCCCTTCCACGGGTCGGTGGCCGGGGGCGGCACGGATTCCTTGTTGGAGGCTGCGTCATCGGACATGGCTAAGCAGGATCCTTTCCGAACAGCGAGCGGGCAGCGCCCGCGGTGACGACCGATCCGGTGACCACGATTCCCGCCCCGGACACCGGCTCGCCCGCATCGCCCGCCTCCTCGGCCAGGGCGATGGCGGTTTCGACCGCATCGGCGAGGGTGTCCGCGGTGACGACCCGTTCGTCGCCGAATCGCTGGACGGCGATATTCGCCAGATCGTCGACGGGCAGCGCCCGGGGGGAGCCGTTGGTGGTCACAACGATCTCGTCGAAGACCGGCTCGAGCGCCTCCAGGATGCCCGCCGCATCCTTGTCGCCCAGCACCGCGATCACCCCGATCAGCTTGCGGAAATCGAACTCGTCGGTCAGCGTCGCGGCCAGGGCCTTCGCGCCGTGTGGGTTGTGCGCGGCGTCCAGGAAGATGGTGGGCGCGCTGCGCATGCGCTCCATCCGCCCCGGACTGATCGCGCTCGCGAATCCGGCACGGACGGCGTCGATGTCGAGCTGCCGGTCCGCGCCCGCGCCGAAGAACGCCTCGACCGCCGCCAGCGCGAGCGCGGCATTGCGGGCCTGATGTTCCCCGTGCAGGGGCAGGAAGATCTCGTCGTACACCCCGCCCAGGCCCTGGATCTCGAGCACCTGCCCGCCGACCGCGATGCGGCGCGAGAGCAGCCGGAACTCCGACCCCGCGCGGGCAACGGCGGCGTCGGCCTCGACCGTCCGGCGCAGCAGCACATCCATCGCCTCGGGCTCCTGCTCGGCAATGACGGCGACGGTCTCGCGCGGGGACAGCGGATCCTCGGGCGCCTTCTTGATGATCCCGGCCTTCTCCTTGGCGATGGAGGCGAGATCGTTGCCCAGATAGTCCATGTGGTCCATGCCGATCGGGGTGATCACCGCAACCTGGCCGTCGACGACGTTGGTGGCGTCCCAGGTGCCGCCCATGCCGGTCTCCACGACCGCGACGTCCACGGGCGCCTCGGCGAACGCCGCGTAGGACATCGCGATGAGGACCTCGAATTTGCTCAGCCGCGGCCCACCCGCGGCCTCGGACCGCTTGTCGATCATCTCGAGGTAGGGCTGCAGTTCCCGGTAGATCTCGACGTACTTGCCGGGCGTGATGGGCTCGTTGTCGATCGCGATGCGCTCGGTAGCCAGCTGCAGGTGCGGGCTGGTGATGCGGCCGGTGCGCCGATGCAGCGCGGTCAGCAGCGCGTCGATCATCCGGGTGACCGAGGTCTTGCCGTTGGTGCCCGCGATCTGGATGGAGGGATAGGTGCGCTGCGGGGAGCCGAGCAGATCCAGCAGGGCCACGATCCGGGTCAGCGAGGGCTCGAGTTGCCGCTCACCCCAGCGCTGGTCGAGTTCGGCCTCGACCAGTGCCATCTCGGCCAGATCCACGGGGGACGGCCCGGAATGCAGGCGATCGGGTGCTCCGAAATCCGGCGAATTCACGTGCTCTCCGTTCACTTCCCGGCCGCCGGCCGCGCGATCTCCTCGAGACGCACGGTGATTCGCGCCACCTCGGATTCCGCGACGTCCCGGCGGGTGCGGATCTTCGCCACCACGTCGTCCGGGGCCTTGGCCAGGAAGGCCTCGTTGCCGAGTTTGGCCGTGGTACCGGCCATCTCCTTCTGCGCGGTGGCCAGATCCTTCTCGAGGCGGCGGCGTTCGGCGTCGAGGTCGACCGTGCCGGAGGTGTCGAGTTCGACGGTGACCGTCGCGCCCGACAGGCGCACCTCGAGCGACGCGGTGGCGGTGAAGTCGTCCCCGGGCTCGATGAGCCGGGCCAGGTTCGCGATCTCGGCCTGCTGCGCAACCAGATCCGCGGCCTCGATGCCGATCAGCCTGGCCGCGACCTTCTGCTTGTCGGTCAGGCCCTGGTCGCTGCGGAACCGCCGGATCTCGGTGATCATGCGCTGGGCATCCGAAATGCGGCGCGCGGCAACCTCATCGGCCGCGACGCCCGAGGCCTGCGGCCAGCTCGCGACGACAATGGAATCACCCTCGCCCCCGGCGGTCAGCGCCTGCCACAGGGATTCGGTGACGAACGGGATCGCCGGATGCAGCAGGCGCAGTACGGAATCCAGCACATTGCCGAGCACGATGCGGGTACTCGCGGCACGCTCGTCGGACTCGGCGAATTGCACCTTCGCCAATTCCAGGTACCAGTCGCACAGTTCGTCCCAGGCGAAGTGGTACAGCCCCTCGCATGCCTTGCCGATCTCGTAGCGATCGAAGGCCGAATCGACCTCGGCCCGAGCGGCTTCCAGCCGATCCAGGATCCACCGGTCGGTATCGGTCAGGGTGGCCCGATCGGGCAGCTCGCCCGGCGCCGCGCCGTTCATCAGCGCGAACTTGGTGGCGTTGAACAGCTTGGTGACGAAGCTGCGCGAGGCCGTCACGTGCGGGGTGCCCACGGACAGGTCGCTGCCCGGCTGGGCGCCGCGCGCGAGGGTGAATCGCGTTGCGTCCGCACCGTATTCGTCGATCCACTCCAGCGGGTCGACACCGATGCCCTTGGACTTGGAGTACTTGCGGCCGAACTCGTCACGAATCAGGCCGTGCAGGAACACGTCCCGGAACGGCACCTGCGGCTCGCCGGCCGGCTTGCCCGCGGTGAGGACCGCATCGTCGGCGACGAACGTGCCGAACATCATCATCCGCGCCACCCAGAAGAACAGGATGTCGTAGCCGGTCACCAGCACGCTGGTGGGATAGAACTTCGCCAGCTCCGGGGTCGCGTCGGGCCAGCCCATGGTCGAGAAGGGCCAGAGCCCGGAGGAGAACCAGGTGTCCAGCACGTCGGGGTCCTGCACCCAGCCCTCGGGGGCCTGCTCGTCCGGTCCGACACAGGCGATCTCGCCCTCCGGGCCGTACCAGATCGGAATGCGGTGGCCCCACCACAGCTGGCGCGAGATGCACCAGTCGTGCATGTTGTCCACCCACTCGAACCAGCGCGGTTCCTGGCTCGCGGGGTGAATCGTGGTGTCCCCGTTGCGAACAGCGTCCCCTGCGGCCTTGGCGAGGGATTCCACCTTCACCCACCACTGCATGGACAGGCGGGGCTCGATCGGCTCGCCGGAGCGCTCGGAATGCCCGACGCTGTGCACGTACGGCCGCTTCTCCGCGGCGATCCGGCCCTCCTGCGCCAGGCGCT
Organism: Nocardia sp. GP40; assembly: GCF_050434125.1. Classification (NCBI taxonomy): domain Bacteria; kingdom Bacillati; phylum Actinomycetota; class Actinomycetes; order Mycobacteriales; family Nocardiaceae; genus Nocardia; species Nocardia sp. GP40. The sequence goes on along the minus strand of NZ_JBNPVW010000010.1, from coordinate 92,460 downwards.
CGCGGATCTTGACGCGGGCCTCGAACCGATCCATGCCATCGAATTCGGTTCCGCTGTCGGCGATCTTGCCGGTCTTGTCCATGATGGTGGGCATGGGCAGGCCGTGACGCAGGCCGAGCTCGAAGTCGTTGGGATCGTGCGCGGGGGTGATCTTGACTGCGCCGGAACCGAATTCGGGGTCGACGTAGTCGTCCGCCACGACCGGGATCTGCCGACCGGTGATCGGGTGGTAGAGGGTGCTGCCGACGAGCGCGGCGTAGCGCTCGTCCTCCGGATGCACCGCGACCGCGGTATCGCCGAGCATGGTCTCCACCCGGGTGGTGGCCACGATCACGTGCGGCTCATCGTCGTTCAGCGACCCGTAGCGCAGCGAGACCAGCTCGCCCTCGACGTCCTCGTACTTCACCTCGACGTCGGAGATCGCCGTCTCCAGCACCGGGGACCAGTTCACCAGGCGCTCGGCGCGGTAGATCAGGCCCGCGTCGTACAGGCGCTTGAAGATGGTCTGCACGGCCCGGGACAGGCCCTCGTCCATGGTGAAGCGGTCGCGGTTCCAGTCCACGCCGTCGCCGAGGCGCCGCATCTGGCCCTGGATCGCGCCACCGGATTCGCGCTTCCAGTCCCAGACCTTCTGCACGAACAGCTCGCGGCCGAAGTCCTCCTTGGACTTGCCGTCGGCGGCGAGCTGCTTCTCGACCACGGACTGGGTGGCGATGCCGGCGTGGTCCATGCCGGGCAGCCACAGCACCTCGTAGCCCTGCATCCGCTTGCGGCGGGTGAGCAGGTCCATGATCGTGTGATCGAAGGCGTGGCCCATGTGCAGGTTGCCGGTGACGTTGGGCGGGGGCAGCACGATCGAGTAGGGGGGCTTGTCGCTGCTCGCGTCGGCCGCGAAGTAACCAGCGGCTACCCAGTGCTCGTACAGGTCGGCCTCTACCTCGCCGGGATTCCAGCTCTTGGGGAGTACGTCGGCACGATTTCGCGGGTTCTCAGGGGCTGTGCTGGTCACCGTGTGATTCTAAGGGTTGACTTTGCGCCCGAGCCGGGGGCCCGGCGGAGTAGTGGGAGAAACCCGAAGGGCGGGGTTTTCGGCGGATGAGGGACACCGAAAACCCCGCCCACGAGATTCAGATTACCGCCGTTTCGGGCCATAATCCCTTTTCCATATGGAATTCTCAGGTTTTTCCCGAACCCATTGTGTTGGTGCAGCTTTGCTGCTCAGGCGCCCCTCAGGTAGTCGCCCGTCGAATCGCGCACTGGACTGGCGAAAAGTCGAAACGTCTGCTGCACTTACTCCCCGGAAAGCCGGGCCGCGCCGTGCGGCGGCCACGCACGAAAGAGGGGTATCCATGCGTACTCGAACGTTGGTCGTCGCCGCCGCGGCGGCCGCCGTCGCGGGAATGGTGGGCGCGGGCTCGGCCGCCGCGGCCGCACCGGTCGTCAATCCGAAGATCGGCGGAATCGGGATCGAGTTCGACCACGGCGAGACGCAGTCGCTGGCCAACGGTCCGGTTCCCGCGCTGCTCGAGCAGGTCGTGCCCCGCAGCGCCATCAGCGTGTCCATCCGGCCGGATTCGCAGCTGCGCGCGATCGGCAATCACGTCTACGCGGATATGCCCGGTGTGATCAACGAGGCCGCGAGCCACCCCGACGGCAGGTTCGCCCTCGTTGTCGCCCCGGGCCCGCGGCTGGTCGTCGTGCAGGCCTGGTAGGGCCACGCCGGGTTACGGCACGATCACCGGCTGTGCGCCCGGCAGCGCGCGAAAGTGCGCGGGCAGGGCGCCGGCCGGGTCACCGTCGGCGGTCACGGGGGCGCCGGGCGCGGTCAGGGTGATCTCGGCCGCGCGATACTGGCTGATCGCCGGGTGATCGATGCGCTTGCCGGACGACAGGGCCGGCAGCATGCGCAGCATCTCCCGCCTGGACATCGCGCCCACCACCGTGAGATCCAGCTGGCCGTCGTCGACGACCGCGTCGGGGCAGATCATCATGCCGCCGCCGTAGGTCCGGGTGTTGCCGACCGCCACCATGATCGCCTCGGTCTCGACGATCGTGGCGTCCGACAGCTCGATGCGATACGGAACCGCCAGCCCCCGGGCGAGTTCCGCCAGCGCCGCGACGGAATACCGCAGCGGGCCGCGGGGATAGCGCATCCGGTTGGCGCGCAACGTCACCCGGGCGTCGAATCCGGTCCCCGCCACGGTCGCGAACCGCAAGGTGCCGTGTACCTCGCCGAGATCGATGTCGCGCACCGACCGGTTGCACACGATGTCGGCCGCCGCAATCGGATCGTGCTGCGGCACACCGAATTCACGCGCCAGATCGTTGCCCGTGCCGCCGGGCACCAGCCCGAGGGGCACCCCGGTCCCTGCCAGCGCCTGCAGCACCAGACACACCAGACCGTCGCCCCCGGCGCAGACCACCGCATCGGGCCGCTGGTCTCCGGACAACCGATCCCGCACCAGGCGAAGCGATTCCGCGGCCGTGGCGCCACTCACCTCGGTGACCTCCGCGCCACGCTGGCGCAGCCGGGCCGCGGCCTCGGCGGCCGCCGCCGATCCCCGTCCGTGACCGGACAGCGGATTCGTCACCAACAGCACCGACCCCGTCATGGAATCAGCTTTCCCGGGTTGAGGATTCCGGCCGGGTCGACGGCCTGCTTGACCGCGCGCAGCACCCGCACGCCCAACTCGCCGATCTCGCCGGTCATCCACGGGCGGTGGTCCGCGCCGACGGCGTGGTGATGGGTGATGGTGCCCCCGGCCGCGGCGATGGCGTCGCCGACGGCGTGCTTGGCGGTGTGCCACTGGGCGATCGGATCGTCGAGCTGCTTGGCCACCACGGTGAAGTACAGCGAGGCGCCGGTGGGATAGGTGTGCGAGATGTGGCACATAACCAGCGGCGGAGTTCCCTGTCCGGCGAGGGAATCCGTCAGTGCCGCGGTGACTTTCGCCTTCAGCTCGGCCAGATTGGACCAGCTGGTCGCGGTTTCCAGCGTCTCGCAGAGGATTCCGACGTCCAGCAGCGCATCGCGCAGATACGGCGCGGCGAAGCGGCCGTGTTCCCAGTCCCGCGCCGCCTGCTCCCCGAGCGCGGTGCCGCCCGCGGCGGTGAGCAGCGCGGCCGCCTCGGTGCCGCGGGCCTCGACCTGGGCCGCGGATCCCTCGATCGTCGTGATGGCCAGACAGCCGGTCACCGGGTTACCGCCGATGTCTCCGGCGCGGGCCAGATTCAGGCCGGTCTCGGCCTCGTCGGACAGCCGCAGCACGGTCGGGGCGGCCCCGGCCTGCACCACGGATCGCAGGGCCGCGGCGCCGGTGCCGAAATCGGGAAACGACCAGGCCTGATAGCCCACGGTCTCCGGAACCGGATGCACCCTCAGTGTGACCGCGGTGATCACGCCCAGCGTGCCCTCGGACCCCGAGAACAGCTCGCGCAGATCGGGTCCCGCGGCCGAGGCCGGGGCACGACCGAGGTCCAGGGTGCCGCCGGGGGTGGCCACGCGCAGGCGCTGAATCATGTCGTCGAAGCGGCCGTATCCCGCCGAGGCCTGGCCGGACGACCGGGTGGCAGCGAATCCGCCGATACTGGCGAATTCGAAGCTCTGCGGGAAGTGCCCCAGCGAAAGACCGTGCGCGGCAAGCAGTTTCTCCGCCTGCGGCCCGGTCAGCCCGGCGCCGAGGGTGACGGTGCCACTGACCGGATCCAGGTCGGTGAGGCTGTCCAGACGCCGAAGATCCAGGGCGACAACGGCATCGAATGCGTCGCGAGCCGGATCCACGCCGCCGACCACGCTGGTGCCGCCGCCGAAGGGCACCACGGCGATGCGCTGCTCGGTGCAGTACTCCAGGACGGCGAGTACCTGGTCGTGATCGGCCGGGAACAGCACCGCGTCCGGCGCGTCCTGCGGCCCGTCGAGACGACGGCGCAACAGATCGGGGGTGCTCTTACCACCGGCGTGCAAGAGCCGGGCACGGTGGTCGGTGCGGACCTGGTCCGGGCCGACCACCGTGGACAACCCAGCGAGATGCGCCTGCGACAACGCCGAGGTGCGTAGTGGCACGCTGCCCTCATCGCGACGCGACACCGACTCGCCGGACACTCCGAAAACCTGCGCCAGCAACGTCCGGATCTTCTCCGGCAGCGGCGCATGCTCCGACGGAATGCCCCAGGCGTCCCACACCATACTCGGCCGCGACGACGACTCGCCCGGCATTTCGAAGGATGACGCGTCTTGTCGGTTTTCGGTCATGCGTTACAGTTTGACATATAGTGTCAAGTAGTAACGACTAAGACGCGCGGTTCGCAGTGGTCCGCGCCCGACCCGGCGGTGATCGATGTCCGTGCCATCCAGCTCCGAGGACGCTTCAGCGGCGCCCGACGGCGCCAGCTCCATCGACCGAGCCATCCTGGACGCCGCCCGCGCCTGCGTCGAGGAGTTCGGGGTGCGCCGGACCACGCTGACCGAGGTGGCACGCCGCGCCGGTGTCAGCCGCCCGACGGTGTATCGCCGTTGGCCCGACACCGGGTCGCTGGTGGCCGAGCTATTGGTTCAGGAGCTGCACGGCATCATCGGGCGGACCGTGCCCGGCGCCGGGCGCGCTCGGGACCGCCTCGTCGGGGGCGTGGTCGCGGGCGCGGCGACCGTGCGCGCGAATCCGCTGTTCGCCAAGATCTTCCGCACCGACACCGACCTGATGCTGACCTATGTGTTCGGCCGCCTCGGCCGCAATCAGCGCGCTCTCATCCAGCTGTTCGCCGGCCTGATCCGCGAGGGCCAGCAGGACGGTTCCATCCGCGCCGGCGCCCCGGACGAGCTGGCCACCATGCTGCTGCTGATCGCCCAGTCCACCGTGCAGTCCGCCGCCATGGTCGGCGATCTGCTGCCCGAGCACCGGCTGGACGCGGAGCTGACCCGCGCGATCGAGGGCTACCTGCGCCCCGGTGACCCGACCCCGGAATGCGAGAAACAGTGACCGCCCGATACCCGATGGGAATGGTGAAATGAACGGATCCGCACAGGCTTTCGGAGATTCGGCGCTGAATGCGGCGCGGCGCGAGCGGGAGCTGCGCGCACTCGGCGACGGCGGCGTCGTCGACGTGCTGGTGATCGGCGGCGGAGTGACCGGGACCGGGGTGGCGCTGGACGCGGCCGCGCGGGGACTGCGAACGGTCCTGGTGGAGAAGCACGATCTGGCCTTCGGCACCAGCCGGTGGAGTTCGAAGCTGGTGCACGGCGGGCTGCGCTATCTGGCCAGCGGCGGAGTGGGGATCGCGCACGAGAGCGCCGTCGAACGGCACGTGCTGCTCACCACCACCGCACCGCATCTGACCCGGCCCATCCCGCAGCTGGTGCCCCTGCTGCCGGAAGTCGGTGCGGCACAGCGAATGCTGATCCGCACCGGATTCGTGGCCGGAGATGTGCTGCGGCGCACCGCCGGAACCCCCGCCGCGGTGTTGCCGCGGTCGCGGCGCGCGGCGGCCGCCGAGGCGCTGCGAATGGCTCCCACCGTGCGCCGTGAGGGCCTGGGCGGCGCCCTGCTGGCCTGGGACGGTCAGCTGGTCGACGATGCGCGCCTGGTGGTGGCGATCGCCCGCACCGCCGCCGCGCACGGCGCCGCGATCCTCACTCGTGTCGAGGCCGAGCGGGTGAGCGGCGACGAGGCGGTGCTGCGCGATACCTTGTCCGGCGAAACCCTCACCGTGCGAGCACGTTCGGTCGTCAACGCCACGGGCGTGTGGGCCGACCGGCTCGATCCGAGTATCGAGCTGCGGCCCAGCCGGGGCACCCATCTGGTCTTCGACGCCGCCGCGTTCGGGGGGCTCGGCGCGTCGCTGACGGTCCCGATTCCGGGCAGCACCAGCCGGTTCGTCTTCGCCTTCCCTGCCGCGCACGACCGGGTGTACCTGGGCCTGACCGACGAGGACGCCCCCGGTCCGGTGCCGGATCGGCCCGAGCCCACCGACACCGAGATCGACTTCCTGCTCGACACCGTCAACACGGTGCTGCGGGAGCCGTTGCACCGCAGCGATATTCGTGGCAGCTTTGCGGGCCTGCGCCCGCTGCTGCGCACCGGCGGGGACAGCACCGCCGATATCTCCCGCGAGCACGCGGTGCTGCACTCCCCCGGCGGCCCGATCACGATCGTCGGGGGCAAGCTGACCACCTACCGGAAGATGGCCCAGGACGCCGTCGATGCGGCCGTCGCCCATGCCGGGCTGGCCGCGGGGCCGTGCCGGACGCGCCGAATCCCGTTGACCGGCGCGGTGACCGGCGCCGCCCGCGACCACCTCGACGCCCCGACGCGGCTGATCGAGCGTTACGGCAGCGAGGCGCCCGCGATCGCCGAACTCGCACACCGGGATCCCGCCCTGGCCGAGGCCGTCGCCCCCGGAATAGATGTGCTGCGAGCGGAATTCGCCCATGCCATCACCCACGAGGGTGCATTGAACGCGGATGATCTGCTGGACCGGCGCACCCGGATCGGCCTGGTGGCCACCGACCGCGCCGCCGCCCTGTCCGCCGCGGAGGCCGCCTTCGGCTGAAATACCGTGCCGTCCGGGCGCGTATCGGGCCGCCCGGCGGGACTGCCGCCCCGCTCGGCGCCAAGTGGGCTGCGGCGCGCAAACATACCGCATATCCTTACTTCGTAGGAAGGTCGATGTACCGCCGAGGAGTTCCGGCAAACGGCCGCACGCGATATCGTCCGGATCGTGCCCGATCGGTCGAGCCCGCTGTGAGCCGGCCGGAAGCCGCGATGTGAAGGAGGCGGAGTGGCCGACACCCAGCAGACGCCGACCGATACCCGGAGGGCCGAGATGTTCGTTGCCCCGGAACATGATCCGCGCACCCACCTACACACGACCGGGGACGAGCGCGCCGTGCTGACCGAGATCCTGGCAGGTCAGCGCGCCACCCTGGAACTCAAGTGCGCCGGACTGGGCACGGAACTGGCTCGGCGTGCGGTCGCGCCCTCGACGCTGTCGCTGCTGGGACTGGTGCGGCACCTGGCCGATGTCGAGCGCCGCTGGTTCCGCCGGGTCCTGGCGAGCGAACCGGCCCCGCCGCTGTTCACCTCCGAGGAACGCCCGGACGACGATTTCGACGGGGCGAGCACCGATTCGGGCTCGATCACCGCGGCCTGGGGTGCCTGGCGCGCCGAGGTCGCCTTCGCCGAACGGTTCACCGTCGCGGCGCCGGATCTGGGTATCACCGGCGACGACAAGTGGCTCGGGGAGGTCTCGCTGCGCTGGGTGCTGGCCCATATGATCGCCGAATACGCCCGGCACAACGGCCATGCGGATCTGCTGCGCGAACGGATCGACGGCGCGGTGGGCCTCTGACAATCGGGACGGCCCGGCGCTGCGAGAAACACCCGGCCGTCCCGAGGTACCCGGCGCTCAGATGGTGTTGCCGCCCAGGCTGAACCGCACGCCGCCGGGGTCGACGACGGAGGTGATGCGGCCGTAGGGGGTGTTCTCGGGCTCGCGTTCCACCGAACCACCGAGGGACACCAGGGTTTTCACCGCGGCATCGACATCCTCGACGCCGAAGTAGGGACGCCATCCGCCGGGCGCGCCCGCGGGCAGGAAGGCCGTGGAGTCCATCACGCCACCCAGCATCGGGGACGTGGAGTGGATTGTGGTGTAGCGGAATTCCGGGGCGTCGGACACGGTGAACGGGTCCTGCCAGCCGAAGACCTCGCGGTAGAACCGCAGCGCGTCGGCGTAGGCGGGGGTGTGCAATTCGAACCAGGACGGGTTGCCGGCGTGCTCGCTCCACTTGCCGTCGGAGACGGTGCCCATCGCGCCGAATCCGGTGTGGACGCCCGGCTGCCACGCCCCCACCCCGGCACCGCTGGGGTCGCCGAGGATCGCCATGCTGCCCATCTCGCCGACCCGCATCGCGGGCACCACGACGCGGCCGCCCTGCTCGGCGGCCTTGGCGGCGGTCGCCTCCGCGTCGGCGGTGTGCAGATAGATCGTCCATTGATCCGGACCGCCGGAGGTGCCGTCGTTGTGCATGCCGCCCGCCACGGCATTGCCGTCGTTGCGGAAGGTGATGTAACCCCCGTACTCGGGGCCGCCGCGCTCGGCGGTCCAGCCGAGCAGCTCACCGTAGAAGGCGATCGAGCGGTCCGGATCGGAGGTGAAGAGCTCGACCCAGCAGGGATCTCCGGGCTTGAAGGTGTAGGTCATGGTGGCTCCTGTCGGTGGCTGTGGAGACTGACAACCCTTCGGACGACGCCGCGCCGCGAAATTCATCGCCGCGCGCCACACTTTCACAGGTTCACTCGAGGCGGAATCCCAATCCTTGACCTGAAGTCGCCTTCAGGTTTCACGATGGGTGCATGTCCGATACGAAAACCGCCCTCATCACCGGCGCGTCCGCCGGGCTCGGACGCGCGACGGCACTGGCACTGGCCGCGCGCGGCTGGGATCTGATCATCACAGCCCGCGGCCTCGAGCCCCTGGCCCGGGTGCGGGAGGCGACCGGCGCGATGGCCCTGGCCGGCGATGTCGCCGATCCGGCGCACCGCGCGCAGCTCGCCTCCGCGCTCGCCGAGCCGGACCGGCTGGATCTGGTGATCAACAACGCCAGCGCCCTGGGCCCGAGTCCGATGCCGCGCCTGGCCGACTATCCGCTCGGCGAGTTCACCGCGGTGCTGGCCACCAATATCGTTGCCCCCCTGGCTATTCTGCAGATCACGGCACCGAAACTGCGGGCCGGCAACGGCATCGCGGTCGACATCAGCTCGGACGCCGCAATCGCCCCCTACGAGGGGTGGGGCGGTTACGGTGCGTCCAAGGCCGCGCTGGACCAGCTGACCGCGATCTTCGCCGCCGAGAATCCGGAGCTGAGCGTCTACAGCTTCGATCCGGGCGATATGCGTACCGCGATGCACCAGGCAGCATTTCCGGGCGAGGACATCTCCGACCGCCCGGAGCCCGAGACGGTCGTGCCCGCGCTGCTGCATCTCATCGATACCCGCCCGCCCAGCGGGCGATACATCGCCTCGGAGCTCACCGTCTCGCACTGACGGCTCAGGAACGCCGCCCGGCGGGGAACCCGGGCGAGAAGGAAGGTACGCGCAATGACCGCCGTCCTGCACGATTTCACGCTGTCCGCCGACCGGGCCGCCACCGCCCCGCCCGAGGCCCGCGGCCTCGCGCGTGATGCTGTCCGAATGCTGGTGTCGGACAACGGAATCCTCACCCATGCCCGATTCCGTGAACTTCCGCGTTTCCTACGACCGGGAGATCTCGTCGTGGTGAACAATTCCGCGACCCTGTCCGCGGCGGTCGAGGCCCGGTACGGCGGCGAGGCGGCCGTGCTGCACTTCGCCACCTGGCTCGACGACGGCGGCTGGGTCGTGGAACTGCGCTCCCCCGAGGGCGTTCCCTTCACCGCCGTCGCACCGGAATCCGGTGCACGCGTGGAGCTTCCGGGAGCCAACGCGACGCTGCGCGCACCCTGGCTGCCGCCCGCGGCCCGGCTGTGGGTCGCCGACATCGATACCGATGTCCCCGCCCTGTTGGCCCGGCACGGCCGCCCGATCACCTATTCCTATGTGACACAGCACTGGTCGCCCGACTACTACCGCACCGTATTCGGGCGCGAGCCCGGTAGCGCCGAAATGCCCAGCGCCGGACGCCCGTTCACCGAGACGCTGGTGACCGAGCTGGTGGCCGCGGGCATCACCGTAGCCCCGATCACGCTCCACACGGGCCTTTCCTCCCCGGAAAAGGGCGAGCCACCGAGCCCGGAACGCTATGCGGTACCGGCGATCACGGCCCGGCTGGTCAACGCGGCCCACGCCGCCGGCGGCCGGGTCGTCGCCGTCGGCACCACGGTCACCCGCGCCCTGGAGTCGGCCACCGACCGGTCCGGACGGGTCCACCCCGCCGCCGGCTGGACGAACCTGACGCTGGGCCCCGATCGCCCGGCCCGCGCGGTGGACGGCCTCATCACGGGCTGGCACGAACCCGGCGCCTCCCATCTGCGCCTGCTCGAGGCGATCGCCGGCGCCGAGCGCGTCGGCCAGGCCTATCGCACGGCCCTGGATACCGGCTACCTGTGGCACGAATTCGGCGACACGGCACTGCTTTTCGCCCCACCGGCTCCGACGGTCGACCGGTAGCGCGAGGGCCGAATCTCCCGCGCGTGCACCCTATTCCGCCGCCTCCAGTTTCGGCACCAGCCGCTCCAGCATGCCCTCGAGCTGCAACTCCTCGTCGGGGGTGAGCTCGGCCAGCGCCTTGTAGGCTCGCACCTGGGAGGCCCGGATCTGGCCGGCCAGTTCGGTGCCCTCATGGGTCGAGGCCAGGTATTTCACCCGACGGTCGGCCGGATTGACCGTGCGCCGGACCAGCCCACGCGTCTCCATCCGGTCCGCGACGCCGGTCAGATTCGACGGATCGCACGCCAGGCGCCAGGCGAGCTCGCGCATCGGCAGTTCCTCGGGCGGCTCGTTGAGCGCCAGCAGCAGCTTGGCCTGGGTCCAGGTCAGGTTGTGCTCCTGGGCCGCATCCAGGAAGTCCTGCAGGTAGGCCGACACGAATCGCCCGATCAGCAATGCGAGCGGACTCGGTGTTGTGGCCTCACTCATAGTCGCGATCGTACCGGTTCGATTGACAACGGTTATCTTTGAAGCCTTAAATGCTTGAGGTCTTCAAATATATCTGTCATCAAATTTCTGGAGGTGTGGCATGGCCCGGAGAGGGGCGCTGCTGACCGGCGTGCTGGCGTTCGCCGCGATGATCGTGACCGTGATGCAGACCCAGGCGGTGCCGATCCTGGGACTGATCGCGACGAAACTGCACGTATCCACCACATCGGTGAGCTGGGTGACCACCGCGACGCTGCTGTCCGCGGCCGTGTTCACCCCGCTGTTGGGACGCATCGGCGACCTCTACGGCAAGAAGCCCACCCTGCTGGGTGTGCTCGCGGTCGCGGTGGCCGGCTCGACCGTCTCCGCGATGGCGGACTCGCTGGGCGTGCTGCTGGTCGGACGGGCCCTGCAGGGCGTGGCGACCGCGATCTTCCCGCTGGCGCTGTCGGTGCTGCGCGAGGAGATCCCCGCCGAACGGCTGCACGGCGCGATGGCGATCGTCAGCGGCACCCTCGCCTTCGGCGGCGGTATCGGCCTGGTGGCCACCGGCCTGCTGACCCAGGGCAGCAACCCCGGCTACCACGTGGTGTTCTGGTTCACCGCGGGACTGGCCGTGCTGGCACTGGCGCTGGCCGCGGCGGCTGTCCCGAACACGGGTAAGCGGCATCCCGGCAGCGTGGATCTGCCCGGTGCGCTCACCCTGGGCGGGTTCCTGGTGCTGTTGCTGCTGCCGATCTCCCAGGGTCACACCTGGGGCTGGACCTCGGCCGCGACGCTGGGCTGCTTCGCCGGGGCGATCGTGCTGGCGGTGCTGTGGGTACTGGTCGAACGCCGGGCGTCCGCGCCCCTGGTCGACCTGACGATGTTCGCCCACCGGCCGGTGCTGTTCACGAACCTGTCCGGGGTGTTCATCGGATTCGCGATGTTCCTGCTGTTCATGGGGGTGTCGTATCTGGCCCAGATGCCCGCTCGCCTCGCCGGGTACGGCTTCACGGCCTCGATCCTGCGGGCCTCGGTCGAATATCTGCTGCCCACCACCCTCGCGTCGATGGCCGCGGCCCCGATCGGCGGCCTGCTGGTGGGCATGATCGGCGGGCGCTGGGTGCTGGCGCTGTCCGGCATCGTCGGCACGGCGGGATTCGCCTGGATGGCCCTGGCACACGATGCCACCGCGGCGGTGATCGCGGCCAGCGTCGTCATCGGCGTCGCCATCAGCTTCGCCTACGCGGCCATGCCCGCCCTGATCGCGGCCAATGTGCCGCATCACCAGAGCGGCGTCGCCAACGGCATCAACTCCATCTCCCGCACCGTGGGCAGCGCGCTGGGCAGCGCCATCATCACCACCCTGCTGACCGCCAAACTCCTTCCGCACCTGCCGCTTCCGCAGGAGGGCCAGTTCACGGTGGCGTTCTGGGTCGGAGCGGGAGCCTGCGCCGCGACGATTCTCGCGGCCCTGGTCGGTCTGCGACCGGAAACCCGCACCCACGCACCCGAAACGGCCGCGGCGGAACTGGTCACCACCGCTTCCTGAATCGGCCCGAGCCCGGCCCGGCATCCCGTAGTGGTTCCCCAACCCCGCCGCAGGATGGTCCCGATTCGCTCACCGCCCGGTCGGCGAGCGGATCGGGGTCTCGAGTCCGGTTGATAGCATGCCGGACCGTGAACCTGACGCTCAGCCGGCCACCGGCCGAAGAACGGCCGTTGACCACTCCCGCCCAGCTAGGTGGGGGTGTGCGGCTGTGGCGCATCATCGCCATCGTGGCGGGGATCGCCGGGGCCCTGCTGGCCGTGGCGGTGCCCCTGCTGCCGGTCCATCAGCAGCAGTCGTCGCTGAGCTGGCCGCAGGCGGGCCGGGCGGCAAACATCACCGCGCCCCTGGTGTCCTACTCGCCGACCAGCGTGCACGCCGAGATCCCGTGCTCCGCCGCGGCAGCGCTGGGCCCCCGCGGCGGCACCCTGCTCGACACCGTCCCGCAGGCGTCCGGATCGGCCTATCACTACGGCCTGAACGTCCTGGTGACGCCCGCTGTCGAGGGCGGCACGCCTGCGGGTCCCGCGTCGTCGCACCCGCCGCAGCCGGGCGGCACCCGCCTGCAGGTGGTGCTGCGCGACCAGACGATGATCGACACCCCGATCTCCGCGCTGCCGCACGGCTGCGTGATCACGATCACCTCCGACAGCTCGAACACCACGGTCACCGCGGGCGGCGACCCCGTCGTGCTGGCGGGCGACCACCGACCGCAACTGGTCGGCCTGTTCACCGATCTGACCGGCGCGGCCCCGGCGGGAATGCACGCCGACGTGGTGATCGATTCGCGATTCACCACGTCCCCGACCGCGCTGAAACTGATCGCGATCATCGGCGCGCTGCTCGCGACGGCCGTGGCCCTGTACGCCCTGCACCGCCTGGACGGCGCCGACGGTCGCGGCAACCGGCGCGTGCTGCCGCGCCGCTGGTGGCGGCCGCGACTGGTGGACGGCGTGATCGTCGGCACGCTCATCGTCTGGTACTTCATCGGCGCGGGCACCTCCGACGACGGCTACATCTTCGGCATGGCCCGCACCGCCGGGCACGCCCGCTATCTGGCGAACTACTTCGCCTACTTCGGGGTGCCGGAGACCCCCATCGGCATCCCCTACGACAACCTGTTCGAACTGCTTTCGCGCCTGTCCACCGCGAGCATCGTGGTGCGGCTGCCGGAACTGCTCCTGGGCATCGCGTGCTGGTTCCTGATCAGCCGTGAGGTGGTGCCGCGCCTGGGCGTCGCCGCCCGCCGCGAGCGCGCGGCGATCTGGGCGGGCGGGCTGATGCTGCTGGCGTTCTGGCTGCCCTACAACAACGGCCTGCGACCCGAGCCCGCCATCGCCCTGGGTGTCCTGCTGACCTGGGTCTCGATGGAGCGCGCGCTGGCCACCCGGCGGCTGACCCCGGCCGCACTCGCCCTGATTCCCGCCGCGCTGGCCGTGGTGACCAACCCGTCCGGGCTCATCTGCTTCGCCGCGCTGCTGGCCGGGGCGCGCCCGCTGGTGCAGATCATCGTCGAGCGCGCCCGCACCGCGGGCTGGACCGCGTTGATCGCGCCCGCGCTGGCCTCGGGACTGGTGGTACTCACCATCGTGTTCGCGGGTCAGCCGATCTCCGAGGTCCGCACGATGCAGGCCGCGCACAAGGCGGTGGGCCCCGATATGCCGTGGTACACCGACTATCTCGTCTATCAGGACCTGTTCCAGCCGACCCCGGACGGGTCGCTGGCGCGCCGGTTCGCGATGGTGATGATGTTCCTGACGCTGGCGATCGCGGTGGTCGCACTGCTGCGCAAGAACGGCCGGATTCCGGGACTGGCGGCGGGCCCGGCCCGGCGGATCGTGGGCACCACGATCGCCGCGGTGCCGCTGATGGCGTTCTCCCCCACCAAGTTCAGCCACCACCTGGGTGTGTTCGCCGGACTCGGCGGCGCGGTCGCGGTCGTCGCCGCGGTCGCCGTCGCCCCGCACGCGATGCGCTCGGCCCGCAACCGCACCCTGGCCGCGGCCGGGGTGGTCGGGATCCTGGCGATCTCGTTCACCAGCTCGAACGGCTGGTGGTACGTGGCCAGCTACCGGATCTCCTGGTGGGACAAGCCGATTTCGGTGCACCACATCGGGGCGGGCACGGTGCTGCTGGCCCTGGCACTGCTGCTGGTCGTGCTGGCGGGCTGGTTCCATATCCGGGAACCGTTCCGGACACAGCAGGCCGTGCCGCGCCGGACGGTCCCGATGATCACGGTCGCCGCGGCACTGGTCGTGCTGTTCGAGGTGGCATCGTTCGTCAAGGGCGCCGTCGCGCAGTACCCCGCCTTCTCGCTGGCCTCCTCGAATCTCGCGGCCCTGGGCGGCAATGCGTGCGGCATGGCCAACGACGTGCTGGTCGAGCCGGACGCGAACACCGGTGTGCTGCACCCGTTGTCGGGCAGCCCGGCGACCGCCCTGGGCGGCGGCACGAACAGCGGCTTCACCCCCGACGGGCTCAACCTCAACGACCTGCTGCCCGACTCCTCGGCCGCCGCGGCGGCCTCGGTCGGCCAGTCGCTGGGCAGCGTGGGCACCACCACCAAGACCGGTACGGACAGCACCGGCGGCCCGAACGGGACGGCGCAGACCGGCATCAACGGCAGCAGCATTCCGCTGCCGTACGGCCTGAATCCCGCGACGACGCCGATGCTCGGCAGCTACGGCAGCCCGGGCGCGCAGAAGTCGCTCACGTCGGGCTGGTACCGGCTGCCCGACCCGGACGCGAGCGGCAGCCGCGGGGACATCGTCTCCATCGCCGCCGCCGGGCGCATCGCCTCCACCGATATCGACAACCTGCCGGTCGCCGGTCAGAGCGTGCAGCTGGAATACGGCGTCGCCGGGACGGGCGACGATGTGCAGGCCCTGGGCAAGGTGACCCCGGACGATGTCAGCGTGCTGCAGCCGTCCTGGCGCAATCTGCGAGTTCCGTTGCGGCAGTTGCCCGCGCAGGCGAACGTGGTGCGGATCGTGGCGTCGGTGGACAGCTCGGATCCGCTGCAGTGGGTCGCGGTGACCCCGCCGCGCGTGCCCAAGCTGCAGACCGTCGACCAGCTGGTCGGGCACTCCGATCCGGTGCTGCTCGATTGGCTTGTGGGCCTGGAGTTCCCGTGCCAGCGTCCGTTCGACCACTTCGCCGGCGTCGCCGAGATCCCCAAGTACCGCATCACACCCGACCTCGCGGCCGCGATCATGACCACCAACTGGGAGAGCCACACCTCCGGCGGCCCGCTGGGCTACATCCAGCTGCTCACCAGCACCCAGGTCATGCCCTCCTACCTGAAGGACGATTGGAAGCGCAACTGGGGCGAGATCGAGCGGCTGGTGCCGCTGGATCTGAATGCGGTTCCGGCACAAGTGGATACGGTGACCCAGAAGCGTTCGGCGCGGTGGACGCCGGGCCCGATGAACCTCGACATCCGCTAGGAGCGGACCGTGGATATACCCCGGGTCCGGCAGCGCCAGGGCCCGGGGTGGGGTAACTGCTACCCCCCTCGGCCGCTCAGCCGACGACGGCGCAGTTGTAGCCCATGTGCATGCCGTTGGCGACGCGGACGTCGACGTAGGGGGTCGGGGCGCCGGGTGGGGTGCCCGCCTGTACCGCGGTGATGCGATGCTGCCCGACGGTGGCGGGGGTCCACGGCACGATCGCCTGCGCGCCCGAGGGGCGGAACCAGCCGATCGGGGTGTTGTTGTCGAAGACCTGGACCGGCTGCGCGCCGTCGGTGACGGACACCTCGACGGTGTACTGGCAGCCCGCGCCGTAGTTGGTACCCAGGCCGTAGTTCATATCCGCGTTCACGCCGACACGGGTGGCGGTCGCGTGTGCCGCGGGCGCCGCGGCGAGCAGGGCCGCCGGAACCATACCCAGCACCGCGGCTGCGGTTGCGAACCCGGCGGCGAGCGCCGGGCGGTGGGGATGCGCCCCCGGGCGACGGTGTGCGGTCCTGACTCTGATGTCCATCCGGTTCCTGTTCCGATCCGTGCTTCCGGGTCCCATATCCCGGAACGTGGCATCGATAATTGCGCCCCGGCCGGAAGAATGGGGGCGAATCGCCGCTTCGGTTGTCCGGCATGTTCCGGGTCGGCCGACGGGGTCCCCGCGCACAAGAGGACGATGGAACCATGCACCGCAACGCCCCGGCCCGCGATATCGACGAGTCCAAGGTCTCGATCACCCCGCCGAAACAGCAGGCCGCAGGCGTCACGGCGGTGACGGTCGCGCTGGAGCGCGCCGTGGAGGAGATGGGTGTGGTCCGCACGGCCCGCACCCTGGCCCGGGTGAATCAGCGGCACGGCTTCGACTGCCCCGGCTGCGCGTGGCCCGAGCCCACCGGTCGCCGGCGGCCCGCGGAATTCTGCGAGAACGGCGCGAAGGCCGTCGCCGAGGAGGCGACGCTGCGCACGGTCACCCCGGAGTTCTTCGCCCGGCATTCGATCGCGGAGCTGGCGGAGAAATCCGGCTACTGGCTGGGCCAGCAGGGTCGCCTGACGCACCCGATGGTGCTGCGGCCCGGCGATACCCACTACTCACCCATCGACTGGGACGAGGCCTACCGGCTGATCGCCGACACCCTGCGCGGCCTGGACTCCCCCGACGAGGCCCTGTTCTACACCTCGGGCCGCACCGCGAACGAGACCGCATTCGTCTATCAGCTGCTGGTGCGCAGCTTCGGCACCAACAACCTGCCCGACTGCTCGAACATGTGCCACGAATCCTCGGGCGCGGCGCTGAGCTCCTCGATCGGCATCGGCAAGGGTTCGGTGACCATCGACGACTTCTCCGCGGCCGAGGTGATCGTGGTGGCGGGGCAGAATCCCGGCACCAACCATCCCCGGATGCTATCGGCGCTGCAGCAGGCCAAGGAGCACGGCGCACAGGTCATCGCGGTCAATCCGCTGCCCGAGACCGGGCTGCTGGGCTTCCGCGATCCGCAGACAGTCCGGGGCCTGACCACCGGCATCGCCATCGCCGACGATTTCCTGCAGATCCGCCTCGGCGGGGACATGGCGCTGTTCCAGGGCCTGGCCAAGCTGCTGTTCGAGGCCGAGGACCGCGCGCCCGGCACCGTGGTCGACCGCGCGTTCGTCGACGCGCACACCGCGGGCTTCGCCGAATACGAAAAGCAGATGCGCGCAGTCGATCTGGACGTGGTACTGGAGGCCACGGGCCTGACGCGCGAACAGCTCGAGCGCACCGCACGACTACTGGCGCGGTCCAGGTCCACCATCATCTGCTGGGCTATGGGCCTGACCCAGCAGGTGCACGGCGTGGCCACCATCGAGGAGGCCACGAATCTGCTGCTGATGCGCGGCATGATCGGCAAGCCGGGTGCGGGCGTGTGCCCGGTGCGCGGGCACTCCAACGTCCAGGGCGACCGCACCATGGGTATCTGGGAGAAGATGCCCGAAACCTTTCTGGCCGCACTGGATTCCGAGTTCGGCATCACCAGCCCGCGCGAGCACGGCTACGACACCGTCGATGCCATCCGCGCGATGCACGAGGGCCGGGCGCGCGTATTCCTGGGCATGGGAGGCAATTTCGTCTCGGCCACCCCCGACACCGAGCTCACTGAGGCCGCGCTGCGCGGTTGCGCTCTGACCGTGCAGGTTTCGACGAAGCTGAACCGCAGCCACGTCGTGCACGGGCAGACCGCACTGATTCTGCCGACGCTCGGGCGCACCGATCTGGACCTGTCCCCTGCCGGCGTGAAACAGCAGGTGTCGGTGGAGGATTCGATGTCGATGGTGCACCTGTCCACCGGCCGCCTGACCCCGGTCAGCGACCAGCTGCGCAGCGAGGTGGCGATTGTCTGCGAACTCGCGCGGGAGCTGTTCGGGGCCGACCACCCCGTGCCGTGGGCGCGCCTGCGCGACGACTACGACGCGATCCGCGATTCGATCTCCCGGGTTATCCCGGGCTGCGCGGACTACAACGCGAAAGTCCGCGACCGCAACGGTTTCCAGCTGCCCCATCCCCCACGCGACGCCCGCGAGTTCCGGACCTCTACCGGCAAGGCGAATTTCGCGGTCAACGACCTACGCTGGCTGCCCGTGCCGTCGGGGCGGCTGATCCTGCAGACGCTGCGCAGCCATGATCAGTACAACACCACGATCTACGGCCTGGACGACCGCTACCGCGGTATTCACAACGGCCGCAGGGTGGTACTGGTCAATGCCGAGGACATCACCGCGCTCGGATTCACCGAGGGCGATCTGGTGGACGTGATCTCCGAGTGGACCGATGGCGTCGAGCGCAAGGTCACCGGCTTCCGGCTGGTGTCCTATTCCACACCGCGCGGCAACGCCGCCGCCTACTACCCCGAGACCAACCCGCTGGTCCCGCTGGACCACGTGGCCGAGCGCTCCAACACCCCAGCCTCCAAGGCGGTCACCGTCCGGCTGGAACCGCATGTGCACACCCGATGAGCGGCCGGATCCCCGGCGCCGACGATGCCATTGTCCGACAGTAGGATCGAGGTATTTCCGTGAACGGAGCGAAGCGGAGTGAACCAATAAGCTGGCGCGCCCTGCGCACGACGGAGCCGAGCGGCAGCGAGGCGGTGTCGTGAACGGAGCGAAGCGGAGTGAACCAATAAGCCAGCGCGCCCTGCGCACGACGGAGCCGAGCGGCAGCGAGGCGGTGTCGTGAGCAGAGTGACCGCGCGGCGCAAGATGGTGCGGATCACCCCGGGGGAGCGGATTCAGCGGCCGGACACGCTGACCGTCGAGGAGCCGCTGGAGCTACGCGTCGACGGGCGGTCGTTGACCGTCACGATGCGCACGCCGGGCAACGACATCGATCTGGCGCACGGATTCCTGTTGAGCGAGAACATCATCGGCTCGGCGCAGGATGTCCTGTCCGCGCGCTACTGCGCCGGAACCGATGCCGACGGGCAGAACACCTACAACGTGCTCGACATCCAATTACGAACGTCCGCAACGATTTCCACCCGGAACTTCCTGACCAACAGCTCGTGCGGACTGTGCGGCAAGACCGCATTGGACGAGGTCCGCACCCGCAGCAGATTCGCGCCGCCGACGGCCGGACCAATCGTCGGCTCCACCGTCCTGGCGGCGATGCCGGATCAATTGCGCTCCCGCCAAGCGGTTTTCGAATCCACCGGCGGACTCCACGCGGCCGGGCTCTTCACCGCCGACGGCGTCCTGCTCGTCGTGCGGGAGGACATCGGGCGGCACAACGCGGTCGACAAGGTGATCGGCTGGGCGCTGCTGGAGGACCGTATCCCCGCCCACGATCTGATCCTGGTCGTCAGCAGCCGGGCCTCGTTCGAACTGGTCCAGAAGGCCGTCATGGCGGGCATTCCGATGCTGGCCGCGGTCTCGGCTGCCAGCTCGCTGGCCGTGGACCTCGCCGTCGAGTCGGACCTGACTCTGGCGGCGTTCGTCCGGGGCGGCAGCATGAACATCTACAGCGGCCTGCACCGCATCCGGCAGGCGGCCGCCCCCGAGTCACTGCCCGAGCAGTACGACTCGGCCCGCGCGGGCGGTTAGCGCCCCGGCTCACTCTGCGGACGGCCGGTCTCAGTCACCGCGACGGCCGGGCCCCGGGCCGCATCGGCGGTGTTACGCTCCCCGATAGAACAGGTTTCAATTCTGGCAGGAGTACAGATGGCGGCGCAGATCCGGGACGTGGTGGAGCAGTACGTGAAGCTGGTGGCCACCGGCCCGACCGAGGACATCGTGGCGCTGTACGCGCCGGACGCGGTGGTCGAGGATCCGATCGGCAGCACCCCGCGCCGGGGCCACGACGCCATCCGGGAGATGTACCAGACGCTGGAGGCCGCACAGCGCGAGACCAGCATCGACATCGTGCGCGTGGTCGGCTCCCATGCGATCGTCGGCTTCACGCTGGTCACCCGCTTCGGCGAGCACAAGATGACGCTCTCGCCGATCGACGTGATGGAGTTCGACGAGCAGGGCCGCATCGTCAGCATGAAGGCCTACTGGGGCCCGGACGACATGGTGACCGAGTCGGCCTAGGACCACCCCGAACGCCCCTGCCCGTCGGCCGAATTATCGTGACCACCAGGGGCGTTCGGCACCGATGAGTTTTCGGCCGCAGGGCCGTCGTAATAAATGAGAACGCCACGTAACGGCACACATCCCGGTGGCGATTCCCCAATATCGGACAAAGGTTCAACGGCGAACCAGGGGAGATCAACGGCGATCTCCGACCGCGGGCGCGAACAGCTACACCGTTCGTCACCGGTCCGATACGAGTGTTGTACCGACGCGGCACGAGCTGCCACCGCAGCATCGGTCCAGCGTAAGCCGCACCGGCGCAGCATATTCGGGATCCGTGGCGAAAGGGGCCGCCACCTCCGATCCTGCCCGCTCCCGCAGTAGTCAGACCAGTCGGGCCACTCTCCAGGGCCTAGTACCCAGCTCACAGCGGTCGGGCCCCACGCTCCAGCGCCAGGTACCCAGCTCACGACAGCCGAGGCCCGCGCTCCAGCGCCAAGTCCCCGACTCACGGCCACCAGGCCCCACTAGGGCCTAGTGCCTGCGCAGCGCAAATGCCGAGCACCGCAGAGCAGATCCTGGTCCTCGAGTTTCGAACCGCCCATCCGGCGGCGATCCCTCACCCTTTCCGCCCAGTAGCGCGCCAGCTCTCATCGCGCGTCCGCGTATGCCCCATCCGCGGCCGACGATCGACCGTGAGCCGTGCAGCGACCCCGCATTCCGCCGACCTCCGGCCATCTCCCATCGGCTACCGGCTACCGGCTACCGGCTACCGGCTACCGGCTACCGGCTACCGGCTACCGAGGCAACCTCGAGGTACGTACCCCGCCGCAGCATCCACCCGTCAGACAATGGGCATGGACATACCGTATGTATCAGCTTATTATCGCGTTGTGACTACCGATATCCGAGACCTGAACCGCCGCGTCGTCGACTACAGCGTCAAGATCGTTTCCAAGCTGACCGCCGACGATCTCGACCGCCCCACCCCCTGCTCCGAATGGACCGTCGCAGACCTGTTGGCCCACATGACCGTTCAGCACCGGGGCTTCGCCGCCTCGGCCCGCGGCAACGGCGCCGACCTCGATGTCTGGAAGGTGCAGCCGCTGGCCGCGGATCCCGTCCGCGACTACGCCGAGGCCGCCGCGGACGTCATCGCCGCCTACGCCGAGCTCGACTCCCTGGACCAGCTCTTCGAACTCCCCGAGTTCGGCCCGGGCGTCAAGGCCCCGGGCGCCATGGCCATCCGAGCCCACTTCATCGACTACGTCGTGCACGGCTGGGACATCGCCCGCGCGCTGGGCGTCCAGTACCACCTCGACGACGACTTCGTGGCGCCCTCCCTGGAGATCATCCAGATGGTCCCCACCGGCGAGGAGCGCGCGGCGTCCCCGTCGAAGGCCTTCGCGGCCGAACTCCCCGTCCCCCCGAACACCGATCCCCTCGACCACATCCTGCTGCACCTGGGCCGCAACCCGGCCTGGCAGCCCTGACCTGAAAACCCCTGAATACGAATCGGGGCCGGGAGATTGCTCTCCCGGCCCCGATGTGTTCGTGGGGAACCTACGCCGACTTCTCCCGGCGCTCCTGACGCTGGGCCTTGCGCGGGACGATGGTCGGCAGCACGTTGTCGTTGACGGTGTCGGCGTTCACGACCACCTTGGCGACATCGTCGCGGCTTGGGATGTCGTACATCACCGGCAGCAGCACTTCCTCCATGATGGCGCGCAGACCGCGGGCGCCGGTGCCGCGCAGGATCGCCTGATCCGCGATGGCCTCGAGCGCGTCCTGGGTGAACTCCAGGTCGACCCCGTCCATGTCGAACAGCCGCACATACTGCTTGACCAGGGCGTTCTTCGGCTCGGAGAGGATCTTGACCAGCGAATCCTTGTCCAGGTTGGTCACCGAGGCCACGACGGGTAGGCGGCCGATGAACTCCGGGATCAGGCCGAACTTGATCAGATCCTCGGGCATCACGTCGGCGAAGTGATCGCTGGTGTCGATCTCCGACTTCGAGCGCACCTCGGCGCCGAATCCGATGCCGCGCTTGCCGACCCGGTCCTGCACGATCCGCTCCAGGCCCGCGAACGCGCCCGCCACGATGAATAGCACGTTCGTGGTGTCGATCTGGATGAATTCCTGATGCGGATGCTTGCGCCCGCCCTGCGGCGGCACGCTGGCCTGGGTGCCCTCGAGGATCTTCAGCAGCGCCTGCTGCACGCCCTCGCCGGAGACGTCGCGGGTGATCGACGGGTTCTCGGACTTGCGGGCGATCTTGTCGACCTCGTCGATGTAGATGATGCCGGTCTCGGCGCGCTTGACGTCGTAATCGGCGGCCTGGATCAGCTTGAGCAGGATGTTCTCCACATCCTCGCCGACATATCCCGCTTCGGTGAGCGCCGTCGCATCGGCGATGGCGAACGGGACGTTCAGCATCTTCGCCAAGGTCTGCGCCAGGTACGTCTTACCGCAGCCGGTGGGGCCGAGCATGAGAATGTTGGACTTGGTGAGCTCGACCGGCTCACCGCGGCCGTCACGGCTCTTGTCGCCGGCCTGGATGCGCTTGTAATGGTTGTAGACCGCGACCGCCAGGGTGCGCTTGGCGGTGTCCTGGCCGATCACATAGTTCTCGAGGAACTCACGGATCTCGGCGGGCTTGGGCAGCTCATCGAGTTTGACCTCGCTCGACTCGGCGAGCTCCTCCTCGATGATCTCGTTGCACAGGTCGATGCACTCGTCGCAGATGTACACACCTGGCCCCGCAATGAGCTTCTTGACCTGCTTCTGACTCTTTCCGCAGAACGAGCATTTGAGCAAGTCGCCGCCATCACCGATGCGCGCCATCTCGTGGGTCCCTACTTCCTTGTCCGCGTGCAACCGTCTGTTCCGATTGCCGACAAGCCGCCTTCAAACAACGCTACCCGCCCAATCCGGGTCGGTGTTCACCACGGAGGAATGTTCGCTTCGAAGCGCTACGCACGAACGTCATCCGAGAGTTGTATGGCTTTGTCGGCAACCATGAGCAAAGGTCCCTGGAAAGACCGTACCTGCTCGGCGTGATACAGGTCGATAACTTGGCCCGTTTCGCGGGCCCATCGTGTCCGGGTTCTCACAGCGAGCGCGTCCCGGCGCAGGTCACGACCACCGGGACGGCCCACCACGAGGTCCTCACTTCTTCTGGGCGCTCAGCTTGCGGTAGTCGAAGACCTGGTCGACGATCCCGTAATCCTTGGCCTCCTCGGCGGTCAGGATCTTGTCGCGATCGGTGTCCTTGCGGATCGTCGCGGTGTCCTTGCCGGTGTGCAGTGCCAGGATGTTGTCCATCTGGGAGCGGATGCGCTCGATCTCGGCGGCCGCGATCTGCAGGTCCGAAACCTGGCCCTGCACACCGCCGGTGCGCGGCTGGTGAATCAGCACGCGGGCGTTGGGCAGGCACGCACGCTTGCCCGGGGTACCCGCGGCCAGCAGCACCGCCGCGGCGGAGGCGGCCTCGCCGAGGCAGACTGTGGCAACGTCCGCCCGGACGTACTGCATCGTGTCGTAGATGGCCATCAGCGCGGTGACGTCGCCGCCGGGCGAGTTGATGTACATCGTGATATCGCGGTCGGGATCCAGCGACTCCAGCACCAGCAGCTGCGCCATGACGTCGTTGGCGACGGTGTCGTCGATCGGCATGCCGAGGAAGATGATGCGCTCCTCGAACAGCTTGTTGTACGGATTCGACTCCTTGACACCGTAGCTCGAGTGCTCGATGAAGGACGGCAGGATGTAGCGCGACTGCGCACCCTGCGGCGCCATACCGCCCGGTGCTGTGCGTGGGTCGAAAAGATTGGCCATCATCGTCTCCAAAGTCCTTGTGGGTGTGCTTGTTCGCTACCGGCCGTCATCGGCGGCCCGGGTGGTGCTGGTCAGGCATCGCCTGTCACGCGGTCCGGACGACCCCGACCGGCTCGCCCCTCGCGGTGACCGCCCGATTGATTCTCACGGATACCTGCCCTCTCTCACCCGGCTCGCCACTCGCAAGCACGCAGCCATTCCTGATTCGCTGACACAAACCCTAACGAAGCAGGGCGGCACCGATCTCCCGGTACCGCCCTGTCTTCGCTTACAGCGCAACTTTCGAACCGCTCAACTGCGCTGTAAGCGAAACGCGCTGTGCTGTACGGCGCGCTCGCAAGCTCCGCGCGCGACGCAAACCCGCTGCGCCGCAGCCTTTTACTTACTCGGCGGCCGCGGCGGCCGGCTCGGCCGCCGTGTCGTCCTGCTCCTCGGCGTCGGCGTCGGCGGGGGCGCCGAACATCTCCGAGGTGTCGACCGCATTGCCGGCGGTGTCGGTGACCTTGGCCTGGCCCACGACGGTGGCCAGCGCCTTGCCGCGGCGCACGTCCGCGAAGATCGCACCCAGCTGGCCGGCCTCCTGCACCTGCTGGATGAACTGCTCGGGCGACATGCCGTAGCGCTGGGCCTGGAACAGGATCCGCTCGGTCAGCTCGTCCTGGCCGACCTGGGTGTTCGCGGACTCGGCGATGGCGTCCAGCAGCAGCTGGGTCTTCACCGACTTCTCCGCGGCCTCCTTGGTGTCCTTGTCGAACTCCTCGCGGGAGGAGCCCTCGGCCTCGAGCGCCTCGGCGAGCTTGGCCTCGTCGTGGTCGAAGCCGTGCACCGCGTCGTGCAGCACGGCGTCGACCTCGGCCTGCACGGCGCCCTCGGGCAGCGGCACCTCGGTCTGCTCCAGCAACGCCTCGAGCACCTTGTCGCGGATCACGCCGGCCTGCTCGACCTTCTTGGCCCGCTCGACGCGGGTGCGCAGATCGGCCTTCAGCTCGTCGATGGTGTCGAATTCGCTGGCCAGCTGAGCGAACTCGTCGTCGGCCTCGGGCAGCTCGCGCTCCTTGACCGAGTTCACCTTGACGGTCACGACCGCGTCCTTACCGGCGTACTCGCCGGCGACCAGGGCGGAGGTGAAGTCCTTGGACTCCTCCGCGGTCATGCCGATCAGGGTCTCGTCCAGGCCCTCGATGAGCTGACCGGAGCCGACCTCGTGCGACAGCCCGGTGGTCGAGGCGTCGGCGACCTCTTCGCCGTCGACGGTCGCGGACAGGTCGATGGAGACGAAATCGCCGTCCTGGACCGCGCGCTCGACGGCGGTCAGGGTGCCGAAGCGCTGACGCAGCGACTGCAGCTGCTGGTCGATGTCCTCGTCCTCGACCGCGATCGGGTCGACCTCGACCGCGATGGTGTCGAAGGCGGGCAGGGTGATCTCCGGGCGGACGTCGACCTCGGCGGTGAAGGCCAGCTCCTGGCCGTCCTCGATCTTGGTGATCTCGATCTCCGGGCGGCCGATGACGTTGACCTCGGCGGCGCTCACGGCCTCGCTGTAGCGGGCGGGCAGCGCATCGTTGACGACCTGCTCGAGGATCGCGCCGCGACCCAGCCGGGCCTCGAGCAGCTTGGCCGGGGCCTTACCCGGACGGAAACCCGGGATGCGCACCTGTCCGGCCAGCGTCTTGTAGGCCCGATCGAAGTCCGGCTTCAGCTCCTCGAAAGGCACCTCGACGTTGATGCGGACCCGGGTCGGGCTCAACTGCTCGACGGTGCTCTTCACGGACATGCTCCTTGTTAGTGGTTCGTTGTTCGGTATTGACGTGTATCGGTCCCCCCGATCGCATCCTGAACAGCCTAGTCGACCCCGGCATCCGAGTAGAAACCGCCTAGGATGCCGATTTCGCCGGAATCAGCTTCCGATCTTCACCGCGTCGGTCACGAAGACGAGCGTCTCGTTCGGCTTGATGCCGTTTCCGCCCTGCCCGTAGCCCAGGTCCGGCGGGATGATCAGCAGTCGGCGCCCGCCCTGCTTGATGCCGACCAGGCCCTGATCCCAGCCGGGAATGACCTGGCCCGCGCCGAGGGTCAGCGGGAAGGGCTGGTTTCGGTCGAAGGAGCTGTCCAGCTTCTTCTTGTCCGACCAGGTGACCAGCGTGTAGTTCATGGTGACCGGATCGCCCGTCTTCGCGGCCGGGCCGGTGCCCGTGACCAGATCCTTGGTGATCAGGTGCGCGGGCGGGGTGCAGTTGTCGGGGATGGTGATGGCCGGCGGCTGGCCGAAGCCGCCGGTGACCTTGATGTCGTCGGCGGTGCATGCGCGGCCCGCGGGCGCCGGCGCGGCGGACTGGGTCTGCGCGCTCGACGCGGCCGCGACCGTGGTGGTGCTCGAGGACGACGAGGACTTGGTCTCACTGCTGCCGCATGCGGTGAGCGCGACCGCGGCGGCCACGACGACGGTCGAACCGATGATTCTGGCCAGTGTCTGCATGCGCCGCACCCTAATCGGGCGTACCGACGCCACCCGCGCGCGGGTAGCCTGACAACCGACTACCGCACGTCAGCACTTTCCGCGAGCACCACCTCGACGCGAGGAGAGTCTGCGCAATGACCCAGCTGGCACCGGCGGGCGGCACTGCCGCCGCCACCGATACCTCCGCCGACAACGTGGGCGGACGCGGCGGCGAGACTCTCGCACCCCGCCCCTATCACCTCTCCGACACCCCCGGACCGCTCGGGCGCGAGGAACTCGCCGGGCTCGATGCCTGGTGGCGCGCGGCGAACTATCTGGCGGTCGGGCAGATCTATCTGATGGCCAACCCGCTGCTGCGCAGGCCGCTCGAGGCCGAGCACGTCAAGCCGCGCCTGCTCGGGCATTTCGGCACGGTCCCGGGGCTGAATCTGGTGTGGGCGCATGCCAATCGCGCGATCCGCGCCCGCGACCTGAACGCCGTCTTCGTGGCCGGGCCCGGCCATGGCGGCCCCGGGCCCAACGCCTGCGGCTGGCTCGAGGGCACCTGTTCCGAGCTGTACAGCCATATCTCGTTCGACGGCGACGGCATGCGCGAGCTGTTCGCGCAGTTCTCCTATCCCGGCGGGGTGCCGAGCCACTGCGCACCCGAGACGCCCGGCTCCTTCCACGAGGGCGGCGAGCTGGGCTATTCGCTGCTGCACGCCTTCGGGGCGGCGCTGGACAATCCCGATCTGACGGTGTTCTGCGTCGTCGGCGACGGCGAGGCGGAGACCGGTCCGCTGGCGGGCAGCTGGCATGCGAACAAGTTCCTCAACCCCGGCCGGGACGGGGCGGTGCTGCCGATCCTGGCGCTGAACGAATACAAGATCGCCAATCCGACGCTGCTGGCGCGGATCCCGGAGGGCGAGCTGGTGTCGCTGCTGCGCGGATACGGGTACGACCCGGTCATCGTCGCGGGCAGCGATCCGGCCAGCGTGCACCAGGCGATGGCCGCGGCGTTGGACGGCTGCCTGGACCGCATCGCCGAATTCCAGCGGGCCGCGCGCGCGGGCGGCGACACGACCAGGCCCAGCTGGCCGATGATCGTGCTGCGCACCCCCAAGGGCTGGACCTGCCCTCCGGTGGTGGACGGCGAGCCGGTCGAGGGCACGTTCCGTGCCCATCAGGTGCCGCTGCCCGCCGCACGCACCGATGCCTGTCACCGCGCGGTGCTCGAGCAGTGGCTGCGGTCCTACCGCCCGGAGGAGTTGTTCGACGAGGCGGGCGCGCCGGTGCCGGGCCTGCTCGCGCTGTCGCCGATCGGGGACCGGCGGATGAGCGCCAACCCGGTCAGCAACGGCGGCGCGCTGGTGCGGGATCTGAAGCTGCCCGACTGGCGCGAGTACGGCGTCGAGGTCATCGCGCCCGGCGCAACGGATCACGAGGCGACGCAGGTGCTGGGCGGGTGGCTGCGCGATGTCACCGCGGCCAATCCGGACAACTTCCTCACCCTCGCCCCCGACGAACTGGCCAGCAACCGGCTGCAGGACATCCTCACCGTGACCGGGCGCAACTGGCAGGCCGAAATCGGCGAGTACGACGTGAAATTGGACCGCACCGGCCGGGTGATCGAGGTGCTGTCCGAGCACATGTGCCAGGGCCTGCTGGAGGGGTATCTGCTCACCGGGCGGCACGGGGTGTTCACCTGCTACGAGGCGTTCATCCACATCGTCGATGCGATGTTCAACCAGCATGCCAAGTGGCTCGACGCGAGTTCGGCGGTGGCGTGGCGGCGGCCCATTCCGAGCCTGAACTACCTGCTCTCCTCCCATGTGTGGCGGCAGGACCACAACGGGTTCACCCATCAGGATCCGGGATTCCTGGACGTCGTGCTGAACAAGAGCCCGGAGATCGTGCGGGTGTATCTGCCGCCGGATGCGAACACCCTGCTGTCGACCTACGATCACTGCCTGCGCTCGCGACACTACGTGAATGTCGTGGTGGCGGGCAAACAGCCACAGGCGGACTGGCTTTCGGTTCCCGACGCCATCGCGCACTGCACTCGCGGCATCGGCATCTGGGAGTGGGCCGGGCACAACGACGAGGTGGGCACCAGCCCCGACGTGGTACTGGCCTGCGCCGGCGACGTGCCGACGCTGGAAACCCTTGCCGCCGCGGCGATTCTGCGAGAGCGCCTGCCACAGTTACGGATTCGCGTGGTGAACGTCGTGGATCTGATGCGCCTGCAACCGAGCGACCAACACCCGCACGGCCTGCCCGACAGCGAATTCGACACCCTGTTCACCGCGGATCGTCCCGTCATCTTCGCCTTCCACGGTTACCCGTGGCTGATTCACCGTCTCGCCTACCGCCGCGCCAACCACGACGGCATGCATGTGCGCGGTTACAAGGAAAAGGGCACCACCACAACACCTTTCGACATGGTCATGCTGAACGACCTGGACCGCTACCACCTGGTCATGGATGTCGTCGACCGGGTGCCCGGCCTGGGCGAGCGCGCGGCGGCCCTGCGCCAGGACATGTCCGATGCCCGCGCCGCGGCCCGCGCCTGGACCCGCGAACACGGCCAGGACATCCCGGAGGTCGCCGAGTGGCGCTGGCCGTATTCGCGGGCGTGACTCAGTAGCCGATGGTGAAGCGGCGCTGGAGGTATCGCGGCTCCTCGATCTCGTCGAGCAGCGCCACGGCCGCGTCGGGATAGGAGACGCGGCTGTTGCCGTCGGCGTCCAGGACCGGTTGGTCGCCGCCGACACGGTAGCGGCCGGTACGTTCGCCGGGGCCGATCTGTTCGGCCGGGCTCAGGTAGGTCCAGCGACGGTTGGAGGTGCGCAGCAGGTCCAGGGCGTCGCGGGCGCCGCGCACGGCGGCGGCATACTCCCGCGGGAGACCTATCGTGTCGAGAATCCGGTGCACCCGCTCATCGTCGTCCGCGGTCACGCGTCCGGGCGCGTACTCGAGACTGCCGGCGCCGCCGATCACCATCAGGCGGGTGCGCGGGTGGGTGGCCAAAGCCTGTAAGAGCGATCGCGCCACGGTCGCGTAGCCCGTCGGATCGGCGATGGACCTGGCGACGGTGTCGTCGAAGTCGATGGACGAATTGCCGGGTTGATATCCGCTCACCAGCACGTCGAGACCCGGTAGCTGCGCGGCGACGGCGGCGCTGTCGAAGACGACGAGCTGCGCCCAGGTCAGGTTCGGATGCGTGGCGGTGACGCCCGCGAGGTCCCGAGTGAAGGCCCGGACGTGATGGCCGCGCTCGAGCGCCTCGGTGACCACATGCCGGCCGATATTGCCCGTGGCCCCGATTATGCCGATGAACATGATGCTCCCTGAAGAGATTTGCATGGCGTGAGAAAACTATACGCCGTGCAGTTTATACATGCCGTCTAGAAATTTCACAGGCGTGTACGGTTGGGCCCGTGGGTACCGATGTGCCGACCAGGCGGCAGCTGCGGCGGGCGGAGACGACGGCGGAGATCAAGGACACCGCGCTGCGGCTGATGGCGGCGAACGGTCCGGGAGCGATCACGCTGCGAGCGATCGCGCGCGAGATGGGCATGACGGCGAACGCCGTCTACAGCTACTTCCCCACGCGCGACGATCTGGTGACGGCGCTGATCCGGGATGTGTACGACGATCTCGCCGACGCGCTACAGGCGGCGCGGGATTCCCGCCCGAGCGACGACCCCACCGGGCGAACAATGGCCTGGGCCAAGGCCTTTCGCAGCTGGTCGCTGGCCAATACCGAGGGCTTCCGGCTCATCTACGGCGACCCGATCCCCGGGTACCGCCCGCCCGAGGGCGGGCCGGCCCCCGAGGCCGAGCAGCGGGTGTGCGCGATCCTCACCGGGCTCGCCGCCGCGGCGCCCGCGCCCGACCCGTCCACGGACGAATTCGCCTGGGGCGACTTCGATCCCGGGCTGGTCACCGAGGTGCGCGCGCTGTTTCCCGACCTGTCTCCCGCCATGCTGGCGATGGCCCTGCGCATGTGGGGACGGTTGCACGGCCTGGTATCCCTGGAGATCCTCGGTCACATGCGCACGCTGACGACCGAGCCGGACAAGCTGTACCACTCCGAGGTCGAGGAGATGATCCGCGGTCTCGGACTGTGAGACAGGCCGCGGCCGTTACCCGAACACCTTCGGCCCCGGGTTACTTCGGGGTGGTGAGGTCGTAGACCGACATTCCGCCGATGATGGTGGCGGTGTAGTGGCTCTCCACCCACTGGGTGATGTCGGCGGCCTCGGTCTTCCTGTTGCCGAAGCCGGGGCCGCGTTCGCCCGCCGGACGTGCGACGAAGTAGTGGATGCGGCGGCGGGAGACGTCGTCCTGGAATTGCCGCAGCGTCGGGGACGGGTCCATGCCCGCGAAACCGCCGAGCGGCATGACCGGGTGACCGGATTCGAGTTGCAGGTTGGCGGACATCATCGAGCTGACCGAGGCTGCGGTCCACGTGCAGTTCGCGCCGCCGTCCCGTAGGCGGGCGACGAGGGCGGGATCGGGCCGACCGCCGAAGGGGGGCATCGGGTGGTTCTGATCATGTTGCGCGGCAGGCGTTCCCGCTGTCGTTGACGGATGTTGACCGGCCGACGGATTCGTGCCGTCAGGCTTACCCGGTCCAGGCGGTGGACCGAAGGGGAAGGTGCCGCCCGGGATCTTGGGGCCCGCCAGCACGATTCCTCCGTCGTGCGGCGTGGCGATCGTCTCCAGCGAGTACGCCACGGGGCCTGCCACCGCGGCCAGAACGGCGGCGACAGCCACCGCCGGGGTGAGCGCTCGGCCGGCGGGAATCAGCAGGGCGAGGGTCGAGGCGATACCCACCGCCAGCACCGTCCAACGCAGCCACGGCACGAAATCGGCTGTGCGCGAGAGCAACAGCACAGCGGTGGCGGTGGTGAGTGCCACTGCCACCGCGAGGGCGACGCGTACCCACAGTCGGTCGCAATGGCGCCGAGCCGTCACCGCGCCCAGGCCCGCCGTTCCGGCGACCGCCGGCGCCAGCGCGACGGTGTAGTACTGGTGGAACAGGCCCTGCATGAAGCTGAACACCAACATCGTCACCAGCATCCAGCCGCCCCACAGCAGCAGGGCCGCGCGTTGCGGGTCTGTGCGAGAGACCTTGCCGCGCAGCATGATCCCGATAACGAGCAGCACCAGTGCGGCGGGGATCAGCCAGCCGATCTGACCGCCCACCGTCGCCTGGAACATCCGGGTGATGCCGGGCTCGTTTCCCGCGAAGAAGCCGCCCAGGTGGCCACCTCCACCGTGCGGCGGGCCGGGGAACGGGCTCGACGATCCCACGCCCAGCCGCCCGAGACCGTTGTAGCCGATGGTCAGCTCGATGATCGAATTGTGCTGGGATCCACCGAAATACGGTCGCGACGCGGCGGGCCAGAGCTGGGCGGTCAGCACCCACCAGCCCGCGCCCGCGAGCATTGCCGCCCCGGCCGCACACAGCTGCGCCACGCGCTTGCCCAGCCGCGGCGGGCCCGCGAACAGATAGGTCAGCGCGAGCGCGGGCAGCACCAGCAGCACCTGTAACTGCTTGGCCAGGAAGCCGAATCCGACCAGCGCGCCGCAGAGCACCAGCCACCGCCAGCGCCCGTCGTCCAGGGCGCGGGTCATCGCCCAGACCGCGGCGATCATCAGGAAGACCAGCAGCGCATCGGGGTTGTTGTACCGGAACATCAGCGCCGCAACGGGAGTCACGGCCAGCGCGAGCCCGCCGAGCAGCCCGGCCGCGGTGCCGTGGGTACGCCGCAGCGTCACCACGACCAGCGCCACCGACGCGATGCCGAGCAGCACCTGCGGCAGCATCATGCTCCAGGCGTGCATGCCGAACAGCCGCACCGATATTTCCATCGGCCAGAGCGAGGCCGGGGTCTTGTCGACGGTGATCGAATTGCCCCAGTCCGAGGAGCCGAAGAAGAACGCCTTCCACGAGTGCGCACCCGACTGGACCGCGGCCGCATAGAAGGAGTTCGCCCACCCGTTGATGCCCAGATTCCACAGATACGCGACCGCGGTGCCGATCAACAGCCCTGCCACGCACAGGATTTCCCAGCGCTCGAGCCGCCGGTCTGCCGTTTCGGGCGCGGGGATCGCCGGACTCGGCGCGATCGCAGTGTCGGTCATGGTGCAACATCATTCACGATCCACCCCAGCCCGACCTGAGCCGAGCCTGGGAACAATCTGGGAGCGGACACAGGATGCCGATGAGCCACGTCACGCTGCACATGCCTGGCCCGCGAACAGGCCTCCTCGAGGTGCACGGCTCGGCTACCCCTCCGCGCGCCGGCCCGGTGCAGGAAGATCTCCGCATGCCGCCGCTGGCAAGCGGGTTCCCGCGCCGGGCCCGCGTACGGGACCTGGGTGCCGCGAATCGTACGCGGCCGCACGCACCTGTCCTCCGCACAGAACCTCCGGATGCCTCGGCTCACACGCGGGTTCCCGCGCCCGGCCCGCGGACAGGACCGCCGAGGCGCCGCGAATCGTATACGGCGCGACCTCTGCTGCTTCCGGTGCAGGCCGGACACGACAGCGGCCGGGACCCCACCGGGATCCCGGCCACATTCGATGACCGAAAGTGTTGTGGCGCTTACAGTTCCGCGTACCGCCGCTCATCCTGAGCGGCCAGCCGCAGCTCGGCGGCGGCCAGTTCGTTGTCGATCGCGGCGGCGGGCACCGCGTCACGGAACACCCAGCGCAGCGCCACGAACCGGATCACCGTCGCCACCAGGTTCGCCACGATCAGCACCGTCAGCTCGAGGTGCACCGCGGCCGCGGGCGCCCAGTGGTGCAACGCGAACAGCGAACCGCTGGTCAGCCCCCAGGTGAAGGCGAAGATGAGCAGGCCCTGGATCTGATGTGAGACCGCCTTGGTCGAGCCGCGCACCCCGAAGGTGAAGGCCCGGTTGGCCGCGGTATTGCCGATCGCGGTGATCAGCAGCGCCAGGAAGTTCGCCGGCTGCGCACCCGTGAGCGGCTGCAGCAGCATGTAAAGCACCATGTAGGCCAGCGTCGAGACCACGCCGATGATGCCGAACCGCACGAGCTGGCCCACCATGCCCAGCGGCACGCCGTCGACCAGGGGCTCGCGGCCGATCGCGGCCCGCAGCTCGTTCACCGGCAGCGCACCCGAGGCAAGTCCCTTGCTGACCCGCCACACCCCGAGCAGGTCCTTGCGGGCGGTGTCGACGATGTCGACGCGCGAATCGGGATCATCGATCCAGTCGACGGGCACCTCGTGGATGCGCAGCCCGGCGCGCTCGGCGATCACCAGCAGCTCGGTGTCGAAGAACCACTCTCCGTCCTGCACCAGCGGCAGCAGCTTGCGTGCGACATCGGTACGCATGGCCTTGAAGCCGCACTGGGCGTCGGAGAAGCGCGCCTGCAGGGAGGCCTTGAGGATCAGGTTGTAGCAGCGGGAGATGAATTCGCGCTTGGGTCCGCGCACGACCCGCGAGGACTTCGCCAGCCGGGTGCCGATCGCCAGGTCCGAGTGGCCGGACACCAGCGGGGCCACCAGCGGCAGCAGGCCGTTCAGGTCGGTCGAGAGATCCACGTCCATGTAGGCGACGACCTGAGCGTCGGAGGCCTCCCAGACCGCCCGCAGCGCGCGGCCGCGGCCCTTGCGGTCCAGGTGCGCCACGCGTACGCCGTCCAGCTCGCCGGCCAGGTAGTTGGCGACATCGAGGGTGGCATCGGTGGAGGCGTTGTCCGCGATGGTGATGCGCGCGGAGAACGGGAAACCGTCGCCGAGGAACTCGTGCAGGCGGCGCACGCACACGCCGAGATCGCGTTCCTCGTTGTAGACGGGAATCACCACATCCAGTACAGGAGCGGGCTGTGCCGCATCATGGCGCTTCGGGCGCGCCACCGCCGCGCCATTGCGGTTCGTTGCGGTAACGATCGAAGTCTCGGTCATGTCACCAAGATTCGCGGCCCAGGCTTGGCGGGCACTGGATCGCAGCTGCGAGATCCCTGGGAGGCCCCGGAACAGCCGCTGCACTCACCCACCCCGCCGACTCCGCAAGCTCCGTCGGCTAACCGTCCCCGTGTCCCCTCGGCAACACAACGGTGAACGTGGTCCCCCGCCCGGGGGTGCTGTCCGCGCCGACCGTGCCGCCGTGCGCGGTCACCAGCGCCTGCACGATCGACAGGCCCAGCCCGGTGCCGCCGCTGGCGCGGGCGCGGGAGGAGTCGGTGCGGTAGAACCGCTCGAACACGCGGGCGGCGGCCTCGGGCGACAGGCCGGGCCCCTCGTCGCACACCTCCATCCGCACCTGATCCTCGCTGGGCGTCAGGCGCACGGTCACCGGGGTGCCGGGCGGGGTGTGGTTCAGCGCGTTGCCGACCAGATTCGCCAGCACCTGCCGCAGCCGGGCGGCATCGCCGGACACCTCCAGCGTGCCCGCACCGGGCCGAACCTCCAGTGCGACAGGATGATCCGCGCCCGCCTGCCTGGCGGCCAGCGCCTGGGCACCGTGCACCACATCGCCGGCCAGCGCGAGCAGATCCACCGGACGGACCTCGAGCGGGCGCTGCGCGTCGAGGCGGGCCAGCATCAGCAGATCCTCCACCAGCAGGCCCATGCGCCCGGCCTCGGCCTCGATGCGCTCGAGCACCTGTCGCGGATCCTGGCTCGCCCCTTGCCGATACAGCTCGGCGAAGCCGCGGATGGTGGTCAGCGGGGTACGCAGCTCATGGCTGGCGTCGGCGACGAACTGCCGCATCTTCGCCTCCGAGCGCCGGGCGGCCTCCTCCGAGCGTCGCGCCGCCTCCTCGGACGCCTCGGTGGCGGTGACACCGTGCTGAATCCGGGCGAGCATCGCGTTCACCGATTGGGCGAGGTGATCCACCTCGGTGTCGACATTGCGCACCGGGACGCGGCGATTCAGGTCGCCGCCGGCGATCGCCGCGGCGGTCTCCTCGACGTGCCGGAGCGGGCGCAGGCTGCGCCGGACCACCAGATAGCCGCCGACGCCGAGCAGCACCAGGGCGCCCAGGCCGGTGGCGAGCTCGAATCCGATCAGTTCCGACACGGTGTCGGCGTTGTCGGTGAGCGGCAGCCCGATCGTCGTCGTGCCATAACTGTTGGAGACCACCAGGATTCGCCAGTGGATCGACGAGCCGCCCACCGAGGGCACCGTCACCGGGGTGTGCGCGGGCAGATTCGTCAAGTTCGGCGCCGGCTTGCCGCGATCGGTCTGCAGGCGATACTGCTCCCCCTCGGGACCGCGGCGCAGTTCGAAGAAGTGGCGCGGCTGATCCCAGGAGGTCGCCTTCTCCGGCTGGACGGGCATGTCCGCGGGCACCCAGGAGGTGCCCCCGGCGGGAGTGCTGATCAGCTTCATCGGGCCGGGACGTGCCCAGGTGTGCGCGGCGTCGTAGAGCTGCTCGTCGGTGCGATCGGTGAGCGATTTCGACAGTGCCGAGGTCGCCGCGAACCCGGAGACCGCCAGCGCCAGCCCGGCCAGGGTCACCATCGCCACGACCAGGGTGACCCGGAGCGGTATGGCGGACACGCGACGCCCCAGCGCAGCCCAGACACGGTGATAACCGCGCGTCACCGCGGCGGGCCGGCGCTGCCGCGTCCCACATGCGGCACCATCGGCGGGCACGGGCAGTTGGGCGGGCGCCGCAATGCCATTCGGCGTGTCATCCGAGGACGCCTCGTCAGGAGTCATGTCGGTCGCAACGTCACTCATGCTCGCTCCTCGCCGAAGCCCGAACGTGCCCTTTCCAGGCGCGTCCGGCCGCGGTCGGCTCCGACATGAGCGCAGCCCGCGATCTTCACGAGCCGCCGCTTCGATGTCCGCTCGCTTCGCCCTCTCTCGCCTGCGCCTCGCTGAGGCTCGGCACCGGCGCGAGCGAGCAGCTCGGCCGCGTCAATTGGTCGCTCGCCCATGCGGCCTACGTTTACCGAGCCAAGCTGGGAAATCCCTGCATGCGGTCTGAGCGTTTGCTCCCAGGGACTATCCGGCCGAAAGACGATCGGCGAGCCGGTCCAGATACGGGCGCTGACCCGCGCCGAGCTTGTCCCGGGCGGTGTCCGGATCGAACCATTCGGCGCGGTCGATCTCCGGGAACCGCTGCATCCTGCCCGAGCGCGGCGGCCACTGCATCTCGAAGGTACCCGGGACGACGAGGGTGGGATCCAGATCGGCCTCGACCGCCCAGACTGTCAGCTCCTTGGCGCGGCTGCCGCTGCCGTAGCGGACCTCGCCCAGCGGGATCCAGTGCCCGTCGGGCACCGCGAGTCCCAGTTCCTCGTGGAATTCGCGGCGCGCGGCGGCCTCGGGCCGTTCGCTGCCGGGGTCGTACTCCCCCTTGGGAATCGACCATGCGCCAAGGTCTTTGCGGGCCCACAGCGGGCCGCCCATATGCCCCAGCAACACCTCGGCTTCCGCCGTGCGGCGGAACAGCAGGACTCCGGCGCTGTATTTCATGCCTGCGCCTTGATCTGTTCGAACATCGTGCGCATATTCGGCCCGATCTCCGCGAGCTCCAGGAACGGAACCCCCGATGCGGCGCCGTCGAGATAGGCGAATCGCATCTGCCCGGACATGTCGCCCTGCTGCACGATATCGATGCCGCGATCCGCCGCGGCCCGTATCGCGGCGTCGAAATCGGCGGGCTCGGAACAGATGTGGTGCAGCCCCGGGCCGCTGTGCTCCAGGAATTCGGTGTAGATCGATACCCCGCGCACCGGCTGGATCAGTTCGAACTGCATCTCGCCGTGGTAGGACAGCGCGATGTGGGCGGTGAAATCCGCGGGTTCGCCTCGGTACGTGCAGTTTTCGGGGCCGAAGTGCACATCGGGCAGGCGCGCCCACTTCCGCACGCCGAAGGAGGCGGTCAGGAACTGTTCGGTCGCCGCGATGTCGGTGACCACCCAGGCGATCTGGGTGATCGGCCCGGGTGCGAGGGCATCTACCATGCGACGATTCAATACCCCGGAGGTGCAACCGCCCACATTTACCAGTTGGGGCGCGCCGAGAAACCCCGGCAGTGGTCCGGGTTCTCGGTTCGGCATCGAGGGTGAGAGATGGCGAAATGTGGTCGGGGTGACAGGATTTGAACCTGCGACCGCCCGCTCCCAAAGCGGGTACGCTACCAAGCTGCGCTACACCCCGTAGGGGGTCCGCTACTCCTTGACAAGGGGGCTGAGGACCACCAGAGCGGGCGACGGGAATCGAACCCGCACCATCAGCTTGGAAGGCTGAGGTTCTACCATTGAACTACGCCCGCAGGCACACGACACCGACGGGATCGCCTCGATGTCGTCTGCGCCTGAGACTGTACCGAATCTCACTCGCCGAACGCCAATCGCCCCGCCCGAGGGGTGTCTCGCCCGGTCGGCGGGCCCTCGGCGGCCCCGGGATCAGCCGTCCTCGCGCCGCGCGGGAGCCGACCGTTAACCGAGGGTCACGCGGGTTCGGATTGCCCCGGCGCGTCGCCGAAGACACGCTGACGAGAGGTGTAACGCCGCAGCTCGCCGCACGATAGCTCTGACAGTTGCCACTCGCGGAACTTCGGAACAGGTTGTAAAACATTATTTTTCGAAGTCGAGAGGCTTGCTAGGATCCTTTTTGCCGGACGGGGGTATCTGGAAAGGGGGCGGTGAGCATGCACCGAGCTAGGTGGAGCGGACCGCATAGCAGTAGGCACGATCCGGAGGGCTGTAGTCCGGAGTACGCGACAACCGTCTGCGTGAGGTGAGCGGCATGCTCACCAAGCTGGACACGGTGACCGCCGCGGCGGTCACGCTCACCTCGCGAGACTGGGTGGCCGCGGTGTACCGCGACACCGGCCTGACGGTTCCGCGCGAGCATCTGGAGCGGGTGTTCACCGCGCTGATCAACGAGCTGATGGATCTGGCGCGCTCGGAACCCTTCCCGGTGCCCACGGCCCGCCGGATCGGCCGCAGGCTGGCCGAGGAGCCGTTCGATCGCACCCGGATGCTGGCACCGACCTCGCGGGCCCTGCTGGGCTTCGCGCCCGGCGAGCCCGGATCGCTCGTCTTCACCCGCTGGCCGCTGGTGGCCAGCCATGCGATCGAGAGCTATGCCGAGGCGCTGCAGCAGCGGGCGCTGGCCCAGCAGGAGGCCAGCCTCGAGGCCGCGGTGTCGGTGCGGGTCCAGGAAATCGCGGCCCTGCAGACCCAGCTGCGGCACGAGGCGACCCACGACGCGCTGACCGATCTGGCCAACCGCTCGCTGCTGCAGGAGCAGGTGCGCCTGATGGCGGCCGACCGGTCCCGCGGCGTCGGCCTGCTACTCATCGACGTCGACGATTTCAAGCAGATCAACGACGGCTACGGCCACAGCGTCGGCGACGAGGTCCTGGTGGAGATCTCGCGCCGGCTGCGCGCGGCCTGCCCGCAGGAGACCGTGGTGTGCCGGTACGGCGGCGATGAATTCGTGCTGGCCCTCCCCGCCCGGCGCAACACCCTCGGCGAGGTCGCCATGCGGGTGCTGACCGCGCTGCACAATCCGGTCCCCACGTCCTCCGGGCCGGTGCCGGTCTCGGCCAGTGTGGGCACCGCGTACTGCCCGGCGGGGCGCGCGTGCGACTTCTCCGACCTGCTTCGCAGCGCCGATCGCGCGATGTACTCGGCCAAGACGGCGGGCAAGCGTCGGTTCGCGGTGTCGGAGCTGGACGACGAGGAGTCTGAGCCTAGCGGCTTCTTCCCCGCCCAGCTCCAGTACGACGCGGCCGCCGCGGGCTGACAGCAACTGGTCGGCTATCGATCCGCGTAGGCTGACTGCGTGGCGATACTTCTGGTCATCCTGGTCGTCGTGCTGATCGTCTTCCTGGCGATGAGCCTGGCGGGCCGCAATACCGCCCGCGGCCACCAGGCGGCTCAGCTCGCCGACGCGAAGGCCGACGCCCGGCGGATCATCGAGCGGCTCGGCGGGCAGGTGTACAACCTGACCGGCCGGGACGAGGCGTCCACCCAGGCGCTCGCCGACGCCGGAGAACGGCTCAATGCCGCCGGATCGCAGATCGACCAGGCGACCACCGTCGCCCAGGCCCGATTGGCCAAGGAAACCGCCCTGGAGGGCCTGTACTACGTGCGGGCCGCGCGCAGCGCGATGGGCCTGGACCCCGGGCCGCCGGTCCCCGAACTAGACGGGCAGCGCTCGGCCGGACACGTCTCGGAGCAGCGGGCCATCGACTTCGAGGGTCGTCAGGTGCAGGCCTCCCCGATGCCCTCACCCCAGACCCCGAACTACTACCCGGGCGGCCGTGTCGCCGGGCGGCCGGTCCCGGCCGGCTGGTATTCCGAGCCGTGGTGGAAGACCGCGCTCGTGGCCGGGGCCTGGGGTGTGGGTTCGGCGCTGCTGTTCGACACGCTGTTCCACGGGATGTCGGGCGTGGGGTACGACACCGCCGGATTCGAGGGCGGGTACGGCTCGGGCTACGACGCGGGATTCGATGCGGGACAGGACTATCAGGCGGGATACGACCAGGCCGGGTATGACCAGGGTGGTTACGACCAAGGCGGTTACGACCAGGGTGGCTTCGACCAGGGCGGGTACGACCAATCCGGCTGGGACAACGGCGGATTC
Organism: Nocardia sp. GP40; assembly: GCF_050434125.1. NCBI lineage: Bacteria > Bacillati > Actinomycetota > Actinomycetes > Mycobacteriales > Nocardiaceae > Nocardia > Nocardia sp. GP40. The sequence goes on along the minus strand of NZ_JBNPVW010000010.1, from coordinate 52,441 downwards.
GACGGCGGCGGCTGGGACGGCGGCGGCGGATTCGACGGGAATTTCTGATGGCCCGACATGAAGGAGGCCTGACATGAACGTGCTCCGGTACCGCCTGCTACATGGACTTCGCGTGCGACCGTGGGAAAGCGCGGCCCGACGCGGTGATTCGCCTCGAATTCTCGGCTCGGCGTTCGACAGGGAGCAGGAGGGTCTGGCGCCCCCGTTCGGCAGGGCGCTCGATCTGGGCTGCGGGACCGGCGTCCACTCCGTCGACCTCGCGCGCCGAGGCTGGCAGGTCACCGGCGTGGACTTCGTCCCCGGCGCAATCCGTTCCGCCCGAGCACGATCGGATGCCGCTGGCGTTCAAATCCGTTGGCTCGTAGGGGATGTTACCGACCTGCCCGCCGAGGTCGGTACGGGTTACAAGCTCATACTCGACTTCGGTGCGTTCCACGGCCTGACCGCCCCACAACGCCATGCAGAGGCACGGCAAGTCGACACTGTCGCCGCCGGCGATGCCACCCTGCTGATGGTCGCCTTCGCACCGGCCAAACGCGGGCCGCTGCCCCGGGGTGCAAGCGCCGCCGACATCACCGCCGCATTTTCCGGGTGGGAGATCACCGACGACTCACTCCTGACGCCTTGGCCGGGCCCGATCCACCTCTACCGGCTCCGCCGCACCGGCTCACTGTGACAGGTCACGGGCCCGATGAGCATTCAGCGCGGCTGGCAGCTGGGGCACCAGAACAGGTTTCGACCCTCCATCACGGCATGCAGGACGGTAGCTCCGCACAGGCGGCACGACTCCCCCACGCGGCGGTACACATAGGTGCGAGGACGATCGGCGGCGTAGGACGGCGCGCCATGATCGTCCTCGGGACGTACCACGTGCATCTTGCCGCGCCGGACGCCGACCTTCATGAGCTCCACCAGGTCGACCCACAGTGCGTCCCATTCGGTGCGGCTCAATGATTTTCCGGGACGATACGGTGAGATGCCGTGGTGGAAAAGGACTTCCGCCCGGTAGACGTTGCCGACCCCGGTCAACATCGAATTAGTTCACCTTAGCTGACCTGCAGAAACCCGGCTGGCAGCCAGAGCGATCGGAGATGGCGGAGAAGCGCCGCTAGATGGGGTGGCCGAAGACCACCGGGCGGGTTGCCGCTGCTGGGTCGGTGAATTCCAGGAGGCGTGCGGCCTCGGCGGTGATGGCGGCGGTGTCACCGGGGGTGAACGGGCGGCGGAAGGGGCGGATGGTCATCGTGGCGGTGTCCGCGTCGCGGGTGATGGTCCAGTCGGCGGCGGTGAAGCCGTCGACCAGGAGCAGTTGCGGGGTGGGGCGCTGGGCGCGGTAGTCGAGGCGGGTGTGGTCGTCGGTGATCACCCGGCTGCGGTCGGCATGGGACAGCAGCAGATTGTCGTAGTCGTAGAGAAATCGTGGTGGCACAGGGGTTTCCGGGCCCGGCCGCGGGGCGTCGGGCAGGTCGAACAGTTCGCGGTCCTGCTCGTCGCGGAAGGCCATGAGGCGGGGGCGAAGTCGGTCGATCACCTCGCGAAGGCGGGTCAGACCAGACCAGGTCTGCACATCCTGGACGGTGGCCGGGCCGAACGCGTTCAGGTACCGCAGCACCATCTCGTCCAGCGAAAGCATTGCCGCCGAACCGGTTCCCACCCAGGACGACAGCGTGGTGTGCGCGATCGATCCGCTGCGTCCCCAGAGGCCACGGGGTGGCACCTGAACCAGCGGCACCTGATTGCGGACCGCATAGACGAGTGCGGCGGGTGCGCACTCGGGCCAGCGCTCGCCGAGCAGGAGACCGAGTTCTTTGTTGGTGCGCGGCTTTTCGCCCAACAGATCGATTGCCGCTTCGATCAGCGCGGTCATGTCGATATTCGCGATGGGTTTGCCACGCACGTGGTTGTGGTACAGGTCGCGGTCCAGCGTCGGCTGGATCAGCGGGCGCAGCGCGATCGCGTCGTCCGGTGTCACGAGGTGAATCGTGGAGCGCATCAACGCGATTCGCACCAGACTGCGATCGGCCAGCGGCTCGGCCGCCTGCGCCGGGGTGAAATCCGCCAGTCGCGACCAGAATCCGAGATACCAGCTGTGCGGGGTCTGCGCCTGCAGGCCGATCAGATGCCGCACGGTCTGCTCGACCGACATACCGCTGCGGGCCAGCAGGGATTGGCGAGCCAAGGTGGCGCGGTTGAGTTCTCGCCGGTCGAGCAGCGCGGGCATGGGGAGAAGCCTTTCCGTGGATCAGTTCAGTGCAGTGAAGAACGCGACGATATCGGCGGTCAGCAGGTCCGGGGCCTCCAGGGCGGCGAAGTGGCCGCCGCGGTCGAATTCCGACCAGTGGACGAGGTTGTTGAGCTGCTCGCCGTAACCGCGGATCGCGATGTCCAGGGCGAAGACCGCGACGCCGATCGGGGTTGGCGACGGCGTGGCGTGGTAGTTCCGGACGTGCATGTTCTCGTAGTACATGCGCGCGGCCGAGCCGGCGGTGCCGGTGAGCCAGTACAGCATCACGTTGGTGAGCAAGCGATCTCGGTCGATGGCCTGCTCGGGCAGCGCCGCGACGGGGAAGGTCCAAGCCTTGAACTTCTCCATGATCCAGGCGAGTTGGCCGATCGGGGAGTCGGTCAGGGCGTAGGAGATGGTTTGCGGGCGGGTGGCCTGGAGCTGGAAGTAGCCGTTGTCGTCGCCGAGGAAGTCGGCCAGCCGTTCCAGCCGCGCCTGCTCGGACTCGGTGAGAGTGGCGCGCTCGGCGTCGGAGACCTTCCCGAACGGGATGAATCCGAAGGTGGCGGCATTCAGGTGCACGCCGACCACCCGATCGGCGGCAATGCGGCCCAGCTCGGCCGAGACGAACGCGCCCATATCGCCGCCCTGCACGCCATAGCGCTCATAGCCCAGGCGCCGCATCAGTTCGGCCCAGGCAGCCGCGACCCGACCAGTGTTCCAACCGGTTTCGGTGGTGGGACCGGAGAACCCGAACCCGGGCAGCGACGGAATCACCACGTGAAAGGCGTGCGCCGGATCGCCGCCGTGCGCGGCCGGATCGGTGAGCGGGCCGATGACATCGAGGAATTCGACGATGGACCCAGGCCACCCGTGGGTCAGGATCAGCGGCAACGCATCCGGCTGCGGCGAGCGGATATGCAGGAAATGCACGTTCTGCCCGTCGATTTCGGTGGTGAACTGCGGAATCTTGTTCAGCTCCGCCTCCTGCGCACGCCAGTCGTAGCCGGTGCGCCAGTACTCGGCCAGCTCCTGCACGTACTCCAGCGGAATCCCGTACTCCCAGCCGACCCCGGGCAGCTCGTCGGGCCACCGGGCCCCGGCGAGCCGGTTGGCCAGGTCGTCCAGCGCGGACTGCGGGATGTCGATGTGAAAGGGGGTGATGGCCTCGTTGTTCATAACACTCACCCTAGAAGCACTATAGGACACCTTTGGTCCTATAGTCCTGGCACAATTTTCGGTATGAAAGAAACCTCCGGCCGCCTGCTGCGCCTGCTCGGCCTGCTGCAGATGCGCCGCGAATGGTCCGGTCAGGAGCTGGCGGATCGGCTGGGCATCACCACCCGCACGGTGCGGCGCGACATCAACAAGCTCCGTGACCTGGACTATCCGGTGCAGGCCGCCAAGGGCATCACCGGCGGCTACTGGCTCGGCGCGGGCGCGGAGCTGCCGCCACTGCTGCTCGACGACGAGGAGGCGGTGGCCATCGCGATCGCCCTGCGCACCGCCACCGGCAGCGGCGTCGCCGGGCAGGGCGAGACCGCGCTACGTGCGCTGGTCAAACTCGAGCAGGTCCTGCCCGACCGGCTGCGAAACCGGGTGGACGCCTTGCAGATCGCCATCGTGCGGACCCCCGAGACCATCCCCACCGTCGGCGCCGATGTCCTCACCACGATCGCCGCGGCCTGCCGCGACGAGCAGCAGTTGCGCTTCCGATACGCGGGCTCGGACTCGACACGGACCGTCGAGCCCCACCAGCTGGTGAGCTGGGGCCGACGCTGGTATCTGGTGGCCTGGGACCTCGGCCGCGACGACTGGCGCACCTTCCGGGTAGACCGCATGGAGCCGAAAACCCCTGCGGGCCCGCGCTTTCCGCCCCGCGCCCTGCCGGGCGACGATGCCGCCGCCTTCGTCGCCCGCGGCATCGCCCAGCGCTGGCCCTACCGAGCCACCCTGTGCCTACACGCCCCCGCCGACTCCGACGCGGCGCGCGCCACCGCCACCTACGGTCGCCTCGAACCCCTCGACGATCGGTACTGCCTGTTGCACATCGGCTCGGAAGACCCCCGCGCCCTGACCTTCCTGCTCGGCGCGCTGACCGTCGACTTCGATGTCCTCGACGCACCCGACCTGGCCCGCGAACTCCGTGCCACCGCGGCCCGGTTCACGGCGGCGGCGGGCGGCATCTCCGATATCGCCATTCCGCCAGCTCAAGAAGGTTGACAGGTAGGGCACCAGAACAGGTTTCGCGCGTCCATCACCGAATGCAGGACCGGGGTGCCGCACAACCGGCAGGGTTCACCGACGCGGCGATAGACGTAAGTGCGGGGCCGGTCCGCGGCGTAGGACGGGGCGCCGTGGTCGTGCTCGGCGCGGACGACGTGCATCTTGCCGCGGCGGACCCCTACCTTCATTAGCTCCACCAGGTCCGCCCACATGGCGTCCCATTCGGTGCGGCTCAACGATTTTCCGGGACGATACGGTGAGATGCCGTGGCGGAAAAGGACTTCCGCCCGGTATACGTTGCCGACCCCGGCCAGCACACTCTGGTCCATCAGCAGCGCACCCAGCGAGCGCGCAGACCGGTGGATGCGATGCCAGGCCTGGCCGGGATCGGCGTTGCGGCGCAACGGATCCGGGCCCAGCCGCGCGGTGAGCGCGGTGACCTCCGGATCGTGCAGCACCTCGCATGCGGTCGGACCGCGCAGGTCGGCCCCGTACAGCTCCGCTCCGGACTTGCCGGCCCCGGCCATCCGCATGCGCACCTGCCCGACCGGATCCCCCAGCGGCCCTGTCGATTCGGTGAACTTCCCGTACAGCCCGAGGTGCACGTGCACCACGAGCCCCGAATCATAGTGGTGCAGAAGATGTTTGCCCCACGCCTCGGCACGCACGAGCACCCGCCCGTCCACCAGCGCTGCCCCGTCTGCGAAGCGACCCTGAGGACTGGATACCCGGACCACACCGCCGGCGAACCGCGCGTGATGCGCCTTCGCCAGGCGATGCAGCGTATGTCCCTCCGGCATGAGCGCCGCGTACCTCCTGTCCCGGACCCGACGACCGCACGGTGCGGGGCGCGGACGACATCGGCGCTACGACCGACGATCCGCGCCCGCCCGCGGACGGTTGTCAGGCGACGGGAACCTCCGGCGCCACGCCGGACTTCTCGTACTCGGAGATGATGTCGATGCGACGCTGGTGCCGGTCCTCGCCCGACCACGGGGTCGTGATGAAGGCGTCGACGATGGCCAGCGCGTCCTCGAGCGGGTGCATGCGGCCGCCGATGCCCATCAGCTGCGCGTTGTTGTGCTGGCGGGCCAGCTGCGCGGTCTCGATGCTCCAGGCCAGCGCGCAGCGGGCGCCGGGCACCTTGTTCGCGGCGATCTGCTCGCCGTTGCCGCTGCCGCCGATCACGATGCCGAGGCTGCCCGGGTCGGCGACCACGCGGCGCGCGGCGTCGATGCAGAACGCCGGGTAGTCGTCCACGGCGTCGTACTCGTGGGCGCCGGAGTCGAACACCTCGTGTCCGGCCTTCTCCAGGTGATCCTTGATGTGGTTCTTCAGCTCGAAGCCGGCATGGTCGGCACCCAGGTATACGCGCATGGCAGCGATTGTGTCAGGCCCCGCGAGCCGCGGAACCGCGGGGCCGACACCTCCACCGGTGCAATCCGGGTGGGTGCGCTCAGTCGAACTGCGGATCCTCGGTGCGGGTGCGCTTGAGCTCGAAGAAGTGCGGGTAGGACGCCAGGGCGACCGCACCGTCCCACACCTTTCCGGCCTCCTCGCCGCGCGGGATGCGCGAGAGCACCGGGCCGAAGAACGCCACGCCGTTGATGTGGATGGTGGGGGTGCCCACGTCCGGGCCGACCTTGTCCATGCCCGCGTGGTGGCTCACGCGCAGCGCCTCGTCGTACTCGGCGCTGGTGGCGGCCGCGGCCAGCTCGGCGGGCAGGCCCGTCTCGGCCAGCGCCTCGGCGACCACCAGGGCGAACATCTCGGCGCGGTCCTCGCGCGCGTACTCCTCCTTGCGGTTGTGAATGCGGGTGCCCATCGCGGTGTAGAGCGGGGCCAGGACCTTGTCGCCGTGATCCTGGGCGGCGGCGATGGCCACCCGCACCGGACCCCAGGCCGTCTTCATCATCTCGGCGTACTGCTCGGGCAGATCGCGGCCCTCGTTGAGCACGGCCAGGCTCATCACGTGGAAGTTCGTCTCGATGTCCCGGACCTTCTCGACCTCCAGAATCCAGCGGGAGGTGATCCAGCACCAGGGGCACAGCGGATCGAACCAGAAGTCCACCCGGTCCTTGGCGCCGTTCGTCGCATCGCTCACGTCAATATCCTCTCGAAGTGCGGGAAGCGGCGACACTGCCGCCGTCAATTCTCATCAACGACGGAAAGTTCCGGATATTTCCCGAACCGTGTCGGTTGGTCGCAGTAGGGTCGAGGACAGCCTGGTTCCCGGCGCACGGAGGGTTTTCATGACCACAGATTCCAGGTTCGTCATCGTCGGCGGCGGTCTCGCCGCGGCCAAGCTCGCCGAGGCGTTACGCGACAACGACTTCGAGGGTTCCCTCACGCTACTCGCGGCGGAGGAGCAACTGCCGTACGAGCGGCCACCGCTGTCCAAGGAACACCTGCTGGGTAAGAAGGCGCTGGCCGAGTTCACGGTGCAGCCCGCGCAGTGGTATCGGGACCACCACGTCGAGGTAATGCTCGGCACCGCGGTATCAACGATCGACCGGGCCTCGAAAACCGTTGCGCTGCCGGATGGTTCGACACTGCCGTACGACAAGCTGGCGTTGGCCACCGGGTCGCGGGCGCGGCGGCTGCGAATTCCGGGCGCCGATGCGCAGGGCGTACACGTGCTGCGGACCATCGAGGAGTCCGATGCGCTCGTCGAGTTGTTCGGCTCGATCCGGAGGCTGGCGGTGATCGGCGCGGGATGGATCGGGCTAGAGGTGACGGCCGCGGCCCGCGCGGCCGGTGTCGAGGTCACGGTCCTCGAGGCCATGTCCGCGCCGCTACTGGCCGCGATGGGGCCGGAGATGGGTGTGGTGTTCGCCGACCTGCACCGCGCGCACGGGGTCGATCTGCGATGCGATGTGACGGTCGCCGAGATCCGCACCGCCGAGGGCCGCGTCGCCGGGGTGCGGCTGGGCGACGACACCGTGATCGAGGCCGATGCGGTGCTCCTGGGCGTCGGCGCGCGGCCCAATACCGAACTGGCCGTGGACGCCGGGCTCGCGGTCGAGGGCGGGGTGCTGGTCGATGAGAGCCTGTCCACCAGCGACCCGGACATCGTCGCCGTCGGCGACATCGCCGATCAGCAGCATCCGGTGCTGGGGCGGCGCGTCCGGGTGGAGCACTGGGCCAATGCGCTCAATCAACCCGCGGTCGCGGCGCTCACGATGCTGGGCAAACCGGCCACCTACGACCGGCTGCCCTATTTCTTCACCGATCAATACGACCTCGGCATGGAATACACCGGCTACGTCGCGCCCGGCCAGCAGACCACGGTGGTGACCCGCGGGGACGTCGGCGCCCGCGAGTTCGTGGCCTTCTGGCTCGACTCGGGCAACCGGGTGCTGGCCGGGATGAACGTCAACGTCTGGGACGTCGGCGATCGCATCAAGGAGCTGATTCTGTCCGGTGATCCGGTCGACCCGCGGCGCTTGGCCGATACGTCGGCCGAGCTATGACGGGGCTCACCATCGGGGGTACGTCGATTTCGCGCGGCGGGCTCCGACCTCTCGGTAAGCGCACCGCCCGGGCCGCGTCCGTCGCGGCCGGAGCGGTACGGACGACGAACGCGAGGAGCCGGAAATGAAGTACATGCTGCTGAAGACCTACACGCCCGCCGCCTACTGCGACACCCCGATGGGCGAGTGGACGCCCGAGGAGATCACCGCGCACATCGACTTCCAGCGCATGCTGGGCGAACAGCTGCGCGGGTCCGGCGAACTCGTCGACGCCCAGGGCCTGGCCTTCCCCGACCAGGCGCGGATCGTGAGCTCCGACGGCCGCTCGGCCCCCGTGGTGACCGACGGCCCCTTCCCCGAGACCAAGGAATTCCTCGCCGGGTACTGGATCATCGACGTCGACACCCCCGCGCGCGCGGTCGAGATCGCCGCCCAGGCCTCGGCCGCCCCGGGCCCCGGGGGCAAGCCGATCGGCGAATACATCGAGGTGCGCCAGGTCATGGATGCCCCACCCGCCGATGCCTGACGCACCCGGCACCTGCACCCCATCGCCCGCCGCACCGGCCGGCGGCTCGGTCCGCGCCCGTACCGCCGAATCGGAGCCTCCGGCCGCGGGCACACACTCCGCTCCCTCGGACCGACGCGACACACCGCTGCCCGAGCGGCCAGGGCACGACGCGCCCGCCACGGGGCTCGGCGCGTCCGCGCCGGACCCGGAGCGGGCAACTGGCTCGGATCCGGGACGAGACGCGAGTTCACCCCAGGCTCAGCTGGATTCGAGCCGAGTTTCGAACGGCCCGGCGGGCACACCACATCAGCCGGAGACCACAACCGGGGCCCACGCCGAGGTCGCCTGCCTGCTGCGCGAGCTGGCACCGATCGTGGTGGGCGTGCTGGCGCGGCGATTCGGCGATTTCGACGCGGCCGAGGATGCGGTGCAGGAGGCGATGCTGGCGGCAGCGACGCAGTGGCCAGACGCGGGACTGCCGGACAATCCGCGGGGCTGGCTGATTCAGGTGGCGCAGCGGCGGATGGCCGACACGGTGCGTGCCGATGCCGCCCGGCGCCATCGCGAGATCGCGGTCGCGGTGCGAGACATGGAGCAGCACAACGATGTCCAGCCCGCGCGCGACGACACGCTGACGCTGTTCGTGCTGTGTTGCCATCCGTCGCTCTCGCCCGCCAGCGCCATCGCGCTCACGCTGCGCGCGGTCGGCGGCCTGTCCACCGAGGAGATCGCGCGCGCGTTCCTGATTCCGGAATCGACGATGGCACAGCGTATCTCGCGGGCGAAGAAGCGCCTGTCCACCCTGGAGCGCCCCTTTGCCATGCCGCCCGCGCTGGCGGCCACGGCTTGGCGCGATCGCCGCGAATCGGTGCTGCAGGTGCTGTATGTGATGTTCACCGAGGGACACACCGCCTCGGGCGGCCCCAGCCTGCAGCGCACCGACCTGTCGGCCGAGGCGATCCGCCTGGCCCGCATGGTGCATCGCCTGCTGCCCGACGACCCCGAGGTCACCGCGCTGCTGGCGCTGATGCTGCTCACCGACGCCCGCCGCGCGGCCCGCACCGGCACCAGCGGCGAACTGATCCCGCTCCCCGAACAGGACCGCACCCGCTGGCACCGGGGCCAGCTCGCCGAGGGCATCCGGCTCACCACCGCGGCGATCTCAGCCGGCCTCGAGGGTCCCTACCGCATCCAGGCCTCGATCGCGGCCCTGCACGCGCAGGCCCGGCACGCCGAGGACACCGACTGGGACCGAATCCTGTTGCTGTACACCAGATTGGAGTGCCTGACCCCTAACCCGATGGTCACGCTGAACCGCGCGGTCGCCACCGCCATGGTCCACGGCCCGGCCGCGGGCCTGTCCGTCACCGACACCGTCGCCGACGTCCTCACCGGCAACCACCGTCTCGACGCCGTCCGCGCCCACCTGCAGGACATGGCGGGCGACCGGCAGGCCGCCATCGCCGGCTACACCGCCGCGGCCCACCACACCGCCAGCACCCCCGAACGCGACTACCTCACCCTGCGCGCCGCCCGGCTGTGGAACCGAGACACCGCATGACGTACGTGACCGATCCGCGAGTCGACACCTACATCGATCCCCTGCCCCCGTGGCAGCGCGACATCTGCCGGCAGGTGCGCGATATCGTCCACGACGCCGACCCCGAGGTCCTCGAGACGATCAAGCGCACGGTCCAGCCGTATTTCGTGCTACAGGGCAATATCTGCGCCCTGCTGGCCACCAAGGACCACGTGAACATATTCCTCTACGACGGCGGCATCGTTCCCGATCCGCACGGCATCATCACCGGCGGGCACGAGAACAAGACCGGCCGCACCATCGCCGTCTACGAGGGCGACAAGATCAATGTCCCCGCGTTGACGGAGATGTTCCGCGGGATCATCGCGAACAACCGCGCGGGCGGCTGGCGAAAACTGAAGGGCGCGGGCTGAATCGGCTCAGGCCGGGGTGCCCGCCCATTCGATACCGGTGATCAATTCGTATGCCTCGCGATACTTTTCGCGGGTGGCCGCGACGATGTCGGCGGGGATCTCCGGGCCCGGGTATTCCTTGTTCCAGCCGGTCGAGGTGGACCAGTCGCGGACGAACTGCTTGTCGAAGGACGGCTGGGCGTGGCCGGGTTCCCACTGGGCGGCGGGCCAGTAGCGGGAGGAATCGGAGGTGAGGACCTCGTCTCCCAGGGTGAGAACCTCACCGTCCCAGCCGAATTCGACCTTGGTGTCGGCGATGATGACCCCGCGCCCGGCGGCGTAGGAGGCGCCGCGCTTGTAGATCTCCAGGGTCAGCTCGCGCAGGCGCTCGGCGACCTCGCGGCCCTCCTGCCGCACGACATCGTCGAAGGTGATCGGCTCGTCGTGGCCCTCGGAGGCCTTGGTGCTCGGGGTGAAGATCGGCTCGGGCAGCCGGTCGCCCTCTCGCAGGCCGGGCGGCAGGGCGATGCCGGAGACCGTGCCGGTGCGCTCGTACTCCTTCAGGCCCGAGCCCGACAGGTAGCCACGGGCGATGCACTCCACCTGCACCATCTTCAGCGGTTTGACCCGGACGGCGCGGCCGGCGAATTCGGCGGGCACATCCGTGGCCGACACCACGTGGTTGGGAATGTCGGACAGATAGCCGAACCACCAGTTCGACAGCTGGGTCAGCAGCGCGCCCTTGTCCGGGATCGGCGTCGGCAGCACCACGTCGTAGACCGACACCCGATCCGAGGCGACCAGGATCAGCGAATCGCCGTCCTCGTACAGATCGCGCACCTTGCCCGCGTGGATGTGCTTCAACTGTCCTCCTGGTCTGCGCATCGATGAAACGTCCGATCCCGCTCGGGCTGCCACGCGCGGTGACAGCGATCATCCTGTCGGCACGTACCGAAGGGCGCGGACGCCGCACAGCCTACCGAGCCGCCCCCCGAGTCCGTTCGCACACCGCCATGCCACTGGCGCGACGCGGGAACAATTCGGACGCTCATCGACACAGCGCGCCCCCGCACCGCATCCGGTGCCCTATCCCGAGTCGGCGATGCCCACGTCCCGAAGCGCCCAGGCGGACGGCACCGCCACCTGGGGCACTGCGGCGAACGGCCCGCACGCAGCATGCCCGCACCCGACTCCCCTGCGGCGTGGCAAGCTGGGCATCGTTGCATCCGCACCCGCAGGCGCGCGGGACCGTGTCAGACCGGCCGGTCGCCGCTCTCACCGCGGGGCGCGGTCCGCACCACGCACCGAGCCGACGCCGCCGCTCGTTCCCCACCCCGGAGTGGGCGGCCCGCCGGTATGTTCTTCGACCAGCGAAGGAGTCTGGATGTCCGCACCGAACCTCACCCGTGAGCAGGCCATCACACGTGCCGCGACGATCAGCGTGGAGAACTATCGCATCGAGCTGGACCTGACGGGCCAGCCGACCAACCCCGAGGCCGGCTCGGGCGAAACCTTCGTCTCCCGCTCGACGGTCACCTTCACGGCCGAACCCGGCGCAGAGACTTTCGTCGATATCGTCGCGGCCGGGGTGCGTTCCGTGGCGCTGAACGGAACCCCCGTCGAGATCGGCGACTACGACGAGTCCAAGGGGATCGCGCTGACCGGCCTGGCCGAGCGCAACGAGCTGGTCGTCGAGGCCGACTGCGAGTACTCGCACACCGGCGAGGGTCTGCACCGGTTCGTCGACCCCACCGACAACAAGGTCTACCTGTACTCGCAGTTCGAGACCGCCGACGCCAAGCGGATGTTCGCCTGCTTCGACCAGCCGGACCTCAAGGCCACCTACGACATCACGGTCACCGCGCCCCAGGACTGGGAGGTGATTTCCAACGGTGCCACGGTCGAGGCTGCTGTGCTTAGCCACCCCGCCAGCTCCGCCGGCTCACCACCCCCGGAGACCGGAACGGTCGTCCGGCACACTTTCGCCACCACCCCGCGTATGAGCACCTACCTCGTCGCGCTGATCGCGGGCCCGTATGCGAAGTGGACCGACGCCTACACCGACTCGCACGGCAGCATCCCGCTGGGCATCTACTGCCGTGCCTCGCTCGCCGAGCACATGGACTCCGAGCGGCTGTTCACCGAGACCAAGCAGGGATTCGGTTTCTACCACGAGAATTTCGGTGTGCCGTACGCGTTCGGCAAGTACGACCAGTTATTCGTGCCCGAATTCAACGCTGGCGCAATGGAAAACGCGGGCGCGGTCACCTTCCTCGAAGATTACGTGTTCCGCTCCAAGGTGACTCGCGCCTCCTACGAGCGGCGCTGCGAGACCGTGCTACACGAGATGGCGCACATGTGGTTCGGCGACCTGGTCACCATGAAGTGGTGGGACGATCTGTGGCTGAACGAGTCGTTCGCCACCTTCGCCTCGGTGCTGTGCCAGACCTCCGCGACCGAATACACCAGCGCCTGGACCACATTCGCGAATGTGGAGAAGTCGTGGGCGTACCGGCAGGATCAGTTGCCCTCCACCCATCCGATCGCCGCCGACATTCCGGACCTGGACGCGGTGGAGGTGAACTTCGACGGAATCACCTACGCCAAGGGTGCTTCGGTGCTCAAGCAGCTGGTCGCCTACGTGGGCCGCGAGCCGTTCCTGGCGGGTCTGCGGGACTACTTCACCGAGCACGCCTACGGGAACGCCACCTTCGACGACCTCGTGGGCGCCCTCGAAAAGTCCTCGGGCCGTGACCTTTCCGGCTGGGGTGCGCAGTGGCTCAAGACGACGGGCCTGAACATCCTGCGGCCGGAGTTCGAGGTGTCCGATGGGAAGTTCACCTCGTTCTCGGTGGTGCAATCCGGTGCGCAGCCGGGTGCCGGCGAGTACCGGGTGCACCGCCTGGCCATCGGCGTGTACGACGAGCAGGACGGAAAGCTGGTGCGCACCAAGCGCGTCGAGATCGACCTCGCGGCCGCCGAGCGCACCGAGGTGCCCGAGCTGGTCGGCGTCGAGCGCGGCAAGCTGGTGCTGGTCAACGACGACGATCTCACCTACTGCTCGGTCCGCCTGGATCCGGAATCGCTGACGACGGTCACGACGCGCATCGCCGACATCGCCGAATCGCTGCCCCGCACGCTGTGCTGGTCGGCGGCCTGGGAGATGACCCGCCAGGCCGAGCTGCGGGCCCGCGATTTCGTCGCGCTGGTGCAGCGCGGTGTCGGCGCGGAGTCGGAAATCGGTGTGGTGCAGCGCCTTCTGATGCAGGCCCAGACCGCGCTGGGCAGTTACGCCGATCCCGGCTGGGCGCAGTCGCAGGGCTGGGCCGAGTTCGCCGATCGCCTGATCGAGCTGGCCCGGGCGGCCGAGCCGGGGTCGGACCATCAGCTGGCCTTCGTCAACGCCCTGACCGGCGCGCGCCTCTCGCCCGCGCACACCGAGGTGCTGGGCGCGCTGCTCGAAGGCGATCCGGCGCAGGTGGGCCTGGCCGGGCTGGTGGTCGACACCGATCTGCGCTGGCGGGTCGTGCAGGCGCTGGCCGCGGCCGGCGTGATCGACGCCGACGGGATCGCCACGCCGGTCATCGATGCCGAGCTGGATCGCGATCCGACCGCCGCGGGCCGTCGTCAGGCGGCCGCGGCCGCCACGACCCGCCCGCAGGCCGCGGTGAAGGAGAACGCCTGGAACTCGGTGATCAACGACGACACGCTGCCGAACATCACCACCCGCGCGATCGTCGCCGGTTTCGCCCCCATCGGTCAGGCTGATCTCCTGGCCCCGTACGTGGACCGCTACTTCGCCGACATTCCGGCGGTGTGGGAGCGCCGGTCGAGCGAGGTCGCTCAGACCGTCGTCGTCGGCCTCTACCCGCACTGGGCGATCACCGACGAGGCGGTCGCCGTGGCCGACAAGTTCCTCGCGGGCGGTCATCCCCCGGCCCTGCACCGCCTGGTGAGTGAGGGCAAGGCGGGTGTCGAACGCTCCTTGCGTGCAAGGGCTTTCGACGCCCGCTAGCCCAGGGACCGCACAATCGGCCGCATTCCCTCCGGGACCCGGGGGAATGCGGCCGTATTGCATTGCGCACCAGTACAAAACGAGCGCAGTGTCACAATGACTCGCCGAACCGCCGCACCGCACCGGTACCCGTCCGCACGAACCTGTAGTACGGGCGGTTGTGCGCAAAGGATCCGAATCACACCATGCGGCACTGGTTCCGGCGAGTCTCGCTGCTGTGGGCAGATCTGCCGTGAGCAGCGTCGGACGACAATGGGCACGGTCCCGGCGCACCGTGGACGTATGGCTCACGACGACAACAAGATTCCGATGTTCAGCTGGCGAATGCGCGAGCAATTACTCAGCCGGCGCATTCTGGTGCTCGACGGGGCGCTCGACGACGACAACGGCACGCTGCTCATGACGCAGCTGCTCACGCTCGCCGCCGAGGATCCCGACGGGGCGGTCTCGCTGTGGATCCACTCGCCGGGCGGCTCGGTGCCCTCGATGCTCGCCATCCGGGACACCATGCGGCTGGTGCCGTGCGAGGTGTCCACGCTGGCGCTGGGACTGGCGTGCAGCGCCGGGCAGTTCCTGCTGTCGGCGGGCGAGCCGGGGCGGCGGTTCGCCCTGCCGCACGCGCGCATCCTGATGCACCAGGGTTCGGCGGGCATCGGGGGCAGCGCGGGCGAGGTCGAGGTGCAGGCCGACGACCTGCGGCACACGGTCAACACCGTGCTCGGCCTGATCTCCGCGGACACCGGGCAGCCCTTCGACCGCATCTACGAGGATTCCCTGCACGACCGCTGGTTCACCGCGGAGCAGGCTCGGGAGTACGGCTTCATCGATCACATCGTGGAGTCGTTCGGTCAGGTCGTGCCGCAGCGCCAGCGAGTGGGGATCAGCTGATGACGTACACGATTCCCAATGTCATCGCCCAGCATCCGCGGGGCGAGCGGATCATGGACGTCTACTCGCATCTACTCACCGAACGCATTGTCTACCTGGGCACGCCGATCGATTCCGGGGTTGCCAACGCGCTCATCGCGCAGCTGCTGCACCTGGACGCGGACAGCCCCGGGCAGGACATCCACCTCTACATCAATTGCGAGGGTGGCGATCTGCCCGCCATGCTCGCGGTGTACGACACCATGCAGCACGTGCACTCCCCCGTGGTGACCACGTGCGTGGGCCAGGCCATCGCGGTCGGCGCGGTGCTGCTGGCGGGCGGCGCGAAGGGACGGCGTTCGATGCTCCCGCACGCCCGCGCCGTCCTGCACCAGCCCGCGGGCCGCGGTCAGGGCGCCATCCCCGACCTGATCCTGCAGGCCGACGAGCTGGTCCGGATGCGGGCGGAAATCGAGGCGATCCTGTCCGAACACACCGGCCAACCGGTGGAAACCCTGCGCCACGACACTGACCGCGACCGCGTCTTCACCGCCCGCACGGCCGTGGAATACGGCCTGGCCGATCAGATTCTCGCCGCAACCGATTGATCGGCGCGGGCCCGATCCGCCCAGCCGCCGACGGGGTGGGCCGCCTGGAAGGCGAGCCGCCCGTCGGCGCCGGCGATCCGGGTGAGCTCTCGTCCAGGGCCAGGAGCACCCGCCACGGCCGCTCGTCACCCGCCGCGGCGATAGTCCACACGACCAGTTGGCCCTGGAATCCTGAAGCTGGCCCCAGCCCCAAAGTAGCTTCGCGCGCTCTTGATCACGAACAGTATTTCCGAGCGCGTCGCTCCAGCCGCAAGCGCGGCACGCATATGCCGCCGCGTCGCCTGCCGCGGCAGCATCCATCGGATCGGGCATCGACATGTCATCAGCGGGCATAGGTGCATCCTTGGTCTGATTGACGCGGCTCGTTGGCAGGAGTCGCTGTCTGGAAGGAACTGCGCGACTCAGGGGCGCCGGCTGGCACGCACACTGTCGATCAGTCCTTCATGCGCCGGTAAGCGAGTAGGGATCTGCGCAGACTGCTGAATGCATAGACGGCCGCCCACACTGAAATCAAAACGAGCACAACGAACATCGGTAGCCAGCTGCTCTTATGATGATCGACACCCCACCAGACCGCCGTAAACAGAATCGTGCAGATGAACAGCAGGATGTCGCGCAAGCCGCCGCGATAGGAGGCGGCCGCTCTGCGCAGCGGCCGGTATCGATTGACGATCGCGACCAGGTCGTCGATGCGATTATCGATGGTCCGTTGGAGTTCGGCGCGCCGCTCCACTTCCTCCGGAGGTATGCGGTCCAGCAGTTCCATATCCTGCTTGATCGTCTTGCGGACGTCCGGGCCCTTCAGATATCCCGCCGCTGCACCGAGAGCCAATCCACCAGCGATGGGCGCGATCCCCATGGCAAGGTCAACCAAAGCGGGCATGCTTCCGTCTCCTCAGCCACCCCATCAACATCGCGGCAAGAGCACTGCCTGGATCATATGCCCGGTGGCGTATCTCTGTGCCGATCGCAACGCCGACCTCGGACTCGCCTGCTTCGGCATGGCCGCCGTCCACATCATCCTGCGACGCTGATCGATCTCGGCTGTTAAGCAGTCTCAACTGGGTGGGCATCGCTGGAACCACCTTGGCCCGCCGCCAGGTCGACGCCGGTCGTGACAGTGCCCGGCGCCGGACCATCACATACAGCGTCTGGTTCGGCCATTTCATCGTGTGGCTGTCGCTCGCCATCCAGGACCATGACAGTTCTACTTTGGGGCTGGGGCCAGCTTCAGGATTCCCGGGCTCAGTTGCAGCGGGCAGCGGGCAGCGGGCAGCGGGCAGCGACCGGGGTGTACAGCGATCAGGCGGCGAGGGCCAGCATCGTCGGGCCGGAGCGGCGTGGGGGAGCCGGGGTGGCGAATGGGGTGGGGCCCTGCTGGTGCAGGTCTCGGACCACCTGTTCGGTGAGGCCGATCAGGGTGGTGCCGAGGGCGCCGGCCAAGGCGGCGATCATCTCGCTCGACGGGTCCTTGCGCCCGCGCTCAACCTCGGACAGGTACTGCGGCGAGACTCCAGCCCGTCCCGCCGTCTCGACCAGCGTCTCGCGCTGTTCGGCCCGCAGCGCCCGCAGCCTGCGCCCCAGCGCCTCCCGCCACAGCGGCTCCGACTGGGCCGACGCCGGCTCGGCTCGAAACCGGGCTGGGGCCTGCCGGACCGACTCCGACCGCGACCGCGCCGAGTCACGGTGGGCTGAATCGGACTGCGGCTGTGCGGGTTCCAGACGCAACCGCGGCCGTTCCGAACCCGGCCGGGCCTCGCGCACCGAATCCGGTTGCGGCGATTCCGGCCGCGGCGATGCCGGTTCCGCACCGAGCCGAGCCGAGTCCGGCCGCGGACGATCGTCCCGTCCGCCGGGGATCGCATGGAGTCGCGGGTGCTGGGCCATGCCCTGAGCCTACGAGCACGCCAGCGGATTCACGGCCCGATTCTGCTCACAGCAGATAGCGCTGAAACGCGCATCCGGCTCGGCGCGGGACCGCGCCCAGGCCTGGCCGTCGCCCGAGTGATCCTGTTGGCGCTCATCGGTACCACCGGGTCGTGCCGCCCGGGCCCAGGTGCGCGCACCTGGTTCCGCCTGCACGGCGAGACCAGGTGTCCCGGCACCCGGTTCGGCGACCTTCGAGGAACAGTCGCAGAACACACGCGCACCCTGTGCCCGGACCTGCGCTCGTCTCATGTCACTGGAGCGAGCGCCGATCGGCGCACGGGGTGCACGACGCTGTTCGGTTGTGCCGGGCGCTACGTCAGCTCGGGCGGCCGATGGCCGCGCCCATGACGCGGACCGCGGAGACCAGGCCGTCGATCAGCTGGCCCTGGCGCAGCGAGCTGAGCAGGGCGGACGCGCCGAGCTCACAGATGCGGTCGTTGACCCGATCGGCGACGTCGCGGCCCGAACGGACCTCGACGGCGTTGTCGTTCGGGGAGACGGCGATGAGCACCGAACGCGCCGCCTCGGGGGTACCCGGGAAGATCGCGTCCGCGCCGGCGGCGGCATCCGCGCCGAGGTCGCCGATGTAGATGTTGAACCTGACCTTGGTGGAGCGCGTGACCTCGGTCAGCGTGTTGTCCATGATCAGCCGCTCGGTGTCGCTGAACGGCGCCTCCCGGAACATGTCGCCGGATTCGTGGACTCCGGAAACGCGTCCACTCGTCGTCACGACGTATCCGTGCGGGAGGTCGGCCTCGACCACCGCGGGCCAATTCCAGTTAGAACTTGCCACTTGCCCGGCCTCCGATCAGGTCCGACTCGGCGGCTTCGATCGCCGCGTGGGTGCCGTGCGAGGTCTCGTGGTGTCCGGAACCGGTCACCTCGTCGGTCGCGCTCCACAGCACCGGATCCGCGGTCCACTTCTCACCGAGGTTGTAGTGGGCCGGCTTCTCCCCGGGGAACGGCTTGCCGAGGAACGACAACCCCGCGATCACCCCGTAGATCACCAGTGGGATGCCGACAAAGATCAGCACTGTCTCGAGAATGCTCACGGCCCAACGGTAGACGATGCGTCCGAGCGACGGTTCGACTGGTGAGCATGTGGTGGGTCCGTGTCGGGGTGCGCGCGCCTACACGAGCCACGCGGCCGCGTCGACCGGCAGCATGTTCCCCTCGATCGGCGCGCTGGCCAGCAACACCTCCCCGGGCGGCAGCGGGATCGGCGCGCCCGAGGCATTCAGTGCGCACACCAGCCCGCCCGTGCGCCGGAACGCCAGGCAGTCCGCCGGACTGCCGTACCAGTCCAGCCCCGAACCGGCGAATTCCGGTCGCGAACTTCGCAACTCGATGGCCATCCGATACAGCGACAGCATCGAATCCAGCCGTTCGAGCTGGGCCTCCACGGTGAGCTCGGCCCACTGCGCCGGCATCGGCAGCCAGGACCGCTCGCCGGTGGTGAAGCCGAACGGCGGCCGCTTTCCCTCCCAGGGCATCGGGACCCGGCAGCCGTCGCGCCCACGCTCGGTGTGCCCGGAGCGCTCCCACACCGGATCCTGCAGCACCTCGTCGGGCAGATCGTCGACGTTCGGCAGCCCCAGCTCCGAGCCGTTGTACACGAATACCGCGCCGGGCAGCGCCAGCTCCAGCAGCATCATCGCCCGCGCGCGGGCCGGCCCGACCGCGCCGCCGCCATAACGGGTGACCTCGCGCTCGATGTCGTGATTGGACAGCGTCCAGGTGGGACCGGCGCCGACGGCGTGCACCGCCTCGATCGAATTGTTCACCGCGGCACGGATTTCCGCGGCATCGTAGGCGGCCTCGGCGAGCCGGAAGTTGAACGCCAGATGCAGCTCGTCCGGGCGCACGTACTCCCCGAAGCGGGTGTTGTCGTCGACCCAGACCTCGCCGATGGACACCGCGCCGGGATATTCGTCGAGCACCTTGCGCAGCCGGCGATGGATGTCGTGCACCGCGGGATTGTTGAACCGGGGATCGGTGTCGTCGTGCACCAGCATCTTGGTCTCGACGCGCTCCATATCCGGTAGGCCGGACGGCTTGGCCATGCCGTGCGCGACGTCGATACGGAATCCGTCGACACCGCGGTCCAGCCAGAACCGCATGGTCTGCTCGAAATCCGCGATGACCTCCGGATTGTCCCAGTTCAGATCCGGTTGCTCGGCGGCGAAGATGTGCAGGTACCACTGCCCCGGCCTGCCGTCCGCCTCGGTCACCCGGGTCCAGGCCGGGCCGCCGAAGATGCTCGGCCAGTTGTTGGGCGGCTGGTCGCCGCCGGGCCCGCGTCCGTCGCGGAAGATGTAGCGGGCACGTTCGGGGCTGTCCGGCCCGGCGGCCAAGGCCGCGGTGAACCAGGGATGTCGCGAACTGGTGTGGTTCGGAACCAGGTCCATCGTGACCCGGATCCCACGGTCGTGCGCCTCGGCGATCAGCTCGTCGAACACCGCGAGATCGCCGAACAGCGGGTCGATATCGCGTGGATCGTCGACGTCGTATCCGCCGTCGGCCATCGGTGAGCGCATCACCGGGCAGATCCACAACGCGTCGATGCCGAGCAGTTCCAGATAGCCGAGCCGATCGACGAGCCCGCCCAGATCGCCGACGCCGTCACCGTTGGAATCGGCGAACGAGCGCGGATAGACCTGGTAGAACACCGCCGACCGCCACCACTCCCCGTCCGCGTCCGCAACCTCGCAGGCCCCCGATTCCGGCGCTGCCGCGGCCGGATCTCCAGGTGATGAAGGTGTCACAACCTGCAATACTGCCAAAGGTTTCCGGTGGCCGGTCCCGAACACGGCAGTGTTGACCAGTTTTGGCAAATCATCGGCAGACGCCGACCGTCATACGGAAAAGCTCCGAGTTGCAGCGGATTCTGCGCGTCGACCGTTAGATCGGGGAGTTGACCAGCGAATTTGCCGCCATTTCCAGATAATCCAGCAGCGCGCGGCGATGCGCATCATCCATGGCCGCGGAATCGATCTCGCCCACGGCGATGTGCATGCAGCGCAGCCACGCGTCACGCTCGACGGGACCGATCCGGAACGGCATGTGCCGCATCCGCAATCGCGGATGCCCGCGCTGGTCGGAATAGGTCCGCGGGCCGCCCCAGTACTGCTCGAGGAACATCCGCAGCCGGCGCTCGGCCGGGCCGAGATCCTGCTCGGGATACAGGGGCCGCAGCACCTCGTCGCGGGCCACCTCGCGATAGAACGTCGCCACGAGCTTGTGGAACGTCTCGGCCCCGCCGACCGCCACGTAGAACGACGCCGGCTCGGCCGGGGACGCCTGGCTCGATGTGCTCGCCGCCCCGAGGGCTCCACGCTCAACCGCCACGTACTCGCTCCTTCATCGCATTGGTTCCGGGATCACCCCGGTGGCGCACGCGCCGACAGCCCCGCCGCGGCGCAATACCTGCCGTACTCGCAGCATAGTCGCCGCCCCGGTCCGCCCCGGTCGCGCTCGCGGAGCCGCGGGCGCCCCCGCCAACACGGCACGCAATCGAGATCGGACCGTATCCCACGGTCCGGCGCCGCTCCGGGATCCTGGGAGTACCGACCGGGACTCGGGGCCTACCACCACCCCAACATCTGCCGTTAACCCGAACGTGCCCGACAATGTGCGAAATCACCGTGCATTCGTACGAGTTCCATGGTCAACTGGGTGGCAGTGTCTGCCCAGATACCACATGAACCGGACTATACGAACTCGGGGTCCCCATGAAGCAGCGGCACGGCGCCCGGTCACACGAGGTGAGAGCGCACCGACAACTCCAGCCCGCCGACGTCCACAATCGTGGGTCGGGGGCTACTCCGCTGCACATCTTGTCCGCCAATTCGACACCAGACCATCACCACCCCCATCCCGATGCGCCCGTGCATCGAACCCTGGAAAATCCCCCACCGGCCGCGTGGGTCAAGCGCCGGGTGTTGCTTCTGAATGCCACCTACGAGCCGCTGACCGCCCTGTCCGCACGCCGCGCCATCGTGCTGCTGATCTGCGACAAGGCCGATGCCGTCCACCACAATGCCGAGGGACCCGTCGTACATTCCGCCGAGGCGTCCGTCGCGCTGCCATCGGTGATCCGCCTGCGCAACTACGTCCATGTGCCGTATCGCGCGCGGGTGCCGATGACCCGCGCGGCACTCATGCACCGCGACCGCAATCGCTGCGCGTACTGCGGCGGCAAGGCCGAGACCATCGACCACGTGATTCCGCGCAGCCGCGGCGGCGCGCACTCGTGGGAGAACTGCGTGGCCTCCTGCGCCCCGTGCAACCACCGCAAGGCCGACAAGCTGCTCAGCGAGCTGGGCTGGACGCTGCATCATCCGATGGTGGCACCCAAGGGACCGCATTGGCGGCTGCTGTCGACCAGCTCGGACCTGGATCCGGTGTGGTTGCAGTATCTCGGGGAGGGTGCCGCCTGATCGGGCGGTGACTCGCCCCGCTGCCGAGCGGCCGGCATCTCGAAGACACCCACCATGACAGCCCGACGTCGTGGCGGTAGCGGGTCGATCGCCGTACCCGGGGTCCGCGAGGGGTTGCGGCTCGCCGGGCGGAATGATTCCAGGCACCGGATGCGAACGGGCCGACCCGTCCGCGCCTGCGGTCGTACCCCGGTTGGGCGCAAGGCTGCGACGTTGCCGCGTGGGAACGGTGGAGTTGCCGATGCCGGGGCCGCACGTCCGCATGGCACCGCACCGCGGATCGGCACTCGGCACAGAGTCGTCAGCCCGCTCCGAATCGCGAGCTGTGATGTCGCGGCGATGTCCGTGGGCGGGGCTGGTCGGCCGTCCCAGCTGCGCGGCAGGAGAAACTTTCCGCTGGTGGGACCACATTTCCTGGCGACCGGTAGGCCATCTTCCAGATCGGCGCTCACAAATGAGAGCACTGCTCTTGACAAGCGGGCACGAGAGGAGCATGCTCTTCATCAGCAGAGAGCAACGCTCTCTAAAACAAAATGGAGAGCACAATGTCCGAACTGCACGTAGTCACCGGCGCAGGCCCCGTCGGCACCACCGTCGCCGAGCAACTGGCCGCCGAGGGCAAGAGCGTCCGCATCCTGACCCGCTCCGGCAGCGGCCCCGAGCACCCGCTGGTCGAGCGCCGGCGCGTGGATGTGACCCAGCGCGAGCAGCTGGCCGCCGCCGTCGACGGCGCGGTGGCCGTGTACCACTGCACTCACGGCTCGAAGTATGCCGCGAGCACCTGGTGGGCGGAACTTCCCTCCACCGAGAAGACCGTCATGGAGGTCGCCGGGGAGGCCGGGGCCGTGGTCGTGTTCCCGGAGAGCCTCTACGCCTACGGCCCCGTCGACGGGCCGATGACCGAAAACACACCCCGCGAGGCCGATTTCGGCAAGCCTGCGGTGCGAGTGGCGCTGCTGAAGGCCCGCGAGGAGTCGGCCACCCCGACGATCAGCGTCGCCGCCGCGGACTTCATCGGCCCGCACGTGCGGAACTCACACGCCGGTGAGCGCATGGTGCCGAACATCTTGACCGGCAAGTCCGTTCAGGCCCTCGGCAACGTGAATCTGCCGCACTCGTTCACCTACATGCCCGACCTCGCGGCCGCGATGATCCGCGCGGCGCAGGACCGCACACTGTGGAACAGCTTCCTGCACGCGCCGACCGCACCGGCGGTGTCGATCCGCGAGCTGGTGCAGCTGCTGGCCGACGCGGCGGGCAAGCCCGCGCCGAAGGTCATGGGGATCCCGGGCTGGGCGCTGCGTGGGATGGGCGTGTTCAACGAGCCGATGCGCGAACTGGCCGAGATGAACTACCAGTTCGCACGGCCGTTCCTCTTCGACTCCACCGCGAGCGAGGCCCGGCTGGGCCTGAAGCCGACCCCGCTGCCGGAGGTTGCGGCCGGGACAGTCGCCTGGTGGAAAACCGTTGTCGCCGAGTCGAACTGAGACCGTTGCCGGAAATCCTTGAAGCACAGCGCATCACCGACCCAACACCGCCCGTCACCGACGCCGGGCGGATGGGGCGGCCCGGACAGTCATCGCTGACATCTCCGGAATCCTTTGCCACTCGAACGAATACGGGTCTATCGTCTCGAATCCGTTGAGAATCAGATGTAATCGCTGATCATCGTCCCCCACGTACCCGGCTCCAGCGCCTTGAACACATGCCGGGCATCTCCCGGATAGCTGATGTAATCACCGGGATTCAGCTCCACGGGCGACTCGGCGAGACCGACCAGGGCGCGGCCGGCGGCCAGCACCACATGCTCGACGACGCCACGCTGATGCGGATCCGAATCGCGCGGTTGCCCGGGCTCCGCGGCGATCCGATAGATGTCGTGACGGGGACTGGGCGGGCAGGCCGCCAGCAGCGTCGCGGTGTACTCCGAGCGCGCGGATGCGAGCACCGGCCCCTCGTCCGCCCGGATCACCTTGACCTGCGGCTGCGGCTGCTCCAGCAGACTGGAGAACGGAATGCCCAGGGCGGTGCACAGCGCCCACAGGGTCTCGATACTCGGATTGCCGGTGCCCGATTCCAGTTGCGACAGAGTCGATTTCGCGACCCCGGCCCGGCGGGCGACCTCGGTCAGTGACAGCCCGGATCGACCGCGTTCGCGGCGCAAGGCCGCGGCAATTACTTCCTGCGGTGCCGGCTCCTGGATACTTCCCTGCTCGATCATGGTGACTTCAGAGGGTACCCGGGCGGGCCCGGCACCCAGTTGACGAACCGTCCCGACCGTGTTCATTATAGAAATCATGCGTTCGATATGGCGAACACTGGATCGGGGTGACCTCACCGGTATCGCGACCGTCTGCCTGGCGGTCGGTGTCACCGGCGCGTCTTACGGCGCGACCGCGGTCACCTCGGGCCTGCCGGCCTGGCTGCCCATCGTGCTGAGCGTGCTGGTGCTCGCGGGCGGATCGGAATTCCTGTTCGTCGGCATCGTTGCCGCCGGTGGTGGGCTCGCACCCGCGGTGCTGGCCGGGCTGCTGGTCAATGCCCGGCACCTGCCGTACGGGCTGTCGTTGCCCGACGTGCTGGGCACCGGCTGGCGGCGCCTGATCGGCACGCACGTGATGAACGACGAGTCGGTGGCACTGGCCATGGGCGAATCCGACCCTACCCGCAGCCGCGCCGCGTATTGGATGTGCGGCCTGGGCGTGCTGCTGGCCTGGCCGCTGGGCGCGCTGCTCGGTGTCGGCATCGGGACCGCAGTGCCGAATCCCGGCAAATTCGGCCTGGACGCGATCTTCCCCGCGATTCTGATCGCGTTGGCGCTCCCCGCCCTACGCCAGCCGGACACACGGCGCGCAGCCCTGGCGGGCGCCGCTGCCGCCGCGATCGCCACACCGTTCCTGCCGGCGGGGCTGCCGGTACTGCTGGCATTGCCCGCCGCGTATGTGGCGCTGACCGCGGGGGACGTCATCGGCAGACTGCGGGACAGGCGTCGGCGGAGCAGTCAGGACAACGACGCGTCGGCGCAGCCCGAAACCTCCGGCATGCCAGCGGTGCAGCGCGTCCAGACCGAGGTGTCCGTGGCGTCGCTCAGCACCGCGGGCGGATCATCGACACGGCACAGGCCGTCAACACAGTGCGGGCCTTCGTCCCGGCGGGAATCGTCGACCGAGCGCCGTGTGTCCACGCAGTGTGTGCCATCAACACAGCATGGGCCGTCGACGCCGCACGAATCGTCGACGGATGGCGGGCGCATCCGCGAATCCGCAACACCACATGCGGTGCTGACCGTGAGGTCCGGCACCGGCGAGGTGGCGTCGTGAATGTCACGCTGATCGCCGGTGCGGTCGCACTCGCCACCGGTACGTACGCAATTCGTTTCGCGGGTCCGGCGCTGCGCCGTCGCATCACCTTCGCGCCGCGCATCGCCCAACTGCTGGAGATCGGCTCGGTGGTGCTGCTGATCGCGCTGGCGGTCACCACGCTCGTCCCCGCTCATCACAGGACCGACTTCGCGCTCCCTGCCGGAGTCCTGGTCGCCTTGATCCTGGCCTGGCGGCGCGCCCCGCTTGTCGTTGTGGCACTGGCCGCGGCCGCCACCACCGCGCTGCTTCGGCTACTCGGCGTCGCCTGAGCCGAGACTCGGGCACACAACTGCGCCGTAGGTCAAGCCAAGGGCACCACATCGCTCAGTGAATTCTCAGCGACGGTATGTCACTGTGGTTTGTCGGCCACGACGGCGCGGACCTGCGCCCCGACCGAGGAATCGAGGATATGACCGCGCCCGCAGCACCGTCGCCAGGCTCCATCCTGAGCCTGGACGTATCGAACATCGACGGATCCTGGTATGTCGACATGACCCGGTTCGCGCGGGACACCACGTGGCTGAACACGCCGATGACGGCGTACAGCACCCTCGGATTCGGGTTGTTCGTGGTGCTCATCCTCATCGGCTGGTGGATCGCCCGGCGACGCGACGCGACGGCGATGACCGCCGCGCTGGCCGTGCCCGCCGCGGCGGTCATCGCGTACCTGGTGAACGACTCCATCAAGCTGATATTCGCCGAACATCGGCCGTGCTACCGCTTCCCGCACGCATTCCTGCTCGAGAAGTGCCCCGCCATCGACGACTACTCGTTCCCCAGCAATCACACCGTGGTGGTCTTCGCCATGGCCGCGGCGCTGCTACTGGTCAGCCGCGCGCTCGGGATCTGGGCGCTGATCGCCGCGGCGGTCATGGGCGTCTCGCGCGTCTACGTCGGCGCGCACTACCCGCACGATGTCGCCGTGGGTGCCGTCGTGGGACTCGTCGTCGGCTATGTGTCCGCGGTCCTGCTCCGCCGGTACGCCACTCCCCTGGTCGCCAAGCTCTCGACGGGTCCCCTGCGGCCCCTGCTCACGACGACCTCGTCCGGTCGGAACAGCGCCGAGGATCACGCCGGAACCGTTCCGGACCACATCGGTCGGGCATGAACGTCGATGCCGCGCCCGAATGTCAGCGCGCGAGCAGCGCGGGACCGCGGCGGCGGGCCACCGAGCCGTAGCGGGCGTCCAGGCGGAGCCAGGTGCGGGTGGCGCGCACGCGGACGATCTCGCCCGGGGCAATACGCCGCGCTTCCGCGCGTTCACCCGCATGCGGAATGAAATCCATTGCGGTCAGCGCGAATACGACCCGCATCGGGACCTCGACCCGGTCCCCCTCGCCGGTGACCGTGAGCACCGTCTGATCCAGCAACGAGGCCGGCGGGCCGTGACCGCTGCCGTGCTCGCTGGCCAATTCCGCACCGCGCTCGGCCAATTCGACGAGCGTGCGGGCCGGAACATCGTCGATGTGAGCGAATCCCGACGTCGGCGGAAGCGCGGTGCGCCAGGCCGAGTCCATCGAGAATCCCAGGTCTACGCGGCCGTTCGCGGCGGGCCCCTGCAGACCCGACAGCAGGACGTCGCCCGCGGCGGTGACGTCGTCGACGCCCAGCTCGCCGACCACCGTGCGCACCGCGAGCGCCTCGAAGCCCGTCGCCGCCCACGCCGATACGTATCGATCACCGCGCCGACGCAGCCGGATCACGGCAGCCGGATCCAGGCGCACAGCGCGTGCGACGAAGGTGGCCAGATTCTCTCGTTCGGCGGGATCGGGGATCCGCAGCGTCCCCTGCCCGGGCGCGAGCGGTTCGGGTGTCGGTGATCCGGGCATCATGGACGTACGCGATTCACTTCCAGAGCGCCAGATAGTCGCGCTCGACCGACGTCAGGCGGCGCAGGCGCTGGGTGTCGATATCGAAGGCGGCCATCTGAGTGGTGGCCAGCACCGCGGCCGGGGAATCCGGCGCCGCGCCCGCGGCGCGCACCTCGTAGCCGATCGTGAAGTCCACCGCGCGCAGCCGTTCGATCCACATCGCCACGTCCAGCGGGGTGTCCTCGTGCCGGAGCTGGCCCTTGTACTGCACGTGCAGATCGGCCAGCACGCAGCCGGCGCGCAGGCCCTTGGTCGGCCGGTCGTCCTCGAACAGCCAGGGAATCCGCGCCTCTTCGAGCAGCGTCACCATTCGGGCGTGGTTGATGTGCTGGAAGACATCCATATCGGACCAGCGAACCTCCACCTTGGTGTGGAAACGCCGGGGTAGCACGGCATCCTGCGCTCCCTCGCCGCTGGGCGAACCGATACTCGTCACGCAATACCTCCCGATCGGGCTACCGCCCACCCGCCACGGCAGCGCGGGCGCGATGAGCATGGGCTCGGCCGACCCGCCGCGCCGCTGCGTTCGGACCGATCCGGCTATCCAGTATGCCTGTGTCGCGTCACCGCTCCGGAACGGCGGTGGTTGTCGCGGTGTTGGTGAGAAATACCGGCCAGCCGATTTCGGTGCGCCATCGGGAAGCGTCCATGGTCTCGCGCGGGCCGACGACGTAGTACTCCCTGATCGGCCCCGGCACTCCGAGCGCACTGCGGGCAACGTAGTCGGCCAGGTTCGCATAGGTGCGGTCGACGTCGACCGGCGAGCCCGGATGGCATATCACCGCCAGTTCGGCCGCGGGAATCACGGCCGGACGCACCCGGCCGATGGGGCGGACGGTGCCGGTACACGGTACGAACACTGTCGTTTCACCACGATGGTCGGTGAACACCTCGTCGGAGTAGATGCCACCGGCGGGACCGGACGGTGCCAGTTTCTGCGCGGTGAGCGTGGCATGGAGTTCCCCCAGCGCGCCCTGCAACCATGCCGGGCCATCCTCGGCGGAGACGGTCTCGGTGACGGCCGCGGCTGTGGTCACCGGAGTGGCACGCAGCTCGATCGGGACATCGTCGGATGGGTTTGCACCCAGTAGATTTCGCAACTGGTCCACGGCGCGACGGGTGCGGTCGAGCTGCTGGTGCAGGCGTTCCAGGTGCGTCTCGATGCGTGCGTTGCGTGTGCCGGGATCGGGCGCCTCGAGAACCTCCTGGATCTGCTCGAGCGGCATGTCCAGATCGCGGAATCGCCGCACGATCTGCGCGGTGGCCAGCTGGTCGGTGGAGTACTTGCGGTAACCGGTGTGCGGATCGACATCGGCGGGTGCGAGGAGTCCGATCTGGTGATAGTGACGCAGCGTCTTGACCGTCAGATGGGTGGCACGGGAGAAATCCCCGATCGACATGTAGGCGGACACGAGCACCATTGTGCAACCTCCCCCTACGGGAGAGTTCGCACCTCTTTGCGACTTGACCGTCCCGCGGCGGCAGCACCGAGGCTGGTGTCAGCGGCTCATCGGGGGTCGCGGAAAGGACACTCGCAGCCATGAGGCACATGATCGAATCGACCGAGCGCACCGGCGACGAAGACACCGCGGTCGTCGCCCGCTACACGGCGGTCTGGAACCAGCGCGACGCGCTGGTGCGCCGTCAGGGAATCGCCGAATTGTGGGTCGACAACGGCGTGGAGTACGTCGAGGGTGCTCGCTTCGAGGGGCTCGCCGAGCTCGACACCCGGATCACCGAGGCCTACGACGAGTTCGTGGGCAGCGGGAAGTACAGGGTGACCCACGCCGATGACGCGCGCCGCTCCGGCGACATCGTCAGCTTCACCATTCAGCTGGTCACCGGTACCGGTGAGATCGATTGGGCGGCACGCGTTTTCCTGATCCTCGACGGTGACGGCCGGATCCGGGAAGACTACCAGCTCACCACACGCCCCCTGGCTGCCGCGTAGGCCCGCTGATGTCTTACCTGACCACGCCCGACGGAACCGATCTGTTCTATCGAGACTACGGCGCCGGCCGGCCGATCGTATTCGTGCACAGCATGCTGATGAGCAGCGACATGTGGCAGCACTCGATGCTGCACCTGGCCGAGCACGGCTACCGGACCGTCGCCTACGACCGACGTGGGCACGGGCGTTCCGACGATCCCGGTACCGGATACGAATTCGACACTCTCGCAGACGATCTGGCCGCGCTGCTGGACCAGCTGGAGTTGACCGACGTCATGCTCGTCGGCCACTCGATGGGGGGCGGCGAGGTCATCCGGTATCTCACCCGCCATGGCAACCAGCGCGTCTCACGCATCGCGCTGGTCGGCGCGACGGCCCCGTACCTCGATGTCGACGCGAGTGCCGCGGCGGCACAGGTGGAAAGGATCCGCACCGAGTACGGCGACTGGGTCGCCGACAACGCCGGGCTGTCGTTCGGCGACCACCTACCCGGCTGCACCATTTCACAGCTCGAGCGGGAGGCCACTGTCCGCGACTGGATGCGAGTGTCGCTGCACGCCGCCGTCGAATGCATGCGGGCGAATGTGGCGGCCGACTTCCGTACCGAGGCTCGCCGAATTACGCTGCCGGCGCTGGTGATCCACGGTGACCACGATGTATTCGCCCCGCTGCACACCTGCGGACAGCGCTCCGCGGACCTCATCGCAGACAGCAAACTGCTGATCTACGAGAACGGATCCCACATGCTCCATCTCTCCCATCGCCCCCGACTAGGCCGGGACCTGCTGGACTTCGCAGCCTCATAGGCGGCTGTTTGCCGCCGAGTAGCCGCGTGCCACCACAACCGGCTACGGCACGCGGGTACAGGGGCACGATCAGGCCGGGCGACGGCGGGTGTTTGCAGTGGATTCGGCGCGGGGATTGTGATGTCCTGCCGGAGAATGTCTTTCACCGCGGGGGCGTCCCGAACCGCACCAGAATCCTGGAGCTGCATCGTACCTGGTTCGAGGGCGGTACCCCGCTGGTAGTGGACTTGCGCCCCATCGACAGGAATCGCGCTGCGCCGCGGCAGCATTGATACACGGAGCACGCCGAGGTCCGACCGCCGGGGTGGACGGGCCCTGTGAACTCGACTCGCGCG
Organism: Nocardia sp. GP40; assembly: GCF_050434125.1. NCBI lineage: Bacteria > Bacillati > Actinomycetota > Actinomycetes > Mycobacteriales > Nocardiaceae > Nocardia > Nocardia sp. GP40. The sequence continues at coordinate 21,895 of NZ_JBNPVW010000010.1, read as the reverse complement.
ATCGCCGGGACAACCCCGGATACCCGAGCCATGGCCTGGAGCAGCAGAGTCGGTACCCCGGACCGGGAAGTCCGGTCCGTGCCGGTGCCTCGCGTGAAGGCACCGGCACGGATCACTCAGCGCATGGTCTCCGACTGCGCGCCGACGCCGCTGACCATGCTGCGAACCTGGCGAGCGGCCACCGAGAGGGTGGCCAGATCATGGGTGCCCGATTCGAACAGTTCCGACAGGGCCGCGCGGGCGCGGCCGAGGCGGGCCTGGTTCTTCGACTCCCAGTACGCGATCTTCTCCTCGGCAGTCTCCTCCGGTTCGCCGCCGGAGAGCACGTCCAGGGTGAGCGAGCGCAGCGATGAGTACATATCGTCGCGCAGCGCGAGCCTGGCCAGTGCGTGCCAGCGGTCACCGCGTTCGAGATGGCTGACCGCCTGCAGCAACCAGTCGATCTTGAGGTGCTCGTTGAGCGCGTAATAGAGCGCACCCACCTCGGCTCCGTCGCGTTCGGTGATGTCGGCGATGTCGATCACGTCCAGCAGCGGGAACAGGTTCAGCAGGCCGAACACCTCGGTCGCCAGCTCCTCCGGCGCGCCGCGCGAGATCAGCGTCGTCGACTGCTCCTGCAGCGTGTCGATGTGGTGGCCGCGCAGCCAGCCGGGCACCTTCGGCGCCAGCTCACGCACCCCATCGCTGTAGCGGTGGATCTCCGAGCCCACAGCGATCGGCTGCGGGCGGTTGGTCAGCAGCCAGCGCGAGGCACGGTCCAGGGTGCGCTTGGTCTCGAGCTCCAGCTCGTCCTTGACCGCGATGGAGGTGTCCGCGGTGCGGATGCGATCCCAGATCGACTGCAGATCGAAGATCTGACCGGCCGCGGCGAACGCCCGCACCGCATCGCTGGCGCTGGCGCCGATCTCCTCGTTCAGGCGATGCGCGTAGGTGATGCCGCCGAGATCGACCATCTCGTTCACCACCATCGTCGTGACGATCTCACTGCTGAGTCGATGCCGCTTGATCGCCGCCCCGAACCGCTCGCGCAACGGAGCCGGGAAGTACTGCGGCAGCCGCGCGGAGAAGTAGGGACTGTCGGGCAGATCGGTCTGGTGCAGGTCGGCCTTGAGCGAAAGCTTCACGTGCGCCATCAGGTTCGCCAGTTCGGGCGAGGTGAGTCCGCGACCCTCCTCGGCGCGGCGCTTCATCTGCGCGTCCGTGGGCAGCGCCTCGAGCTCGCGGTCCAGGCCGCGCTGCGCCTCGAGCTCGTCGATGACGCGCATGTGCACGTTCAGCATCCGGCACGCCTCGGCGCGGGACATGCCCATCAGGAAGTTCTGGGAGACATTGTCCGCCAGCACCATCGCGGACACATCGTCGGTCATCGAGGCCAGCAGCGGGTTGCGATCGGCGGCCGCGAGCTCGCCACTGGTCACCACGCCGTCGAGCAGAACCTTGATGTTGACCTCATGGTCCGAGCAGTCCACGCCCGCCGAGTTGTCCAGCGCGTCGGTGTTCATCTTGCCGCCGTTGGCGCAGAACTCGATCCGGCCGTGCGCGGTGGCGCCGAGATTACCGCCCTCGCCGATCACCTTGACCCGCATCGCGTTCGCATTCACGCGGATCGCGTCGTTGGCCTTGTCGCCGACGTCGGCATTCGATTCGGTGCTGGCCTTGACGTACGTGCCGATACCGCCGTTCCACAGCAGGTCCACCGGGGACAGCAGGATCGCCCGCATCAGCTCCGGCGGGGACAACGAGGTGATCCCGTCGCCCAGGCCCAGCACCGCGCGCGCCTGGGCGCTGATAGGCACGGCCTTGACCGTGCGGTCCCAGACCCCGCCGCCCTCGCTGATCAGCGAGGCGTCGTAATCGGCCCACGACGACCGGGGCAGGGCGAACATCCGCTCCCGCTCGACATAGGAGGTCGCGGCGTCCGGGTTCGGATCCAGGAAGATGTGCCGGTGATCGAACGCGGCCACCAGGCGGATATGGCGGGACAGCAGCATGCCGTTGCCGAAGACGTCGCCGGACATGTCGCCGACGCCGACCACGGTGAAATCCTGTGCCTGCGTGTCGATGTCCATCTCGGCGAAGTGACGCTTCACGCTCTCCCAGGCGCCCTTGGCGGTGATGCCCATCGCCTTGTGGTCGTAGCCCGCCGAACCGCCCGAGGCGAATGCGTCACCGAGCCAGAAACCGTACTGCTGCGCAACATCATTGGCGATGTCGGAGAACGTCGCGGTGCCCTTGTCGGCAGCGACCACCAGGTAGGTGTCGTCGCCGTCGCGGCGCACCACCCGCGCTGGAGGCACCACCGTGCCCGAGGCGTGATCGACATTGTCGGTCACATCGAGCAGACCCGAGATGAATGTGCGATAGCACGCGATGCCCTCGGCCTGCAGCGCCTGGCGATCGGCCGCCGGATCCCCGGTGGTGGCCGGCGGGTGCTTGACCACGAATCCGCCCTTGGCGCCCACGGGCACGATCACCGCGTTCTTCACCGCCTGTGCCTTCACCAGGCCCAGAATCTCGGTGCGGAAATCCTCCAGGCGGTCGGACCAGCGCAACCCGCCACGCGCCACGGGGCCGAACCGCAGGTGGACGCCCTCGACCCGGGGCGAATACACGAAGATCTCGAATTGCGGCCTGGGCTTGGGCAATTCGGTGATCTCGCGCGGCTCCACCTTCATCGACAGATACGGCCGCGAATCGCCGTTGTCGTCGGTGCGGTAGTAGTTGGTCCGCAGCGTCGCCTTCACCAGGCTCAGGATGGCGCGCAGGATGCGGTCCGCATCCAGGCTCACCACCTCGTTGATCCGCTCGGCCACCGCGGCCTCGAGCTCGGCCGCGCGCTCCGCCGAGGCCGAGTCCGGGTCGAACATCGCCGCGAACAGCTCCACGAACAGCCGCGCCACATCGGGCGCGCCCAGCAGCACGCGCGCGATGTTGGCCTGGCTGTAGGGGAAATCGGCCTGCTGCAGGTACTTCGAGTACGCCCGCAGGATCGACACCGTGCGCCAGTCCAGCGCCGCGCGCAGCACCAGTTCGTCCAGCGCGTCTGCCTCGGCGCGCTCATACCACAGCGCGCGGAACGCGTCGGTGAACCGCTCGCGCAGCCCGCGTTCCCGAGCCTCGAGCTCGTCGAGCCGGGCGGAGGTCTCGACGAGCTGCGCGTCCATGTTGCGGTCCAGTGACAGCCGCAGCAGGTCGGGACGTGCCTGGAGGCCGAAATCGTAGATCCAGCAGACCTGTTCGTCCTCGAACGTCAGCTGATAGGGGCGCTCGTCGACCACCTCCACGCCGAGGCTCTGCAGCAGCGGGAGTACCTGGCTCAGCGAGATCCCACCGCTGACATAGAGGGTGAAACGCCATGAGCCGGGCTCGGATTCGGGACGCCGGTACAGATGCTGGTCGATGCGACCCTCGCCCAGGCGCTCGAGCCGGACGATATCGGCCAGCGCGCGGACGGGCTCGAAATCCTCCTTGTACGCCTCGGGCAGTGCGGACGAATACCGTTGCACGACAGCGGGATCGAGCACGGCGGAGGTGGAAACCTCCTCGCGCAGATCGTCGTCCCAGGTGCGGCTGGCCCGCGCGAGCAGATCCTGGATGCGCACGCGGTTCGCCTCGGAGGAATCCACCGGGGTGCCGGGCTGCGCGAGACGCACCGTGAAATACACACTGGCGAGCTCGTTTTCGGACACGCGTGCCGAATAGTCGATCGAGACGCCGCCCAGTTCGCGGACCAGAATGTCCTGCATCTCGAGACGGACCCTGGTGGTGTAGCGGTCGCGCGGCAGGTAGACCTGGCAGGCCACGAATCTGCCATAGGAGTCCGAGCGCATGAACAGTCGCACCTGACGGCGCATGCTGACGTTGAGCACCGCGCTGGCGGTGCGGCGCATCGTGTCCACGTCGGAGGAGAACAGCTCGGTGCGCGGGAAGGACTGGATCACCTCGAGCATGCCCTGGCCGGAGAACGAATCCAGGTCGAACCCGCTGGCCTCGATGACCGACCGCACGCGGCGCTCGATGACCGGGATGTCCAGCACGTTCGCGTGCAGGGCGCTCACGGTGAAGACGCCGATGAACACGTGCTTGCCGATGAGCTTGCCCGCGTCGTCGAAGTCGGCGACGCCCACGAAGTACGGATAGACCGACCGGTGCACCGTCGCCGGGACCAGGCCCTGGGTCAGCAGCAGCAGCGGCTTGTCGGCCCCGTTGACGGGTACCCGGAAGTCCGTGCCGACATCCGGGCGCAGCACGCCGAGGCAACTATCCGGCACCACAACCGATTTCGAGTCCGAGGCGTCGCGTTCGTAGCGGGCGTAGCCGAGCACGGTGAAATTGCCGGCGGCGAGCCATCGCAGCAGATTCGCGCAGTCGACCAGATCGGTCGGAGAGAAGGGCGGCGTGCCCTTCTTGGCCGCGCGGCTCAGCTCGTTGGCCAGGCTGTCCTGCATGGCGCGCATGGCCTCGGTATCGCCGATGACCTGGCGCACGTCGGTGAGTACGTCGGGAATCTCGTTCTCGACCCGGGTCAGTAGCTCGCGGCTGGTCGACGGGTGCAACTGCACGTGCATCCACGATTCACGCAGCCCGGACACGCCGTTCCTGTCGACCTCGTGAGCGGCGGCGGATTCGAGCCGGCCATCGGCATCGCGGATGACCTCGAAGATCGGATGGATCACCTCGCTGACGCTGACCCCGATGCGGGTCAGGGCGGCGGTCACCGATTCGACCAGCAGGGGCATGTCGTCGGTGACCAGCTGCACCGCGGCACCCAGTCCGGAACCGTCGTCCGGATTGTGCACCAGTACCCGGCGCTCCCCGGCACGGCGTTGCATACCCAGCTCGAGGTGTCGGCGGAACACCTGGCTCGAGCTTCCTGTGATAGCGCAGTCCACATCGCCGGCGTCCACGTGGCGGAAGTACGCCTCTTCGAGCGCCGCGAGTTCACTTCGCAGCGGCTCCGGCAAACCCGCCGCCCACGCGGCACTGGACAATTCGGACGAGACGGTCATTTTCTTCGCCAACTCCTCGGACTCGGTTCCGTAACAAAGTGACGCCGGAGTCGAGAGTAGCTGGGCGCCGTACGCGTCGGGGGCGGATTTACTCCCAATGCGAGGACGGCGCCCAACCACCAGAACGGCCCGGTTGGTACGACCACGCCCGGGCGTCACCGAAAAAGCAGGTGAAGCCCGACAAATGTTGCGCCGGAGATCATTTGGCGCCTCGACGAAATGTGGCGAATCACACGTTTCGCCGGATTGTTACTCCTTGGTAGCCGAAGCCTTGCCGGGTATCAATCCCGGGTGAGCTTGCGGTGCGTGACCCGATGCGGACGGGCCGCCTCCGGTCCGAGCCGCTCGATCTTGTTGGCCTCGTATGCCTCGAAGTTGCCCTCGAACCAGAACCACTTGGCCTCGCTGTCGTCGTCGCCCTCCCACGCGAGGATGTGGGTGCAGGTGCGGTCGAGGAACCAGCGGTCGTGGGAGATGACCACGGCGCAACCGGGGAACTGCTCGAGCGCGTTCTCGAGCGAGCCGAGAGTTTCCACGTCGAGGTCGTTGGTCGGCTCGTCGAGAAGGATCAGGTTGCCGCCCTGCTTGAGGGTCATCGCCAGGTTCAGGCGGTTGCGCTCACCACCGGAGAGCACCCCGGCGGGCTTCTGCTGATCGGGCCCCTTGAAGCCGAACGCGCTGACGTACGCGCGCGAGGGCATTTCCTGGCTGCCGACCTGAATGAAGTCCAGCCCCTCCGACACGACCTGCCACACGTTCTTGTTCGGGTCGATGCCGGCGCGGTTCTGGTCGACGTAGCTCAGCTTGACCGTCTCGCCGACGGTGACGGTGCCGCTGTCGGGCGACTCCAGTCCGACGATGGTCTTGAACAGCGTGGTCTTACCAACGCCGTTGGGGCCGATCACGCCGACGATTCCGTTGCGCGGCAACGTGAACGACAGATCCTTGATGAGCTGGCGGTCGCCGAAGCCCTTGTCCAGGTGCCCCACCTCGACCACCACGTTGCCCAGGCGGGGACCCGCGGGAATCTGGATCTCCTCGAAGTCCAACTTGCGGTGCTTCTCGGCCTCGGCCGCCATCTCCTCGTAGCGGCCCAGGCGGGCCTTGTTCTTGGCCTGACGGGCCTTGGCGCCCGAACGCACCCAGGCCAGCTCCTCCTTGAGGCGCTTCTGTAGCTTCTGGTCCTTCTTGCCCTGGACCTCGAGCCGCTCGGCCTTCTTCTCCAGATAGGTGGAGTAGTTGCCCTCGTACGGGTAGGTGCGGCCGCGGTCCAGCTCGAGGATCCATTCCGCGACGTTGTCCAGGAAGTACCGGTCGTGGGTGACGGCCAGCACGGCGCCCGCATAGGAGGCCAGGTGCTGCTCGAGCCAGAGCACGCTCTCGGCGTCCAGGTGGTTGGTCGGCTCGTCCAGCAGCAGCAGATCGGGCTTGCTCAGCAGCAGCTTGCACAGCGCGACGCGGCGGCGCTCACCACCGGACAGGTTGGTGACCGGCTCGTCCGGCGGCGGGCAGCGCAGCGCGTCCATGGCCTGCTCGAGCTGGGAGTCGACGTCCCACGCGTCGGCGTGGTCCAGGTACTCCTGCAGCTTGCCCATCTCGTCCATGAGCTCGTCGGAGTAGTCGGTGGCCATGAGCTCGGCGATCTCGTTGAAGCGGTCCAGCTTCACCTTGACCTCGCCGAGGCCCTCCTCGACGTTGCCGCGAACGGTCTTCTCCTCGTTCAGCAGCGGCTCCTGCTGCAGGATGCCGACCGTCGAGCCCGGCGCGATCCAGGCCTCGCCGTTGTTCGGCTGATCCAGTCCGGCCATGATCTTCAGCACGCTCGATTTACCGGCGCCGTTCGGACCGACGACACCGATCTTGGCGCCGGGCAGGAAGTTCAAGGTCACATCGTCCAGGACGACCTTGTCGCCGTGTGCCTTACGAACTTTCCTCATCTGGTAAATGAACTCAGCCATGCTCGGGATCCTATCGGTGACGCGGAGCGTCTTCGTCGAGGGTGGTGGGGGTATCGGGGGGCGCCTGCACGACGCCTTCGGCATCGAGTGGGGCAGCGTACGGGACAGCCGCAGGGGTAACGCTCGCGACCTGCGGGGAGTTCCGGTTGCGGCGCTGCACCGTCGCGGTGCAGCGGCCCAGATCCGGCCCGAGGGCGCTGGCCCGCAGCTCCAGATCATGCCTGGCGACGCCGTCCTTGCTGTGGTACTCGTTCGAGCGCAATTGCCCGTAGGCGATGATCGGGTCGCCCAGCCGCAGCGAGGCGTCGACTCCGTCGACGAGCCGCCGCCAGCAGTTGATGGTGACGAACAGCGAGCCGCCGTCGACCCATTCGCCACGGTCGCGGTCGAGCCGGCGGGCATTGCTGGCCATCCGGAACGTCACCATCTGTTCCCCGCTGGCCAGCGTGCGCCGCACCGGATGTGTCACCACATTGCCGATCAGGGCCGTATATGCCTCGTACATGATTCCACCCCTCGATGTTCGACATTGCACGCGAATTCAGCCCCCACTCCGCGAGCCCTGCGGCCCTGGAGACGAAACCCAGCGTTGTCGATCCCGGACCGTCCCGCCACCGAGAATCCGAAATTGTGGATAACTTTCCGGATGTGAACATCCACTGTTCCGGATGATCTCGCCTACAGCGTCGTCGGATCGGTATTGGCACCGCACAGCACCACCACCGGCCGCTCCCCCGGTTCGGGCACGTAGACCCCGCTCTGAATCGCGGCCAGCGCTGTCGCACCCGCCGCCTCGACCACGATCCGGAACTCCCGCCACAGATACTCCCGCGCCATCGCGATCGCGTCGTCGCCGACCAGGACCGAACCGATGGCGTACCGCTGCGCGAGCTCCATCGCGATGGCACCGATCCTGGTGGCGCCCAACGCATCCGCGGCAATACTGCTGACATGCACGTCGACCGGGCGGCCCGCGGCGAGTGCGGCGTGCAACGTCGGCGCGCCCTTGGGTTCGACACCGATCACCCGCCCGCGCGGGCCCAGCGCGGCGGCCATGCCCCCGGCCAGGCCCCCGCCCCCCACCGCCACCAAGACCGGCGGCCGCCCCCGCACCTGCCGCTCGATCTCCAGCCCGAGCGTGCCCGCCCCGGCAACCACCGCGGGCAGGTCGTAGGCGTGCAGCTGCACCGCGCCGCGCTCGGCGGCGAGTTCGTCGGCGTGGCGGTGGGCGTCCGCGTATGTCGTTCCGTACCAGAGCACTTCGGCGCCGTAGGCCCACATGGCGGCCACCTTGGTGTGGGGTGCGGACTCGGGCACCACGGCCGTGCACGGGCGGCCCAGAATCGCGCAGGACAGCGCCGCCGCGATGCCCGCATTGCCGCCCGAGGCGATGATCACCGGACGCTCGTCGGCACCGGCCGACAGCAGGGCGTTGAGGCTGCCGCGCACCTTGAAGGTGCCGCCGTGCTGCAGATGCTCCAGCTTGAGCGTCACCTTGACCGGCCCGTGCGGCCCGAGGATCTCGGTGTGGAACACCGGCGTCACTCGGATGTGATCGCCGAGGCGCATCCGCGCCGCGCGCACGTCGGAGCGATACAGGCGCGCCACCCCGCTGATCGTCACCGCTGCTCCCGGTCCTGCCGGGCCAATTCGGCGAACATGGCGTTGTGCGCGGCCAATTCGGCGTCGTGATCGCGTTCGGCGGCCCGGTCGATGCGCTTGGCCTCGCGCGAATCACTGCGCGACCACTGGATCAGCAACGCGAGCATCACCACCACCAGCGGGATCTCACCGCTGGCCCACGCGATGCCGCCGCCGGTGTGCTGATCGCCGAGCAGATCGTGATCCCAGCTCAGCCCCAGACCTCGATAGAACCAGCCGCCCATGGCCGTGGTCGTCAGGCTCATCAGCGCCAGGCCGAAGAAGGCATGGAAGGGCAATGAACCGAACACCATGCCGACCTTGGTCATCGGCTGCACCTGGCGCGGCTTCGGGTCGATCCCGAGCACCACCCAGTAGAACAGGTAGCCCGAGAGCAGGAAGTGCAGATTCATCGCCAGGTGCGCGCCGTGCAGATTCAGCGAGGCGTCGAAGATCCCGCCGAGGTACAGCGCGTAGAAACCAGCGACGAAAATGACCGCCGCGATGACCGGCTGGGTCAGGAACCGCGACACCGGATTGTGCACCGCCGCGAGGATCCACTCGCGCGGCCCGGGCGCGCCGTCCTTGCCTGCCGGGGGCAACACCCGCAGCGCCAGCAGCACCGGGCCGCCGAGCGCGAACAGGATCGGCGCCAGCATGGCCAGCATCATGTGCTGGGCCATGTGCACGCTGAACATGGCGGGGGCGTACCGGCCGACGCCGGAGCTGGTGGCGAACAGCAGCACCGCGCACCCGCACATCCAGGAGACGGTGCGCCCGACCGGCCACGCGTCGCCGCGGGCCCGCAGCCGCCGGACCCCGACGAGGTACAGCGTCGCCAGCACGATCGCAAGCGTTCCGAAGATCAGGTCGAAGCGCCAGTCGAACAGGACCCGCGTGATCGTCGGCGGCCCGGGCAACGAATACCCGATCTCCACCTCGACGGGGGTCGGCACCGTCTTCAGATCCGGCGGCGGCGTGCGGCCCAGCCCCACCGCGAGCCCGATGGTGGCCGCGAAGATCAGCGCCTCGACACCGGCGAAGCGAATCAGCGCGCCCCGATCGGACGGATCGGCGGCCAGCGCGGGAATCGCCTTGCGCCGCTGCACGAATCCGATGACGCCCAGCACGCACAGCGCCGCGGTCTTCGCGACGACCAACTGTCCGTAGGTGGTCGTGAACAGATCGCTCAACGGCACCCGCACCCAGGCGTTGATCACGCCGCTGATCGCGACGATGCCGAAGGCCCAGGCCGCGACGGCGGAGAACCGGCGCGCGGCCAGATCGGTGTGCGCGCCGCCGCGGACCGCGTGCGCGAGCACCGCGAACAGCCCGCCGGTCCACACCGTGACCCCCGCCAGATGCAGGATCAGACTGTTGGTCGCGACGTCGTGTGCCCCGCCTGCCGACGAGTGCCCGGTGAGCGCGATCGGCAGCAGGCACAGCAGCGACAAGCCGAACAGCGGCGGCGTCCATCCCCAGCGCAGTGCCAGGCGGCACCCGATCGCGAGCACCAACGCCATGACGGCGGTGAACCGCCACGCCCCGGCGACCTCGACCTGACCGATCGCATGCCACACCTGGTCGGGGCGCCAGATGGTGCGCACGGGTTGCCCGGTGGTGTCCGAGAGCGTCAGGGGCACCAGCAGCGCCGAGGCGCCCGCCCAGACCAGCGCGCAGATCCCGGCGCGCCGCAGCGCGCGGTACCCGCCCACATCGAGCAGGCCGTCGCGCTGCGGCGGGGTCAGGAACGCGGCGAACAGCAACGATCCGATCGTCAGAGCCGCGCACAGATCGGTGATCGCCCGCAGCGCGGGCAGCCCGTAGGTGGTCAGCGGCCCGGGATCGGGAATGCCGAGCAGGGTCAGCGCCTGCGCCGCGGACAGACCCACGACCAGCGGTGCGACGAATGCCGCCAGCGCCACCGCCATGGTGGTGAGTACCGGGAACATCGCCGCGGAATCCGACCGGGTGGCCTGGCTGACAGGTTCGGCGGACGGGTCTTGCGGCGACGACATGCCGTCGAGCCTAATGCCGTTCGAGGGCCCCGGCGCCCCCGCCCCGACCCCGGCGGCAACCGCTGTGACGTGGCTGACAGGCCCGTTGGTTGCTCACCATCAACTCGGATGGACCTGGACGGTCGCTATAATCAACCCGCTGGACAGCATGCCTCCGACCAGGCATGGTGTTTGGTGCCGCACTGCCTCCGTAGCTCAGTTGGATAGAGCAAGGGCCTTCTAATCCCTAGGTCGCAGGTTCGATTCCTGCCGGGGGCGCTTTAGGGCTCTGAACTGCGACAACGTCGTCGGGTTCAGAGATTCCCCGCCCGCACAACGTTCAAACACCAAGGAACTCTTCCAGAGAGTGCGCTCAGCTTCCGGACGCTCACCGGTTCGGTGAGCGTCCGGAAGGCTGGGGGATCAGAAGGGGCGGGGCGGCAGCGGCTTGATGAGCGGGGCGAGCAGTTCCCCCGAACGCTCGACGGTGAGGACCTGCGCGGGATCCAGCGTGATGATCTCGCGCTGGGATTCGTCGATCTCCCACACGTCCTCGCCGACCAGTCGGCCCTGGTCGTCGTAGGGCCAGATCATGTGCTCGACGTTCTTGACGAGGTAGGTCGCGTCCGGGTCGACGTCGACTCCGCCTGCGGCGAGGATCGAACCGGGTGTCTGCTGGTAGATCGCCGCGGTCGAGCAGATCATGTTGTCGCCGACCGCGAGCGTCTCGTCAGCGGCATAGAAGATGCACTGGCCGGTGCCAGTCCACTCGCTGTAGACGGCCTGCACCGCCTCGGCGCCATCGAGGACGGTGTTCATTCCGAATACGTTGAAGTGGTAGACGGGATGTTCGATGGTCATGTCCGGGGCGAAGATCTCCTTCCATCGTCCAGCCATCTCCAGATTGCGATGCCGGTCGTAGGCTTGCAGCAGGTATCGGTGCCGCGGGTTGTCGGTGGTCTCGATCAAGCGCCGCACGGCGATGTTGGTCATGGTGATGTCGAATCGGTCCACGATGGTTCCTTCTCTTTCTGTTGCAGTTGGCGTTGCGAAATGGGTTGTGTCCGTGTGATCTCGGCGGCTGTTCGAGCCGGGCAGTGCCTCGATACGGGCAGGGGAAGGTCCGCAGCGGTGGCCGGGTCTGTTCGATCCCGCGGGGCGGACCGGCATCACCTCGTCGCGGAGGTAACGAGTGCTTGCCATGCGATGTGGATGACGACCCTGGCCGACCGGAATTCCGAAACTCTCGCAGCCTGGCTACGGACCAGCCCCGGTGTCGACGTGTCGTCCGCGATGGGTCGGCCACCTATGCCGAAGCCATCCGCAGGGCCTTGCCCGGCACAGGCATCGGTGGCGGTGACCTTATGCAGCGGGCGCCGCCTGCCGGCGCCGCCGGCAACGATCGGCGACAGGCGGTTCGGCCGCAGATTCTTGACGACGAGGCCGGCCATCGCTCCGACGGCGCCGAGGGTGGCGGCACCCAAGACACAGCCCGCGATGGTGGCGCCGACGAAGGGGACCAGTAGTGCCAGAACGGGACTGGTGAGCGCGGCACCGGCAGCCGCACCGACCAGGCACCCGGCGCCCGCGCCGAGTACAGCGCCCAGGACCGCGCTGACGGCGGCTGCGACGGCGGCGCGCTGGGCGAACACGCCGAGGGCTTGGGCGTCACGGGGGTTGAAGGATTCAGCGATCTGGTCGGCGGCCCGATCGGTGGTGATGGTCTGGTCGCTGGTGACGGCCTGTGCTGCTGGCACGGGTTGTCCGGCGGTCTTGTCGGGGGTGAGTGTTGCTGTGTCACCGTCGATTCGGGCAGCGATCGGGTAGGCGGTGTTGTCGACGCGGTACGTGAGCGGGATCGCCGCGATCGGCTGGTTGGTGGGATCGGTGAGGACGAGTTGGCCTGCGGCGACTCTCAGGGCTCCGCCGCTGATGGTCAGTTGCGCGGCATCGCCTAGCCGAGTGACTTCGTAGTGGACGCCGGCATTTTCGGTGTAGTGGGGTAGTGGGGTCGCGTCGGCGGTCGCCGCGGTCAGCGCGAGGGCGGTCGCGGCGAGCACGGCGGTGGCGGTTTTCCTCATCGGTTGTTTCCTCGGTTGTACTTCCGTGGTGGAAGGCTTTGTGTGCGAGACCAGTTCGGCCAAGGTTGAGCGGCGGCCTGCCAGCGGGGGGTGCAGGCCGAAGCCACGTACCCCGCTCAGCGGTGGAGCATCCAGTTACTGAGGAGGGGACGATCGAATGTGTGGCGAGTGGTCAGGCGGGGGTTTGTTTGACCGCTGGGATTTTCCAGCTTCCGTCGAGAAGCGATGGCGGATTGTCTGTCGGCCAGTACATGCGCAGCATGAGGTTGAACCGGTCCTTGGGTGCCGGTAGCCAGTTCGATTCCTTGTCCGCACCCGGGGAGTCGGCCTGGATGTACAGGTCGACCGAACCGTCGGGGTTCTCCTTCAGCGGGTTGCGTTGGCTCAGGGTGTATCGCTTGAGTGGATTGGCGACGAAGAAGTAGTCGGCGTCGTACATTGTCAGCGACCAGAAGGCCTTGACCGGCGGCATATGTCCTTTGTCGAAGTGCATGACGTATTTGTTGGCGCCGCTGTATGTCTGTGTCGGGCTCGTCCCCTGGGACATCGGATAGATGGCGTCCTGTGGCAGGTTGGCGCCCAGCCCGACGGCGGTGATGTAGGCGCGTTGGATGTAGTTCGTGCCGTACTGGCCGGTCTTGGTGGTGAACAGCCAGCCGTCCTGCAACGAATTGTCACCGGCGGCCACACCGGCCTTCGCCCAGGCCATGATCCTGCTCTGCGCAGTTTTCGGTGCGTCGGCAATGGCTTTGGTCACCACCGGATCGAGCGTGGTCGCGCCGAAGTCCCGGCCGGGCACGATGCCCAGTTTGCCCACTTGGGCGCGCATCGGGGCGTCGGCGGCGGACGGCGGGTTGGTCGCGAGCAAGCTCGCGAACAGCTTGAAGAAGGACGCCCCGTCCAGTGCATTGACCTGATCGCGGACGGCGGTCTTCATGTCGATCGACGGGTCGACCGTGCCGGGTGTGGGGGTGTAGGGCTTGCCGTAGGACGACAGCGGCACTGCGGTGATCTGGTCTTGCAACGTGTGCACGGCTGCGTAGTCTTCGGGGGTGCCGGTGGAATAGATCCGGCCGAGTAGCCACACCATGTCGGTGTCCGACTTGTATTCGGTGACACCGGCGGGCAGCGTGCCCTTCCAACCGGGGCCGGTAATCGCGAATGTTTGGGCCTTGGTGCCGGTGGTGCGGCTGCCCGGAGAGGCGAACACGTTGGTCCAGCCGTCGAGCATCGGCAACAGGTAGTAGCGATTTCCCATGTCGGGCACGCTGACGATCCACGGTTCCTTGGCGACATCGAACCATGCCGTCGTGTAAAGGGTGTCGGCATTGGGTGCGGTAACGGCCCTGAATTGTGCGTCCGGGTATTCGCGTTTGCGGACGAACTGCCCCTGCGGGGCGTGGCCGGCGTCGGGCGATGCGACGTTGGTGAACGCCCGCCGCGTGTATTCCATTGTCACCAGCGGGTACGCGTAGGTGTAGGCATCGACTGCGGTGGCCGCGAGCTCGGTAGCGGATTGCCCGCCTGTCTCGGTGTTGTCACGGCCGCATGCGGCGAGCATGCCGACGACCAGAGCGAGGATGGCAACTACGCTCGCCAGGGTTCTGCTCTTCACTCGGTTCACCTCTGTCCTCGTGATGTGCCGCGCCTGTCGTCGTGGGACGCGGCGAACCGATTCGGGTGCGCGACACGCTCATCGGGTGGTGCGATATTTGGTGCTGGATGGGTTGACATCGTCGGAGTACCTTTCGATCGAACGGGGTCGGTCCGAGGTGAAGGGCGCCGGTAGGTGCGGGTCGCCGTAGCCGCCCTGCCTGGGTCGCTTCTCTAGGTGAGCCGCGCCAACGCGGCGATCTCGGCTGCCTGGGAAATGGCGGGCACCGCAAGGAATCCGGGGTCGGCGTAAGCGGGATCGGGGTAGGTGTAGTAGCCCTCGCCGGTTTGCATGCCCAGCTTGCCCTTGTCGAGGAAGTTCTCCTTGATGTAACGGGCGTTGGCGAGCATCTGCTCGTCGCCGGTCACCGAACCCCAATGGGCGACAACGTTATACGCCGTTTGCATGCCCACCATGTCGAAGGCTCCCATCGGGCCGCGGGGTGCACCGGGATTGACGATCAAATAGGTGCGGTCGATGTCCTCGGGTGTGGCGATGCCGTTCGTGACGAGGGTCTGACTCGCGTTGAGCAGTTGCACGAACCAGGTGTTGAGGATGTAGCCGTTCTGTTCTTTGCGGACCGGAATCGGGATCATGCCGATCTCGATGGCGTACTCGGTCACCGCGGCGAGGGCGTCGTCCGCTGTTCCGGGATGGGCCATGATTTCGACAACGTTCATCGCCCAGATCATGTTGGCGAAGTGCATCGCGCAATACTTGGCTGGACGTCCGGTAACTTCCGCGAAGTCGCGGGGCAGCAGCGTCGAGGAGTTGGTGGCGATGAGCGTGCGCGGGGAAAGCAGTGGCGCCATTTCCCGATAGACCTGGGTCTTGACCTCGGGAATCTCGGGGACGGCCTCGATTACCAGATCCTTGCCCGATACCGCTGAGGCGAGGCTGGTCGCGTAGGTCAGCCGCGCGCGAGTGTCAGCGATGTCGTGAACCGACACGCCGACCTCGGCGAGGTAGATAGCCGCGTACTGCTCATGAGCGGCCCGGCAGCGATCCAGGGCCTCCACTGAAATGTCATAGACGGTGACGGTTTTCCCTTTGACAGCCGAGTGCCAAGCGATCTGCCCGCCGAGCACTCCGGCGCCGAGCACCGCGACCTTGTCGAGAGTGGACATGAAGATCTCCTTCGATTGAATGGGTGTGCTTCCACCGTGGCGGGGCGCCGTCAGGCCAGCTCGATGACGTCGAGTCCTCCGTCGGCGTGGGTACGTCGCAGGCGCTTCTTGTCGTATTTGCCGTGCTCGGCAGCCATCGCCTCCTGGGTCGGGTGGGGCCGGCCTGTGGTCGCGGCGGCGGGGAAGAAGGTCAACGCCATTTACGGTGGCTTGGCGAACTCGGTTCCCAGATGGCTGCGCGGCGCGGGCGCATCGGCGCGGGCGTCCTCGCGCAGGGCGACGTCGGTCGGGCTCGAATTACACGGATAACTCAATGGTCATGGCAGTCTCCTGGGCAATCTTCGGTGGGCCATGTGGCCCTGTGATGCAGGACACTACGAACCGCAGGCATGTGCCGTCTCGGTCAGCCGCGACAGATTTCGGTCGCCTCACTGTGCAGCCGCAACAGTCGGCAACTCACAGGTGGGGTCAGCTGGAGAGGAGCCCGCGCATGGCAGGCAGCAGGGCCAGCGCCACGCGGAGATCGAGATCGCTACCCCCGATCACGTGACCGAGGATGCTCTCGGCCTGCCGGACCCGGTAGTTGACCGTGTTCGGGTGGATGTGCAGCCGCGCGGCGGCACGGTTGCGACTGTGGTTCTCCTCGAGATAGACCGCCAGCGTCTCGGCTACCCGATAAGTCGCCTCGTCGTCGGCGGCCAGACCGCCCAGCACACCTACAACGTGCGCCCTGGCCTGCTCAGGGTCCACCGTGGCCATCGCGACCACCGCGACCTCGTCGTACCGGGTCACCGAGCCGGTCGCTGCACCGGTCATGGTCGCCACGCGCCGGGCATGGCCGGCCTGCACCTGACTGAGCCGGAAGCCCGACAACCCGTGGCCCGGGTTGCCCACCGCCAGCAGAGGGGCGAACTCGTTCGTGGTCGCCTCAACCGAGACGGCGATCCCGCCGAGATCGCCGTCGTCGAACGCGCGAGCCCGACTGATCCAGGCAACGCTGCTCTTCGCACCGCGAGGACACACCAGCACGGCATCGGCACCGACCAGCCGGCCCAGCTGCTGCAGAAGCCGGTTGAGCGCCGGCTGCGGATCCGATCCCTCCGGTGCCGACTCCACCCACGCGACCACGCCGACGTGGTGGCGCCCCAGCTCGTAGCCGAGCCGCGCGGAGGCCCGTCGCGCGTCACGCTCACGACCGGACAGGATCGCCTCGACCGCCTCGACCCGCGCCGCCATCGCGCTGCGCATCCACTGGTCACGCTCGGTCTCGTACAGCTGCTCCCCCAGGCTCGAAGAGGCATCGATGAAAGCGAACAACCATGCCGAGAGCAGATCTGCAGCCCTGGCCAGCACAACAGGCTCCAGGGTCCGCTCAGAGATCCGCGCCAGCAACCACTGCCACACGACCTGGTGGCCCAGCCGGTACGAGCGCAGCATCGGGGTCAGCGCCACCAGCCGGTGCACCCCAGTTCTCGCTACCGCCACCGTAGCCTCGGGCAGGATCACCGCTCGGGGGTCACCCCCGCGCTGGAGCTGACCCGAGATCGCGCGCAGGGACGCCTCCACCGAAGCGACCTCCTGTGTGTAAGCCTCGGCGTCGGAGATGAACTCCGGTAGCTCCGCAAGCATCAGGTCAGCCACCCGGACGGCAAGGTCGGCGGCATGGGCACCCAGGTCGGTGGCGACTCCGGTGACCACGTCGTCCCAGATGCGCTTCGACTCCGGTTCCTGTAGAGGTGGCCAACCCGACTCCATACCGCGCACCTTACTGTCGCGGGACGACAACTGCCCGGGTGCTGGCGCCGTCGTACGAGCGGGTGGAGGCGCCCACACCTACGGTCCGGTCATCCGTCCTGCCCGCAGTTCGACGGCCAATTCATCCGGTCAGCCGGTCAACCCCGTACTGCGCGCACCGCGACCCACGCCCGCCACAGGACGTCTCTGCGGAAGACCTTGTCCCGCAACGCATGAAACCGTCGCCGAGGATCGGCTTCGGCCGCCCGGTAAAGCGCATGCTGCAAAGCTCGAACCTGGTCCAGACCGGACCCCGACGTGGTGGAACTAGCCATCAACGACACTCATCAGGCCCTCTCTTCGGCGGCTCGGCACTCTCTTCACCCGCCCCACACGAGACGGACCTCTAACGACGCCGCAGGCTTCGCTACATGCTGCGGACCGGTTCGGGGCGGTTCGTGTTTTCGGTCGATCATCCGGTGTTCGAACAGCTTTGGGCTACCTCGCGCAAACACGGCGACGGTGTGGCGATATCTGGACGCCGCCGCGGCCGAGCGGGTTCCTCGCACCGCGCCCGGTGTCGAGGTATGCGCGCGCCAGCCCAACTTTCTTGTGGTCGCAACCGGCGGGTGACCGTCGGACCGAGGGAGCGGCTCTGATCGCTCAGCTGTTCCTGGTCACTTCGAGTTGCACACTGCCCTGGTTGTTGCCGTAGAAGCCCCACGCGTTGTTGGCGAAGGCGTACAGGTACCCGGGGCGGCATACCCGGTGGTTCGTGCCGGCGCCGATGGCGATCTGCTCGTGCAGGGCCTGTGCTCCTTCGAGCGGGATCGCGTCGTTGGCGACGAGGCCGACGAGCGACATCCACGGCATATCCTCGTCGCGGCGGGACAGCGGGAAGTACGCACTCGGGTTCCGGGTCACGCGCCGGAAAAGTCGCTCCGCCTGGCCGATCAGCGTGCCGACCAAATGGATGGCCCCTCCCGGCTGGAACCGCCTCCAGCCCACCGGGCCCGCGGGCCCGGACCGGATGCCGAGATCGGTCCACTCACCGGTCGCGGCGAAGGTGTAGTCGCCGGCTTCGAGGTAGAGGCCCGTCCAGTTCAACGGATCACGGGCGGACACGGTGACGGTGCTGGACTCGCCCGGCGTCAGCATCTTGGTGGGCCGGTACGGTCCGGTGACGATCGGTGGAGTTTGGTGACGCTCGTACACCGACGAGTGCAGCAAGGGATTGTTCCCGTCGTTGTCGATCATCGGGGTGGCACGGGGCCGCGGTTGGAAAATCGGTTCGAGAAGTGGGCGCAGCAGCGGCTCGTACAACGGCTCGAACAGGCCGTAGATCCCCTGGTTGTCGTCGTGCAGTGTATCGAGCGCGTTGGGCCGGATCTGGTCCTCCACCTGCTTGCGGAATTCGACTCCGATCGCGGCACGCGCCTCCTCGATCATCCACTTCAGCGCGCCATCGCTCAGCCCCTTCTCCTGATGGCCGCCGCCCACGTCGGTGTGGCTTCCCGGGAACCAGACCTGCTTGACGTCCTGATCCGGCTCCGGCTCGGACCACAACGTCGGGGTGAACTCACTCCGCTGCTCATCGAGCGCTATCGCGTGGCGGCCGTGACGCACGGCTGGGTTGAGCTTCACGTCGAGGAACGCATAGCGACGGGCGGGGTCCAGCAGGCTGAGCCCGCCGAGGGTGTCCGGGATGCCCAGTGACCCGACGGTGTCCCACACGCCGATGAAGTCCACCGGCATCGGATCCCGCTCAGGGGCGTAGCTGAATCGGAGACCGTCGCTCCACCTGGGATCTGCGGCCTGCCCTAGGTGGTACCTCCGCTGGTAGACCTGCCGGATCTGACGCCGGACCGTGTCTTCATCCACGCATCGGGTATCGATCAATCCGCACGCGGCGATCATGCCCGCGGTGCTGCGCGCCGTGTACGCGCCACGACTGAAACCGAATAGGGCGATTTTGTCTCCGGGTCGGTACTTAGAGGTCAGCCAGTGATAGGCGGCCATCACGTTGCTCGATAATCCCGCCCCGGTGGTCCCTCCCAGCAGCCAGCCGAGCAGCTCACCGCTCTCGGTACCCACCCCAGACTGATACTGCGCGAGCTGCTCCTCCCCGTTGCTCATGGAATCTGCCAGAGCGTTGTACATGCGGCGCACATTCGTGACCGCCAACTGGCTAGGTGTATCCCACGTGCCGTCACAGCACATGATGAGACGACGCATCGTTGAACCTCCCTCGACCAGGCGGATAACTTTCATGAAGCGGTGAAACCCCAGCCAACGCGTGTTGGATCCATCCGTGTCGATGACAGCCCTGCACGGGCGGTCCATCCATGCTGCTCTCGAGGGTGGGCGGTTGTCACTGGTCATTAGGCTTCGAAACGACGCAATCGAGACGCGGCGCGAGTTGGGGTGGGCATCGATCTGCCGGGGAATCGATCGGGAATGCACGGTAAGCAGGCTTTCGCCACCGTCACGCACTGCGGTACTGCGGCGGCTCACCAACCTCGCCCCGGTGAAGACCACGACCGCGCGGGAGGGCCGCGACTCCGCCCGGGCCCGGAAATCGGCCGGTGGTCGCCACCACCGGTATCCGGGGAAATTGAACTGCGGCCTGCATACCCCTTGACAGTTTCCGGTTTTGGCTACGGCCACTGGTGCCGGCCCTGGTAGTAACGCGGTACACGCGACTACAACGAGTCCGAGTGACAGTGCGGTCTACGGCGAGCATACCGGAACAGGTATCGGCGTATTTGGGAGAGGCGGAATCGCCGGAGGAGAAGGCGTTTTCGGTCAGGTCGACAACACAACGGCCAGCGGCGTTTACGGAAAGAACCAGAGCGCAGGTAACGGGGGCATAGGTGTAAGTGCGGAAAGCGTGAACGGGATCGGCCTGGTCTCGACCGGCGGCATCCTAGCGGGATTATTTCAAGGTGACATTCGGGTCACCGGCGATGTTTATCTGACCGGCGGAGACTGCGCCGAGCAGTTCGAGATTTCCGCAGTTGGGCAATCAGAACCCGGAACGGTGATGGTTATCAGCTCTAGCGGGAAGACTTTGGAACCAAGCTGCAGACCATACGACACAAAGGTCGCGGGTGTGATCTCGGGCGCGGGCGACTGCAGGCCGGGCATTGTGCTCGATAAGCAGATCTCCGACGCCAAACGAGCGGATATTGCATTGATCGGCCGAGTTTACTGCAAGGTCGACGCCGACGCGGCCCCGATAACGATCACCTGACCAGTCTTTCGCGGGCACGGGTGTCCTCGGCACTCGGATCTACTGATGCTGGGAGCACGAACGCCGTATGCCACTGCGACACGAGTGGAGTTGCCGCCGACGAAAACACCAAATTTGTCATCGCCCACCCTGCAGTCGCCGTCATCTGCTGGGGCACTTACTACCACCCGGTGATTCGTCTCGGCGCCGGTACACCGATCAACGCCGGCCTGGATGCCGCGAAGCGGCTTTGCCAAGACCTCCTCGCAGGGCAATACGTTAACCAACTGTCGCAGTATGGCGTCGGGCACGGCTCCGTCGTACAAGCCGTACAACTGAACGTCAACCCACCGGCGACATTGACTGAAGCCGAAGCTGCCCGGGAACGCAGGGCTGCGAGATCAGTGACCTGTGCGAGACCGGAGGTAAATGTGGCACCAACTGCTGCACGACATTCGGGTACCGGAGCTGGAACGTCGAGCAATACTGGTCGAACTGGGCCAGCAATTGCGTCCGGGGCGACGACCCGGTCAGTATGCGCAATGTACTTTCCACCACCGTTGGCGGGTTCAGTTTCAGGGCACTGAAAACCCCAATAATCAACATCGAGTATATCGCCTCACGGTACCGGTACTTTCCGTAATCTGCGGAATTGCAGGCGAGCAGGGGCTCCTGCGGGTGTGCTCAGCGAGCAGGCTCACATCTGGGCGAGGCGGGCGCCGCGCCGCCGTGGCCGCATCTGGTACAGGCGATACCAGGCCAGCCGGAGGCGCTTTACCTGCGCCGCGTTTGCGCAGGTCAAAGGCAATACGCCACCACAGCTGTTATCCGGGCATCAGAAAATTGCAGGTCACGCCGCGCGGGTTCGCGCCCTATGGGGTTGCTGACAGCTAACCTCAATATTTCGCGGCGGTGACGTGCTGGCCTGATGGGGTTTGGTGGCGCGTCTGTGGCCGGTGTGGCCGCAGAACGGTGTGAAGGGTCGGCCCGTGCCGCGGGTTGGCTGCCGGGTTCCACGGGCCCGGGGGTGGTCCTTTCGTTGGTTGTTGGGGCGGGTTCGGCCTGGTCAGGTGGCCTGTAGCCGGTCGATCGCGGTGAGCGCGAGGTTGGTGGCCGATGCTGTGCGCGATAGTCGTAGGTGGACCCGGCGGGCGTGGCGGGCGATCCGGGCGGGGATCGAGAACAGGTGCAGGCGAAGGGTTTTCGGTTCCCATCGGCGGGCGGGCTGGTCGTGCAGGGCGATCGTCTGTAGCCAGGCGATCAGGTCGAGCGCGAGGGTGACGATGGCCAGCCAGATCCGGTTGGCGTTGAAACCATGGAACGGGAGGTTGCGTAGACCGGTGTCTTTGGCGGTGCGGATGCGGTCTTCCCTAAGGTCATCTTTGTCCGGGGCTGATGTCCGGACACCCAGGACGGCGGGGTGTAGCTTATGCGGTCTCTGCCCTCGCGTGGCTCGCTGCGA